>CAVRDQ010000098.1:0-39876 GCA_963719655.1 uncultured Acidobacteriota bacterium | reverse complement strand
CGCTGTAGACTGGCACGCCCGTAGCCCCGTCGCGTCCATCTCCAACCTTCGTCGTGTCCAGTTGCCCGGCCAGCCCATGCTCGGGATCAAGATCGCCGTCAGCTTCACTCCCTCGGCATCTGCCATCAAATCAATGTCGCGCGCGCCTGCCTCGTCCACGCCCGTCTGGTTGGTCACCAGCGCCACGCGAGTCACCTCGCGCCCCGGCCTTCGCAGCTCGGCAAAGCCGTCAGCCTTCAACACCTCAATCCCCGTGCGCACCGCCGCCGCCTGCGGCTTTGCTGCATCCATCGTTCCCAAGCCCAGCGCGCGCGCCGCCTCGGTGGAGACCCGTGCCCGCAGCGTTCCCGGCATTCGTCCGCCATTCGGGTGCACGGCGTTGCTCAGCAGAATCACGTAGCTGCGCGAGGCCGGATCGATCCAAATGGACGTTCCGGTGAATCCCGTGTGGCCGAACGAAGTCGCACCGAACAGCTCGCCGCGCGGTGCCGAAAACGCCGAGTGGATATCCCATCCCAGCCCGCGTTGCACATCGCCCGCCAGGGTCTTCGGCTGCTGCGGAGTGGTCATCAGCCGCAGCGCCTGTGGGGTCAGCACCCGCCCCGCGCCCAGCATCTCCTCGGCGAACTTTGCCAAATCGTCCACGGTGGAAAACACTCCCGCGTGTCCCGCCACGCCGCCCATGCGCCGCGCCGTGGGATCGTGCACCACTCCGCGCAGCCAATGTCCCTGCTCGTCGCGCTCCGTCGGAGCGATCCTCGGCCGCCACTCCGCAGGAGGCAGGTAGCGCGTCTCGTTCATCCCGAGCGGCGTAAAAATCCTGCGCGCGGCGTACTCGTCCAAACCCATGCCGCTCAGCTTTTCCACCACAAATCCCAGCACAATGTAGTTGATGTCGCTGTAGGAAAAATGCATCCCCGGCGTGTGCACCGTATGCTCCTGCATGGCCATCCGGTAGGCCGTCTCGCGCCCCGTCCACTCCTCGTGCAGGTCAAGGTCTTCGCGCAGTCCGCTGGTGTGGGTCAGCAGTTCGCGAATGGTGATCGCCGCTTTGCCGTTGGTGGCAAACTCCGGCAGATACTTCGCCACCGGCTCATCCAGCCCGGCCTTGCCTTCTTCGATCAACTGCGTCATGGCCACGGCGGTCGCCAGGCACTTGGTCACACTGGCCATGTCGAAGATGGTCTCCGCGGTCATCGTCTCGCTCACGGGTTCCACCTCCCGCCGCCCAAAGGCCCTGCGATGCACCACCTGCCCGTCGTGCCCCACCAGCACCACCGCCCCGGGAATCACGCCTTGCTCGACGGCCTCTGCAATCGCCGCATCCATGGCGGAAAAGTCGTAGGGTTTTGCCGTCTGCGCCACGCACACCGCGGCCAGGCACAGCAGGGCGGCCAACATCATCACGTGGCGTATCGGCTTCAGCAGCAGCGGCCTTATTGCATGCGGCATGGATGGAATCTCCCGGCAACTTCCAGGCGTCAGATCATCATTTGTACCACGCGCGAGCTTGCCCCAGGCTGTGCACCGCAGGCCAGCCCCGCATTTTCCTGCGCGCAATCCGCCTCGCCCGGGCCGCCCGCCAAGGGGTTACCGCCGGGTTGCGTTTTTTCTTCCGCCATTGTGCTGTTGCCCGCCCGGGATGCTATGGTTTTTGTCATGCGGAAACTGCTGTCCCTGTTCATCGCGCTCGTGCTTCTCACCAGCTTCGCTCTCGCCATTCCTCGCGAGGACGTTCCTTCCTCCGGCGCAAAGGCCGACGACGTTGCCGACGCCGCTGCCGCCGCCGATCCCACCGGAGCCCGCTGGGCGCAGCGCACCCTGGCGCACATGACCCTCGAGGAGAAGGTCGGCCAGCTCTTCATGGTCTGGGCCAAGGTGGACTTCTGGAACCTTCACGGCCCGGAGTACCTCAAGCTGCGCGACCAGATGCAGAAGTATCATCTCGGCTCCTGGGGCATCACCGCGCCCAGTGAGAGCGGCTTGCTCGTCCGTCCCAGCCCGCTGGAGACCGCCGCGGTCATCAACCAGCTACAGCACGATAGCCCACTGCCCCTGCTCTTTGCCGCCGACTTCGAACGCGGCCTGCCCATGCGCTTGCGCGGAGGCACCGTCTTTCCGCACGCCATGGCCTTCGGCGCGGCTGTCAATCCCGACTACGCCTACCAGTTCGGCCGCGTCTCGGCCGCCGAGGCTCGCGCCATTGGCGTGCAGTGGAATTTCTTTCCCGACGCCGACGTCAACTCCAATCCCAACAATCCCATCATCAACACCCGCGCCTTTGGCGAAGACCCCTCTGAGGTCAGCCAGCTGGTCGCGGCCTACATCCGCGGAGCCCACGAGCTCGGCGGCCTCACCACGGCCAAGCACTTCCCGGGCCACGGAGACACCGACACCGACACGCATCTCGCCGTCGGCCGCGTCAACGGTTCGCTCGAGCATCTCAATCAGATCGAGCTTCCGCCCTTCCGTGCCGCCATCGCCGCCGGAGTGGACTCCGTCATGGTCGGCCATCTCGTCGTGCCCGCTCTCGAACCCGACACCACGAAGGTCGCCACCATCTCGCCGCGCATCACCACCAACGTCCTCAAGCAGCAGATGGGATTCCGCGGCATCGTCGTCACCGACGCCTTGGACATGAACGGCCTCACCAAGATCTTCGGCGGCAACACGCCGGCCACCAGCGGACGCGCCGCCGTCATGGCCCTCAAGGCCGGAGCCGACTTTCTCATCATCCCCGGCGATCTCGACGGCGCCTACAACGGTGTCCTCGAAGCCGTCCGCTCCGGCGAACTCACCGAAGATCGCATTGATGAGAGTGTCCTGAAACTTCTCACCGTCAAGTCCGCTCTCGGCCTGCATAAAAATCGCCTGGTGGATCTCAACGCCATCAACCAGGTGCTCAATCAGCCGGAGAGCGTCGCCCTCGCGCAGCACGTCGCCGAAGACGCCATCACCCTGGTCAATCGCCTGGATGCGCATCCTTCCGCCGCGCATCACCTGTTGCCCCTGCCGCGCGCGGCCGCACCCACGCAGCAGTTCGTCTATCACTCGACGCCCGCGCCCACCAATCGCATTCTGGTTTTGGTTTTTACCGACGATGCTCGAGGTGAAAACGGCCGCGCCCTCGCCCGCGAGGTGCATCTCCGCGCCCCTGACGCCCGTGTCATCTTCATTGATGACACGCTCAGCCACTCGCTCTCGCCGCAGGTGATGGAATCCGTCGCCGCAGCCGAGCGCGTCGTGGTTGCCGTCTACGTCGGTCCCTCGGGAGGCAAAGGTGAAGGCACGCCCACGCTCGATCGCGCACCCTCCGCACTGCTGGCCAGCGTTCTGCGCGGCGCGGCTGACAAGACCATCTTCCTCGCCATGGGCAGCCCTTACATCCTCTCGCAGTACCCGCCCTCCGCGGCCACCGTCTGCGCTTTCTCCAACGCAACCGTCAGTGAGGCTGCCGCCGTCCGCTACCTCTTCGGAGAGATCCCCGCCCGCGGACGCATGCCCGTCACCGTGCCCGGCGTGGTCAATCGGGAAGTGAACGCGGAAGCCGCGGCGCAGCCCGCGCAACAGAGGTCTTGAGTTTGTTGTAGGCGCCTACGCCCGCACAAAATCAATGTAGCCCTTCTCCACGTCGGTCCTCACCAGCTTCACCCGCATGCGGTCGCCCACGTCGGCGCCGCCGTGCTGGCCCGGATGCACCGCGCCGAGCAGCAGTCCCTCCACGTGTGGACGCAGCACCCGCACAAATGTTCCATGCACGGTCACTCCGGTCACAATCGCGTCGAACGTCTCTCCAATGCGGCTGCTCATGGCCACGGCCGCAATGCGCTTGGTCATCTCGCGCTCCACCTTGCGCTCGTCGTTTTCCTTCTGCGTGCATTGCGTGGCCACGGCGCCAAGCTCCGCGTCGGTGTACGGTTGCGGCACCTTATCCAGCAGGGCCTTCAAAAGCCTCTGCGTCACCAAATCCGCATAGCGCCGGTTGGGCGCCGTGGAATGCGTGTAGTCCTGCACGGCCAGCCCGAAGTGACCTGGCCCGGGATCTCCGGGGCGCTCTAGCACATACTCGCCCGGTCCCATCAGCTTGATCACCGTCAGCGAGAGGTCGGCAAAGTGATCCGGGTCTGCCTTCTTCCGCTTGATCAGGAAGTTGTTCAGCGCAAGGCTGTCGGCCTCCCCCGGAAGGCTCTCACCCAACTGCCGGGCCAGCTCCACAATGCGGTCCCAGCGCTCGGGAGTCTTCACCACGCGCCGGATGCTGCTCACCTGCTCCAGCATCCGCGCCACCACGCCGTTGGCGGCAATCATGAAGTCTTCAATCAACTCGGTGGCCGCGTTTTTCTGCTGCCGCGCAATGTCCACAATCACGTCGTTCTGCATCACCGGATGTGTCTCGTCCGTCTCCAGGTTCAACGCTCCGTGGCGCAGCCGGGCATCGCGCAACGCGCCGGCCGCCTTGTTCTGCAAGTGGAGCTGCGCCTGCAACTCTGCGCTGGCTGCAACCTTCGCCGGAGCCGGACCGCGATTTTCCAGCCACGCGCCCACTCCGTCATAGGCCAACTGCGCCTTGTTGCGCACCACCGCCCGGTACACCTGGTCGCCCGTCACCTGCCCGTCGGCGCTCACCACGCACTCCACCACCAGGCTCAACTTGTCGCCGCCCTCCAGCAGAGAAGTGGTGCCCGTCGAAAGCTCCTCCGGCAGCATGGAGAAGTTCTTCACGCCGGTGTAGATGGTCGCCGTCTCCTTGTAGGCATGCAGGTCAATCGCCGAGCCCTTCGGCACATAGGTATCCACGTCGGCCACGCCCACCATCACGCGGATACTGCCGTCGGCCAACTGCTCGGCCACTTCAATCTGGTCCAGGTCGCGGCTGGTGTCGTTGTCAATGCTCGACCACAAAAGCCCGCGCAGGTCCTTCACCGCGCCGCCGGCGGCCACCACCGGAGGATGCGCGCGCAGGCTCTTCAACTGCTCGGCCACGCCGGGGGGATACTCCGGCTCAAAGCCATGCTCAATCAGGCACAGCCGCGCCGCCTCCTGTAGGTCCACATGAGCGGGCATCGTGTGCGAGTGCACCGGGGATGAATGCACAGCGGGAGAATGTCCGGCGTTGGAGTTTCCAACACTGAAACTTCCGGCGCTTGAACTTCCGGTAGCTGAATGTCCATCGGCTGCGGGCGTTGGTTTGTGGGGATCGGACTTCGGCGGCAGTGGGTTCTGTGGCGTAGGCGCTTTCATCGTCCGGCATCCTAGCACGAGGACGAAACAGGAGAGAAGTTCGACGGGAATCAGGGTGCCAATCCTCGCCGAAAATTCCACTCAACTGGACACTCCAGCCGAAGTGTCGCCACCCGAAAAACCACCTTCGCGGGGGTCGCAAAAACACGCGAATTTGCTCCGCGCGCGCCGAATTCTGCTGCGACGCAAAACGCGGATTTCAGGATGAGGTATTCGTTGTATCAGGTTGGAAGCAAAATGGTTACACGGTTGGGAAGGTGCAAAATTCAGCGCCCGTCGCGAGTCACGGTGAGAGCTTCATCTTCGAAGTGTTTTCCGCGGCCGTCTTCACGCAGAAGGTAGCAGTTGGCCTCCGCCCCGGCTCCCTTTTCGATGCTTAGAATCAAATAGCTACAGCCACTCCAGTGCGCTTCTTTCAGGTCCTGGGCCGTCCAGCGGGCCGCGCCATCGGGGTGCGAAACGTAGAAACCTACAACGTCCATATCGCGCTCGCGGGCCTCTCGCTGTATGCGTGTAAGCTCCTCGGGATCAATCTGATAGCGCTCACCCTTCGAGTCGTTTTGCGCGGCATCAAAACGCGCCACTCCCTCCACGGTGCTCAGCGGAAAATCGTAGTAGCCGAGCAGAACTCCATGGCACTCATGGGGATAGCTCTCCTCCCCGTGCTGCCACAGGTTTTCCAGCAGGCTGTGTGGGATTCTCAGTGCCATGGTTCGCGCTCGCTTTTCTCCTCCCTTTTTACCACGTTGGCGGCCAGCCCGGCGCGCCAGGTGGTTGCTTTTTCACATAGTTGGAGGTGCCTTGGGAAGTTCCACGGCGGCGCCGCGACTCAAGGAAAAGGCCATGTTTGCCGAAGACAAAACGGACAAAGACCGCTACACTAAGCACTCCAGAGTGCTTCGGGGTGAAGCACTCTGACATGGCACGACAATCGCATAACATCAAATTCAGTAAGGAGTTACATGCGATGGGCGAAGACCACTTTCCACTGCCGGTTTCCATTATTGACGAAGAACACCGTGAAATTGAACGCGCCGCCGTGGAACTGACGAACGCCATGGTGCTCGGCGTCTCGCAGGATTCCCTGATGATTGCTGCCGACGACGTGCTGAGGGTCACGCGGCTGCACTTTGAGCACGAGGAAGCGATGCTCAAACGCATTGAGTTTGCAGGACTTACGGGCCACGCGCTGGGCCACAAGGCAATCCTTGAGGCGCTGCGCATGGTGAGGAAAAAGCTGGCGCGGCGGGAGATGGCGGCGGCCTTCCACCATTTGCGGGAGTACCGCACCATGCTGCAAAAGCACCTGGAAAACGAGGACGAACACTACCGCGCTCCGCTGAACCAGTTGGCCGCCGAACATGGCGCCGCGCCGCTGCCGCCACGCATCCGCCGCCTGGGACAGTAACGCAGGGCACAGTGAGCTTGCAGGAAAAACCTTCGCCGTTGAGGCGGAGGTTTTTTGTTGGGCGGGGAAGCGCAACCCGGTGGGTGATAGGTGGATACTTAGCCTGTCTTCGGCAGGTATCCTCAGGGCGCCGTGGAGATATGCAGGCTTGAAATAGCTTCCAGAGTGGGAGAGCTGGCCCGTTTGGCCAACGAGGCAAGTGCTTGCAATATTTCCAGAATATCGTCGGTATAGAGGTCGTCCCACCCAGCGGCATACATGCACTGGTAGGCGGCTTCAAATTCTCCATCCGCAACTGCCGCCTCCGATTGAGCGATCCAGTAATCTCTCAACTTGTTGTTTGCGACGGCGACCATGTATTCACGTGAACTAGGATCGAGGGTGTCCACGGGGAAGTTGAGAAGACGATCCACCGCGAATTTGCTGCCAATGGTGAGGTTGTGTTTCCATGTGTCCGTGAACGACGTCGAGGAGCAAAGCTTCCGAACTCCAGCTTCATACATCTTCAAAGCCATGTCTGCAAGGCCTGACCTCTCTTGTGCGCGGCCAGCCACAGCGTAGGTCCACGCCAGGTCAGTTCTCAATTGGAGGACTGCATTGGCGTGCTTCCTAGCTGAATCCCAATCCTGGATCACCAACTCTTGTGGATCAACTCCGATTATGGATGCAAGTTGATCACGAACTGGGACTGGCATTTCGGACGGATCGGGCAGCCAGAGTCTGAATTCCTTCCAGTCAACGCCCACCATATTCGCGAGCTTATTGCCTCCGAAATGATGGCACACTTCCTGCAGTTTGCTTTCAAGGGCATTCGCACACGCAGCCTCTGCCGCTGCGACGGGAGATAGCCCTACAGGTGGCGACATGTTCTCGGAATCATTTCCCTCGATGTTTCGATACTCCCACCGGTTCAACGCAAGTGCTTCACAGATTGAGTACCCGTAGTGTCTCCAATTCGATCCTTCGTGCTGCCATTCAATGATTTCGGACAGCGTGCCATCGAAACTGAACCTCGCACACAGGTAGTCACCGCATCCATTCGCAAGGATCGGGATGGTATCTGGAAGCATCTGACCACCCCAAACATGTTCACCACAACTGAGGACTTCATGCGGATCGAGTGCTTCGTTGAACATGCATCTCTCGCCATCAAAGTCTCTCCATGCGGCTTCGAACCACAGCTTGTCGTCGGGACGCAACTTCAAATGGAAAGCTCTAATTGCCTCGTGCATAAACGTCCTCTCTATCATGCCGTCCGTACAGTATCGCCCAATGGATAGGAAATCGCTGGCAATCTTGATTCCTGTCCATATACAGCCAAGGCACTTCCTATCCGAGTGGAATCGTTTATTCAAAGGTGCTTACTCGGAAATAGATGCCTGTTTTCACTTCTTAGGCAGGGCTTGACTACCCCACCCTCCGCCGAAGGATGGCGGAAAGGTAGGGCACCCGCTGGGTTTCTGCTTCCCACCTTAGCCGCAAAAGCAGCGGCGAAGGTGGGGCACCCGGCAGCGGCGAAGGTGGGGCACCCGGTTTGCCTCCTCAACCTCAGAGTTGGAAGACAGCCGACTCTGGGTCACACTCGATCAATTTCTCCTATCCATTCGGGTGATTCTCTTCGGATGATTCTCTCTGAACAACATTGCTGATTGGGCTCCGGCCTGTGGACGTATACTCACGGGGAAATTTCCATGAGCGCGCGAAAGCGGTGTGAGATGAAGATAGACATTGAGAGGTTTCGGGTTCGTCCCGAGGAGAGCGTGAAGCTGGCCGATTACCCGACGGACGTGAAGCCGGTATGCAAGACCAAGGGCGAGTATCAGAGGCTATTGCAGGATCACGTTGACAGGCTGAGCGACTTGCAGCGGCTTCATTACGCGTCCAGCCGCTATGCGCTGCTGCTGATCTTTCAAGGGATGGATTCGGCCGGCAAGGATGGCGCGATCCGGCACGTGATGAGCGGGATCAACCCGGAGGGCTGCGAGGTTTTCAGCTTCCGCGAGCCGAGCGTCGAGGAGTTGAGCCATGACTTCCTGTGGCGCACGGTGTGCCGGCTCCCCAGGCGAGGGCGCATCGGCATCTTCAACCGCTCCTACTACGAAGAGGTGCTGGTGGTGCGGGTGCATCCGCGGATGCTGGTGAGCGAAGGACTGAGCGAGGCGATGCGCGATCCGAAGACCCTGTGGGCAAACCGCTGCCGCAGCATGGTTGACATGGAAAGGCATCTTTACGACTGTGGGACACGGGTGGTGAAGATATTTCTGCACATGTCGAAGGAAGAGCAGAGAAAGCGCTTTCTCGATCGCATTGACGAGGCGCAGAAGAACTGGAAGTTCAGCCTGGCGGACATCCGCGAGAGGAAATACTGGAAGCGCTACATGGATGCGTACGAATACTGCCTGGGCACGACCAGCACGCAGATTGCACCCTGGTACGTTGTGCCCGCGGACGACAAGAAGAACGCGCGATTGATCGTCAGCCAGATTGTGCTGGAAGCCTTGGAGAGCCTGCATCTGGCGTATCCCAAGACGACGGCGCGGCGGCAGGCGGAGCTGCAGTTGATTCGCAAACAACTGGCACGGTGAGGCTCAGCCGCGCATCGCCGCCAGTCCCTGCGCAAGGTCGGCGATCAGGTCTTCGGTACTCTCCAGCCCGATGTTCAAGCGCACGATGCGGTCGCCGTAGTTGGTGCGGCTGCGCACGTGAGTCATGTCATAGGCGACGGCCAGGCTGGCCACGCCTCCCCAGCTATAACCGATCTGGAACAAGGCAAGCGCGTCAACGAAGGCGCGGACCTGTTGGCCGCTGAACTCCGGATTAAAGACCAGAGAAAACAGTCCTGAGGAGCCGGAGAAGTCGCGCTTCCAAAGTTCGTGTCCCGGGCAGGATTCGAGCGCCGGGTGGAGAACGGTTTGCACCTCCGGCCGATCGGCCAACCAGCGCGCAATTTCCAGCGCCGACTGCTCCACGTGCTGCAAACGCACGGCCAGCGTGGTGAGGCCGCGCAGGGCGAGGCTGCAATCGTCGGGCGAGACCGCCATCCCGAAGCGCGCACGGACCTCGCCGAGTTTGTCGAGATAGGCGTGGTCGCGCACGGTGACCGAGCCCAAGAGCAGGTCGCTGTGCCCGCCGATGTATTTGGTTGCCGCCTGCACGGAGACGTCCACACCGTGATCGAAGGCCGGGAAGAGCACGCCGGCGGACCAAGTATTATCGAGCGCCACGGGGATGCCGCGCTCATGGGCGGCGGCCGCGATGGCCGGCACATCCTGAATCTCCATGGTGATGGAGCCCGGACTTTCGGTCCACACCAGGTGAGTGTTGGGGCGGAAATGTTCGACGATGCCGCGGCCAATCTCCGAAGGGTAAAGTGAGGCCTCGATGCCGAAGCGGCGCAGAAGTTTTGTGGCCAGGATGCGATTCGGGCTGTAGACGTTGTCCGGAATCAGTACGTGGCTGCCGGCGGAGAGAAATGCCAAATCCACTACGCCGATGGCCGCCAATCCGCTGGGAGTGAGCAAGGTGCGCGTGCCGCCTTCGAGCTCGGCGATGCGCGCGGCCAGCTCAAGAGTGGTGGGCGTGCCGTGCAGGCCGTAGGCGTAGCCGAACTCCTGCTGATTCCATTCCGTGTGGGTGGAGGCGCTGTCGGGAAAGACGACGGTGGAGCCGCGATAGACGGGCACGGCCAGCGAGCGGAAATCTTCCGGAACGCTGGCGTCGGTATGGATGAGGCGAGTTGTCCAGTCCTTTGCCATGGCAGCATTTTACCCGGCTTACGAGGATGGGCGCGACGTGGCGGCACTCCGGATACAAAACTGTTCTAACTGACCGCACCCGGGCGAACATTCGCAGACAAAACCCATTCGGCCTCGGAAGAGATTAAGGCCTGGCGGCAATCCATCGAACATGGCGGGTGCATAGAAAACCGCTAAGGCGCCTAGAGCCAATAAAAGCAACTTATGTCTTAGCAAAAGGAAAACATAGGTTGGCGCGACTGGCTTAAGGACTTCTTAACCATGACTTAAGGTCTGTTTTAGATTCGCGAAGGCATGCTGGTTACCGGGTTTGGTATCTCCGTTTTAGAAAAAGGAGTTTCCCATGAGTAACGTGAAGGCATGTAAGAGCGTTGGTGTCGTGGTGTGGCTCGCGCTGGCAGGAATGGTGCTGGTGCTGTCGTCGCCACTGGTTGCGCAGGAAGGCAACGGCGTATCTGCGAAGAGAGAAAGTGTGACGCTGAGTGGAACCGTTTCCTGCTCAGGCCGCCTGAGTCATCACTACAACTGCACAAGATTCGACACGCTGCAAAGCTGCACGAACAGCTGCGTGCAGGCAGGAGGGCACTACGTCCTCGTGTCGAAAGACAGGGCCTTCCGCCTGCTGGGAGCCGATGACAAATTGCGCGCGGTTGCCGGAGGCAAGGCCGATATCACCGGGCTGGCAGCGGAAGACTCGGTTGCGGTGATCTCGGTGGCAAACGCCCACTAAAAGGCAGGTGGAAACCGGCCAGCGGGAATGAAATCTGCGTACGGGGCGTCCCGGCAAGGTGGTGCGCTTTTCGCCTTTCGATTGCAGCGAAGAGATCCGCTCGAAGTTCGCTGATTCACGCTTCACTCACGGCAGGACATCAATAGAACGGCTATTGAACAAAGGAGCCAAGACTTGAAAACCATCGCACTATGTTCGCTGAAGGGTACGCTGCGAGCGGCTACGCTCTGCATGATCGTGTCCCTCATCGCCGGGGGAGATTTGTCGGCCAAGGGCTATGCCCAGACGCAGGCTGCGCCGGCGACGCCCACAACGGCCTCGGATCCAGCCCTGACCAAGTTGCTGATCGAGATGCAAACGCGCATCGAGCATCTGGAAGAACTGCTGAAGAGCCATGGCATTCAGGCCGGCCCAGCTCCGGCGTCTGCCGCCCCTGCGACAGTTCCAGCGGCGACCGCTGCTCCGGCGGCGACCGTTGCTCCGGCGGCGACCGTTGCTCCGGCGGCACCACCGCAGGCTGCGGCTCCAGCGGCGTCCAGCAGCGTGCCGCCCATGCTGGCCGCTGCGGATACCGCTGCCGCACCGGCCAAGCCCAAGCCCATCGAGCCTTTCTCCGACTGGGACTGGACGTGGCTGAACGGCAATCCGCGCAACAAGGACGTGGCGTTTGACTCGCCGTTCTTCACGCCGGAGATTCGCGCCGACATCACCTACACCTATGACTTCAACCGTCCGATTGACAACTCCATGGGCGGCAGCAGTGAGTTGTTTCGCTCGAACGAAATCCAGCTCGAGCAACTCGGACTGGGCGGTGACTTCCACCACGACAACGTGCGCGCGCGTTTTATGACGCAGTTCGGCGCTTACTCGGCGGCCACCGTACGCAACGACCCAAGCCCGGCCAAGGGCCAGTGGAATTTGAATAACGCGAATCAGTACCTGGCCGAGGCTTATGGCGGCTACCACCTGAACGTGATGCACGGCATCAACATTGACGCCGGCATCTTCATGTCCTACGTGGGCCTGTTCAGTTACTACAACTTTGACAACTGGGCCTACCAGCCGTCGTATGTGTCGTCGAACACGCCGTGGTTCTTCCAGGGCATCCGCCTTCAGTTTTTCCCGACGGCGCACCTGAAGATCGAGCCGTGGATCATTAACGGATGGCAGAGCTATGGCTCGTCGAACTCTCGCAAAGGCCTGGGCGGGCAGATTAAATGGACTCCGCGGCCGTGGCTGAACATTGTGAGCAACAACTACGGCCTGGGGCACGACGATCTGTACACGCCGAACCGCGGACGCATTCACACCGACAACAGCGTCGAGGTCCGGTACTACGACAAGCCGAAGTCGAAGTGGCTGAGCAAGTCGGCCTTCTCGCTGACCGGCGACCTGGGTTGCGAGTTCGGCCCCAGCATGACGACCGGGCAGAACGTGTACATCCAGGGAGTGGGCTGCAAGGGCAACACGCATGACGTGAACAGTGTTGGCGGCGACCATTTTGCGGCCGGGATCAATCCGAAGCAGAGCTTTATCGGCTACATGGCTTACGACCGCAACTGGTTCGACAAGGATAAGTTCGCGCTCACGCTTGGCGGCGGACAGATCAACAACCCCGGCCGTTACCTGGTGCTGGTGCCGCCCATCAACGGCGAGACGGCAGCCTCGGCGGCGCTGAACTCACCGTACTTCAGCTTCAATCCCAGCGACCCCTTCAAGGCGTGGGACGTTTCGGCGACCTTTGACTACATGCCGCGGCAGTGGCTGACCTTCCGGGTGGAGTACGACTTCCGTCACGCCAACGTGCCTTACTGGAGCGGCCGCGGCGGCATCACCCCGCCGAATGCCTACGGATACACGCCGGGCACCAATAACGGCAGTCCGCAGCTATTCGCCTGCATGGACGGCAGCTCCGATCCCAGCATCAGCGCCACGGCGGCGCAAGCAGCCGGCTACTGCGGCAACGGTTCCATTTCCATGGGCGGGCACGGCGGCCTTTGGCGGCCCGACCTGCGCAAGAGCGAGAACCTGATCGACATTGACTGGATGATTAAGTTCTAGTCTAGGGTTAGGGTCTCGCGATTGCGTGGGTACCGTCCCATGGGCCGGTCCAGGAGCGTCTCCCGGCGATCCTGGACCGGATTCTTCTCTGCCGCAGGCTGGCTTTCGCCGAGTAACGTGGAGAGTAAGTTGTGCGTGGGCGTGGCCGGTAGCCATTCCGGTAGCCATTAACGCAGCAGAGCGGCGATGCTGCCTTGGAGATAAGGGCGAAGGCTGAAGGCGTACCAGGCGATGCATCCCAGGGCCGCCAACCCAATGCCGGCTGCCAGGCTGGCAAAGTTGAGCCAAGCCTTGCCGCGATCACTGCTGACAAGCTTCCAGAGCACGGAGCCCGACCACGCGCCGTTGGCGACGTGAAAGACCGTGCCGAGAATTCCGGCAAGCAGGAGGCCGATCATTGCGGAATTGGCGGCCGCCGAGCTCCACGGATGCAGGGCTAGCAGCGTATAGCCAAAGCCACCACTCTCCGGCACGCCCGCCGAGGAGAGTGCGCCACCCAGCACGGGGTGCGCCCAGCCGCGCAGAATTGCCACGTGCGGCAGGAGGAACGCGATGATCGCCAGGCCGCTCCAGCGCTGCAGGAAGTAACGCAGCTTGCCGCCGCGGTCGCAGCGCTTCACGTCATACTTCACGCCTTCCTTGTAGATGAGGAAGATTCCGCTGGCGGCCTGCACCAGCATGGGAAGTAGGACAAGCAACAGCACGGCTCCGGGCAAGGCGGCGGGCGAGCGATGCAGCCAGCCGATCACGCGCTCGTAGCGAGTGGGGTTGATGGCCGTGAGGCCGATGAGGAAATGTACGGTGACGAAGAGCGCCAGCCAGAGCCCAACGGCGGCGTGCAACTTGCGCGGGGGACGCAGGACTCCGCACTTGCAGGCCGGTTTGGCAGCCGTCTGGGCCTGGAGCAGGGGATGGTTATAGGCCGTCGGCGAGAGAGTTCCGGCGGCGGGCAGGGCGTCCGGCTGGGTTGCATTCGAAGACATAAGAGAACCTCAAGAAAGAAAGTCTGATGACAGCGACTCTTTAAAGCATCGCCGCGGGACAGCGCTGAATCCAATGTGCTATGCCATACTTACTTCGGCGGTAATCAAGGAGCGGTGACGATGAAAACCAGTGCGCGCAATACCTTTGCCGGGACAGTTTCCAGCATCAACAAAGGTGCGGTAAATGCCGAAGTAGAGCTGACCACCAGGGGCGGCAGCAAGATTGTTGCCATCATCACCAATACCAGCGTGGACGCACTGGGGCTGGCGTTGGGCAAGCCCGCATTCGCGATGGTGAAGGCGAGCTGGAGTATTCTGGGTACGGACCTGCACGCCCACAAACTGAGCGCCCGCAACGTGCTGTGCGGTAAGATGAGCGGCCTGCATCACGGCGCGGTCAACACCGAGATTGAGATCGCGCTGCCGGGCGGAGACACGCTGACCAGCATCATCACCGAGAGCAGTGTTGCGTCGCTCGGCCTCAAGGTGAACGACCACATCTGCGCCGCCTTCAAAGCCTCCAGCGTCATCCTTGCCGTGGAGTAACAGGCCTCTGCGGCCGGAGCGGCGCCTGTCGCCGCGTACCCGGCTGCGGACCGCCCACACTAGCTGCGAGGAAAGCTGAGCACCTGTCGCGTGGCGCTGCCTTCCGGCCCGTGTGCTCCGGAAAAGAGGCGGTGCTGCTCCATGGTGTCAATCATGATGTCAATCAGGGACATGATGATCTCAGGACGCAGCCGCGCCTCCTCCACCAGGTGGAAGGAGCAGATGGGCTTGCCCTCCCAATCGGGCAGCCCGGTCTCGTCAATATCCGAGAAGAGCTGGTAACGGCCCTCGTTATGGCACTTCGCCTTGTAGCACTCGTTGGCGTAATGGCGTTGTTCATCGGGAAGATTAATGGCAACAAGATTGAACATTCTGCGCGCTCCTTGAATTTTCGTATGTAATTCCGTTCACCAATTCCGTTACCCAGTTGTGCCCGTCTTTCCGGACTGCATGTCGAGGCCGAGCTCCCGGCTGACCGACGCAAGAATCTGCAACAACTCCTGCGCGGAGACGGCGCCCTTATTGCGCACCGACTGGCGGCGAATCTCCGGCATCATGCGCTGCACCACCATGCGCGGGACGTCAACACCCAACTGCACAAGGTGCTGCCGCACGCTCTCCGTGCCGGAGTGGCGACCGATGACCGGCGCGGATGCCTCTCGCCCCAGCTCGGCGGAGGAGAACGGCTCGAAGCTGCGGCGGTCCTTGAGCAGGGCGTGGCAGTGGATGCCGGACTCGTGCTGAAAGACGGCTTCGCCGGTGATCGGCTGCGAGGGTGGAATCGGGCGCTTTGCGGCGCGCGCCACCAGTTCGCAGAGCGCGGGAAGCGCGTGGCTTGCGATGCCGCACTCCCAGCCCAGGGAGTGGCGGGCGGCCATCACGACCTGCTCCAGCGCGGTATTGCCGGCGCGTTCGCCCAGGCCGGTGAAGGTTCCACTGATGGCCCCGGCGCCGGCCTGCAGGGCGGCGATGCTGTTGGCGGTCGCCATGCCGAGATCGTTGTGGCCATGGAACTCGATCATGGCCGGCGCGGCTGCCTCCGAGAGCACGGCGATGGCCTCGGCGGTTTGCATGGGGTTCCAGATGCCGACCGTGTCCGCGATGCGGATGCGATGCACGCCCAGTGCGGTGGCGGCCGTGACGAACTCACGCAGGATGAGCGGCGAGGTGCGCGAGGCATCCTGCGCGCCCACGCTGACGAAGTCAAAATGCTCGCGCGCGTACCGCACGACGGTCTGCAACTCACGCATCGCCCAGCCTGTGTTCTTGCCAATGCAGGCCAGTTGAATCGTCGAGAGCGGGAAGGCGATGTGGATGGCCTTGAGGCCGCAGGCGGCGGTCGCGTCCACGTCGGAGATGCGGGCGCGGCTCCAGCCGGTGAGGCGTGCGTTCAGCTCCACGGCGAGCAGGGCGCGAATCTCCTGGCGTTCGGCTTCGCCCATGGCGGCGACGCCGCACTCCAGTTCCGGCACCCCGGCTGCATCCAGGGCACAGGCGATGGCGAGCTTCTCCGCGTGCGAAAAAGCCACGCCCGGCGCCTGCTCGCCGTCACGCAAAGTACAGTCAATGATCCGCATATTCGCCGTCATGCCAGCCTCGCTTCGATCAACCTAGGAAAGCAAGTATTCGGTGGCCTCGTTCCCCTCGGCCAAGGCGTCGAGGATGGAGTCAATCTTTTCCTCATTCACCTCGGCGTACCAGGAGCCGGCCGGGTAGACGACCATCAGCGGACCATTCTCGCAGCGGTTCATGCAGCCGGTGCTGGAGACCATGACGTCTTCCATGCCGCGGTCGCTCAGCTCGTTTTCGATGTAGGGCAGCAGCGAGGCGGAGTCCTTTTTAAAACACATTCCCTTGCTCTCTCCGCCGGTGCGGAAGCTGGCGCAAACTAAGATGTGGTGCGTCGGTTTCTGCATGAGACTTCTCCTTGATGAATGAAATGACTATGCGCAGCCGGTGCCGGTACCCTGGCAGCCGGAACTTCCGCAGGACTTGAACTGTTTCTGCATCGCCACCGGAACCTCACCGCTGCGGTGCAGGCTCTCCATGGCCAGCGAGATTAACCCGGCGGCTTCGATGACACGCAGGCCGCTGTTCTCCAGCACCCAGCGCGGAGAGCGGCCCACGCCGCTGACGAGAATGGTGTGGCAATCTTCCAGTGACTTGGCGAGCTCGCGCCAACGCGCGTTGCCGCCGCCCTCTTCGGGTGCGTCGCGCATGGCAACCAGCTTGGGAGCAATCTCGTCGGACTCGAAGATCCAGACCTTGTCGGCCTCGCCGAGATGCTGGTTGATGAGAATGCCTTCCATGCTGGCCACCGCGACATAGGGGCGCGTGCTGCGGTCGTCGAACAATCCGGCGGCGGAGTCTTTCATGAGGCTGACCAGTTCCTGTGACTGGTCCTGGCCGAGGAGACCTACCGCGTCAGCGCGACATCGAGTGCAATGCTCCATTTGCGGCAGGAGTTGCTCCACTTGTCCGCGGATCGCTTTGACCCGAGAGAGTGGCAACTGCTCCTTCTCCGCAAACGGAGTTCCCACCACCGGGAAGAGCGGGATGCAGTTCATAATGTCGGCGCCAAGCGAGCGCATCTCCTCGGCCACGACTTCGACATGATCCTCGTTAACGCCGGGGATCAGGATAGTGTTGATCTTCAGGGTGACGCCGGCTTCCTTGACGGCGCGGATGGCGTCCAACTGGCGCTCCAGCAGCACGCGGGCGGCCTGCTCGCCACGATAGATGGTCTTGCGATCACGCACCCAGGAATAGATTTGCGAGCCCACGGCCGGATCCACCGCGTTGACCGTGACCGTTACGTGGCTGACCTCCAGGCGCGCGAGATCCTGCGCGTAGGGAGCGAGGTTGAGGCCGTTGCTGGCCACGCAGAGCAACATCTCGGGATACTTCTCGCGCACCAGGCGGAGGGTCTCCAGCGTCTCGTCCGGGCTGGCGAAGGGATCGCCCGGGCCGGCAATGCCAACCACCTTCAGCTGCGGCACGCGCTCCAAGACGCGATCCAGATAAGCCAAGGCCTGGCGAGGTTCCAGCACCGCGCTGGTCACGCCGGGACGGCTCTCATTCATGCAGTCGAACTTGCGATCGCAGTAGTTGCACTGGATGTTGCACTTGGGCGCAACGGGCAGGTGTATGCGCCCCGTGGTGTGACGAGCGTCCGAGTTGAAACAAGGATGTTGTGTCAGGTCCAGTGCCATAATTCACCCCTACAGGTAGCTGTAACCGATTGAGTTGGAGTCCTGCTTCACTTCCAGCAGGGTGTTGACGACGAGATCGAACAGTTGCTGCGCCCCGCGATAACCGAGGTGCAGAATGCGTTGCCCTCCGATGCGATCGTGGATGGGGAAGCCGACGCGGATGAGCGGCACTCCGAGCGTGCGCGCCAGTTTGGCGGCCTTGCTGCTGCCGATGATGAAATCCGCCTTCAGCTCTTTCAGCGCGACTTCCTCGGCGATGGTCATAAAGTCCACGCCCTCGCGGACAATGGCCGCGTCGCGCAGATGCGTGGTGACTTCGGCGATGCTGCGGGCGAAGGCTCCGCTCTTGCCGCCGCTGGCGCACAACACGGGCTGCACCCCGGTTTCCGCCAGGAAGGACGTAAGGCCGACGACCATGTCCTCGTCGCCGATGACCAGGGCGCGCTTGCCGAAGAGATACTTGTGTCCATCCACGTAGGCGTCCACCAGGCGGCCGCGCTCGCGAGTGTACTTCTCCGGAGTTTTGTGGCCGCTGAGTTTTTCCATCGCGGAGAAGAAGATGTCGCTCTCGTTGATTCCAATGGGCAGGCCGATGCGTTTGGAGGGAACGCTGAAGCGCTCCTGCAGGAACGATGCGGCGGTGCGCTTTTGGCGCAGGGTGCGTCCCAGCTCGATGCTGGCGCGGGCCGAGGGCGTGGCGCGCAGGGCGGCCAGGCTGGTACCCCCTTCGGGAATCTTCTTGTAAATTTCCATCGAGGGACCGTCGAGGGTCTCCGAGTAATCCGGAAAGAGCGTGGCCGGCAGAGCAAAGTCCGCGCAAACTTCCTTGAGGAAGCGCAGGTCCTCCGACGAGACGAGCCCGGGGAAGACGTTGACGAAGCTGTCCAGATAGGCGCTGGGCGCGTGGCCGGCCTCGGCAAGTTGCTCCACCACGGCGCGCACCGCATCGTTGAATCCATCAATGTGAGTGCCGCTGTAGGCGGGGGTGGAGACATGCACCAGCAGCGGATCGTTTGCCTGGCCGGGCAGCTCGCGATACTGATGCAACATGCCGTGCATGTCCTCGCCGATGGTCTCGGTGAGGCAGGTGGTGGCGATGCCGATGAGCGCGGGATGGTACTGCGAGGTCACGTTATCCAGGCCCTGGCGCAGATTCTTCTCGCCGCCGAAGATGGTGGTCGCCTCGCTGAAGCCCGAGGTGGCAATGTCCATGGGCTCGCGGAAATGACTGATGAGATAGCGCCGCATGTAGGTGGCGCACCCCTGCGAGCCGTGCAGAAAGGGCAGCGCGCCTTCAATGCCGCGCATCACCAGGGCAGCTCCCAGCGGAGCGCAGGCCTTGCAAGGGTTGCGGGTGGAGACCCAGTTGGGACGCGGGTTCTTGGAGGGGCGTGGCTGCGAGCTCATTTCACCACCTCCAGGCTGCTGCCGCGCCGCCGCGGGGTCAGCCGCCACACCGGGCTCATCACGCTGCTGTAGACTTCGCGCGCGAAGTTCAACATGCCTTCAAAGCCGGCCAGGGCTTCCTTGCGCTCGTGATTGTGGTCGCAAAAGCCGATGCCAAGTTTGTAGGCGATGGGCCGCTCTTTTACGCCGCCGATGAAAACATCCACGTCCTTCTCTTCCAGAAAGCTGGAGAGCTCGAGCGGGTTGGAGTCATCGGCGATGATGGTGCCCTCGTCGCAGAGCTCGCGCAGCTGTTCGTAATCGTCCTTATTGCCGGTCTGCGAGCCGACCATCACGGTGGTCATGCCGAGGTGGCGCAGGGCGGCGACCAGCGAGAACGCCTTGAAGGCTCCGCCCACGTAGATGGCCGCGCGTTTGCCGGTGAGCGCGCGCTTGTAGTCGGCGAGCTGCGGCATCAGGCGCTCCAGTTCCTCGCGAACCATGGCCTGGGTGCGCTTCATCATCTCTTTATCTTTGAAGTGGCGGGCCACGTCGTAGAGCGACTTGGACATGTCCTCCACGCCGAAGTAGGAGACGCGGATGAAGGGCGTGCCGTATTTTTCCTCGAGCTGCTTGGCCAGATGCGTCATGGAGCCCGAACACTGCACAACGTTGAGCGCGGCGCCGTGCGCGCGGCGAATCTCGTCCACGCGGCCGTCGCCCGTAATGCAGCTGACCACCTCCACGCCCATGCGCTTGTAGTAGTCGCGGATCATCCAGGTTTCGCCGGCGAGGTTGAAATCGCCCAGGATGTTGATGCTGTGCGGCGTGACGGATTCGGTGGAGCCGGTGCCGACCAGCTTGAGCAGCGCATCGCAGGCGGCGCGGTAGCCGTCTTTCTTCGTACCCTTGAAGCCTTCGCTGTGCACGGGCAGCACGGGGATGCCTTTTTCCAGGCTGACGCGCTTGCAGACCGCCTCCACGTCGTCTCCAATGACGCCGACGATGCAGGTGGCGTAGACAAAGGCGGCTTTGGGCTGATGCGCGTCAATCAACTCGCAGAGTCCGGCGTAGAGCTTCTTCTCGCCGCCCTGCACCACGTCCATCTCCTGCAGGTCGCTGGAAAAGCTGAGCCGGTGCAACTCCGGACCACTGGAGAGCGCGCCGCGGATGTCCCACGTGTAACTGGCACAGCCGATGGGGCCGTGCACGATGTGCAGGGCGTCGGCGATGGGGTAGAGAACCACGCGCGAGCCGCAGAAGACGCAGGCGCGCTGGCTCACCGAACCAGCAGCGCTCTGCTTCTCGCAGTCGAGCTGGAAGGGCTGTTCGCCGCCCTTCCGGTACACCTGCCGCTCGCGCTCTCTCAGAATGTCTGCCATCGCCTGCGCCCCGTGGTCTTCGGTTCACTACATGGTTAGTTCAAAGCGCTCTTCCGGAGCATCGCGATCCTGACGGTCCATGAAGGCACCGAGGATCTTTTCCAGAAGCCGCATGGCGCCCGCGTAGCCGACCGAGGGGAAGTAGCTGTGTCCCACGCGATCGAGAATCGGGAAGCCGTGGCGGATGAAGGGAATGTCCTCATCGCGCGCAATGTACTTTCCGTACGTGTTGCCAATCAGCAGATCCACCGATTCCTGCTTGATCCACTGATGCAGCAGGTACATGTCTGCCTGCTGGCCGGCCTTGATCTTAGCCTCCGGCACGTTGTCTCCCAGGGCGGTGCGGATGCGTGCTTCAAACTGCGGCGTGGGCGTGCCGGTAACGATGTAGACCGGCTTCATGTCCAGCAGGTTGAGGAACTCGACGAGCGAGACCAGTTGATCGGGATCGCCGAAGATGGCCACGCGCTTGCCATGCAGGTACTGGTGCATGTCGCTGATGACGTCGAGCAGGCGGCCGCGCTCATCGGTGATGGACTGCGGAACCGCCACTCCAGCCAGGTTGCGCAGGGTGTCAATGAAGCGGTCCGTCGCCTGCAGGCCGATGGGAAGCTCCAACAGGGTTCCCGGCACGCCGCACTTCGTTTGCAGCGCTTCGAGCGATGCCTGGGAGGCCGACGGGCCCATGCCAATGGCCGCCTGGCTGCCGCCCGAGGCCTTAATCTGCTCCACCGTGGCGCCGCCCTTGGGATAGAACTCGTGCTTGCCGGTGTGCGGAGTATCGAGCACGTCGCTGGTGTCGGGGTACAGTGCAATCTCCACGCCGAGCTTGGCCGCGATGTTTTTCAACTCGCGCATGTCACTGGGTTCAACCCAGCCGGGCAGCAGAGTGATCTGCTTGGTCTTGGCGGCCGCGGGATCGGCAAAGTAGGTGACCAGGGCCTTGGCCATGTTGCTGAAGCCGGTCACATGCGAGCCCTGGTAGCTGGGCGTGCTGGCGTGGATGACGTGCTTGCCCTCCGGCACCTTGCCCTCAGCCACGGCCTTGGCGATGATCTGCACCAGGTCGTCGCCGATCGTCTCCGACAGGCAGGTGGTGTGGACGGCGATGACGTCCGGATTGTAGAGCGTGAAGATCGTCGTGATGGCCTGCAGCAGGTTGGCCTGCCCGCCAAAAACCGACGCGCCTTCCGTAAACGAGCTGGTCGCGGCCATCACCGGCTCCTTGTAATGCTTGGTCAGCGCCGAGCGGTGATAGCTGCAGCAGCCCTGCGATCCGTGGCTGTGCGGCAGGCAGTTGTGCAATCCCAGGGCGGCGTACATGGCGCCCACGGGCTGGCAGGTCTTGGCCGGATTGATGGTGAGCGAATTGCGCTCCAGAACCTCGTCGGTAGTGTGGCGTAACAACATAAAGCAATCCCTTTCTGCCGCAAGGGCAGTCGCTGTGCTGCGGCGTTGGCGAACGGTTTCCTAGTCGGCGGCGACCTGCTCCGGCTGCTGGGTGGGCGGCTGCCAGGGCGGAGTTGCATAGCGCCAGATCTTCATGTTCACCAGGCGGTCAATGTCGTTGAAGAAATTGATCGCTCCGGCAAAGCCCGCGTAGGGGCCACCGTAGTCGTAGCTGTGCAGTTGCTTGCAGGGAATGCCCATCTTCTGCACGCCGAACTTCTCCTTGATGCCGGCGCAGAAGATGTCCGGCCGGTAGGCTTCCAGGATGCGTTCGGTTTCGTAATGGCTGATGTCGTCAATGACCATGGCGTCGGAGTCCATCTCCGGCATCATGCCCACGTAATCGCGGAACTCCATCTCGGTCATGGCCTCGAGCTTGGCGATCTGCTCGGGAGTGCGCCGCGGACGGTAGCGCTCGGGATCGGGCACCACGTCAATCTCCTCGATGTTCTTGCTGTCGGCATCCACCTTCAGGCCGGGCAGAATCTTGCGGCCCTCGTAATCGTCGCGATGGCCAAACTCGTAGCCGGCGACGACGGTCTTCATGCCGATCTCGGTGAAGAGCTGCTGGTAGTGATGGGCCCGCGAGCCGCCGACGAAGAGCATGGCGGTCTTGCCCTGGCAGCGCGACTTCACCACGGCCTGCACGGCTTCCACCTTGGCCATCTCCTCGGCGATCACCTCTTCGATGCGGGCCTTGAGGCCGTCATCCTCGAAGTATTCGCCGATGCGGCGCAGCGACTTGGCGGTGGCCGTGGCGCCGATGAAGTTGACCTTCATCCAGGGAATGCCGAAGCGCTTTTCCATCATCTCCGCCACGTAGTTGATGGAGCGGTGGCACATGACGAGGTTGATGTCGGCGGTGTGCGAGTTCGCCATCGTGTCATAGGTCGAGTTGCCGCTGAAGGTCGAGATCTGCTTGATGCCGCAGCGGGTGAGGATGTCTTCCAGCACGAATCCGTCGCCGCCGATGTTGTACTCGCCCAGCAGGTTGATCTTGAACTTCTCGGGATGCGGAGTCTCATCGTTGCCGATGATGTGCTTGAACAGCCCGTTGTTGGCGATGTGGTGGCCGGCCGACTGGCTGACGCCGCGGTAACCCTCACAGCTGAAGCCGAAGATGTTGATGCCGAGCTCGGCCTTCATCTCACGCGCGACGGCGTGCACATCGTCGCCGATGAGTCCGACCGGACAGGTAGAGAAGATGGCGATGGCCTTGGGATGGAAGAGATGGAAGGCCTCGCGCACGGCCTCCTTCAGCTTCTTCTCGCCGCCAAAGACGATGTTTTCCTCCTGCATGTCGGTGGACAGGCAGTAGTTGATGAAGTTCTGCGCCTCCAGGGACTCCGGCCGCGTTTGATTGCGGCGCGTGAGCCAGGCGTAGAAGCTGCACCCGATGGGGCCGTGCACCAGGCTGAGAATGTCGCGGCTGGGCCCGATGACCACACCCTTGCAGCCGGCATAGGTGCAGCCGCGCTGGGTGATGATTCCGGGGTTGCTGCGAACGTTGGCCTTGATCTCCGGTACCGAGCCGTCTTCCCGATGCTCGTTAATGACGATCGATTCGGAGCGCTTCTGGCGAAGCTTCTTCGGATAGATTTGAAGAATCTCTTCTTTTAGAATTCGGGGATCAACGGACATATCTCACTCCAATATCTCTGGCTGGCCCGCATCGGGCGCAATTGTTTTGTGCTCTGCCGGTTAGGCGACCACTTCCGTACCGGGGCGACTCCATCCACAAGGCCGAAGTCAATGAGCAGCTTTTCCAGGTCGTCCATGGGCAGCGGCGTGGGGACGACGAACTTCTGGTTTTCGTCAATCGCCTTGGCCAGCGCGCGGTACTCGTCGGCCTGCGGGCAGGCGGGGTTCCATTCGATGACCGTCTTGCGGTTGATCTCGGCGCGCTGCACGTCGTTGTTGCGCGGGACGAAGTGAATCATCTGCGTGCCCAGACGCTTGGCGAATTCCTCGATCATTTCGCGCTCGTTATCCACCTTGCGGCTGTTGCAGATGATGCCGCCCAGGCGGACGCCGCCGGCCTGCGCAAACTTCACAACGCCCTTGCTGATGTTGTTGGCCGCGTACATGGCCATCATCTCGCCGGAGCAGACGATGTAAATCTCCTTGGCCTTGCCTTCACGGATGGGCATGGCGAAACCGCCGCAGACGACGTCGCCAAGTACGTCGTAGAAGACGTAATCGAGTTCCTGGTCATAGGCGCCGAGCTGCTCCAGCAAATTGATGGAGGTGATGATGCCGCGGCCGGCGCAACCCACGCCCGGCTCCGGTCCGCCGGACTCCGTGCACTGCACGTTGCCGTATCCGGGACGGAGGATTTCGTTCAGGTCCACTTCGTCGCCGCCCTCATCGCGCAGCGTGTCCAGCACCGTCTTCTGGGCCAGGCCGCCCAGCAGCAGGCGGGTGGAGTCCGCCTTGGGGTCGCAACCGACGACCATGATCTTCTTGCCGGCCTCCGCCAGCGCCGCCACCGTGTTCTGGGTCGTGGTGGACTTACCGATACCGCCTTTGCCGTAGATTGCAATGCTGCGTCTCGCCATGTCCGTGCTCCTTTATAAAAAGTGACTGTTGCCGGGAAGCGGGTATGCTTCGGTGCGGCATCCAGTTGATGGATGTGATGGGTCGTGCGGCACGGGGCCGCGGCGACTTGGGATGTTCTGGGAATTACTCCGGCCCGCAAAACGGGGCTCGGACATGGGCTCGATCAGGGAGCTGGTACTCAGTACGCGAGCTGCATCGCCGCGTAGATCTTGTTGGGAATCATCCGTCCCGCCTGACGCCGGGGTCAGAAGGAGGATGCTCCTCTTGGGTAGGATTCGATAGTAGGGCAGGTCGGCCGGGCCGTCCAATTGATTTTCGTTATGGCCGGCATAAGAGGCCACTGCGCACAATTTTTGTCACTATAGGCACGTTCTTATGGCGATGATAAGAAGTTTCGATTGGCAAAAAAGCGGCGCCGGCCATTACTCTCGCCATACTGCTGTAAATCCCGCGTGGGGACGGGGGAGAGTTGTGAGCGAATATGCACAGGGAGAACGGCACCGCAGCCTGGCAGGTTGCCATTCTGCACCGGACAAGCCGCGTCGTCAGCTCCGGGCTGGCCATTGGCGACATGCTGCAGGAGTTGATCGCCATCACCGTGGAGGTCAGCGCCTGTGACGCCTGCCTGGTCTACTTACCCGACCATGAGACGGGCGACATTGTGCTGCGCGCCTCGCAGCTTCCGCATGACGCCGAGATCGGCTCCGTTCGCCTGAACCTGGGCGAGGGCATTGCCGGCTGGGTGGCGCAACATAAATCGGCCGTGGCGCTGAGCAACCATGCCTTTGCCGATTCGCGCTTCAAGCTGTTCACCACACTGATTGAAGACACCTACGAGGCTTTGCTCTCGGTCCCCCTGGTTCGCGGCGGAGAGGTGATCGGCGTGCTCAACGTCCACCATCGCGAGCCGCACGTCCATACTCCCGAAGAGATCAGCGTACTCTGCTTCCTTGGCGAGCAGATGGGCGGCGCCCTGGCTTATTCGATGCTCTCCGACCACAACATCAAGCTGAAGAAAGAGGCGCTGCTCGTTCGGCAGCAACTGGAAGAGCGCAAGCTGGTGGAACGCGCCAAGGGAATTTTGCAGCAGCGCTTCGACCTGAGCGAAGACGAAGCCTACCAGCGGCTGCGTGAGGAGAGCCGCCGGCTGCGCCGCTCCATCCGCGAGGTGGCCGAAGCCGTGCTGCTGGTGGAAGGGCTCGGCCAGGATCGGCCGCGTGGCAAGAAGGACGACTCCGAGGGAAAGAAGTAGCTGCTTCTCCATGGTACCGGCGTGCTCTCAAATGCCCGCAGTGCTTTGTGATGAGTGCACAGTCAATGCGCGGTGGGTGAAAGGCCTCACCTGGCATGATGCCTCGACGTTGTTACTGTGTTGCCTTCCTCACGCTCCATTCGTTCACCAATTTCTCGTGAGCTCTGCGTGTAAGACCAGTGCGTTCAGTGGTATGTGAAGCGCCCCAGCGCCTGGGTGGCAACCATGCCCACCCCGCCTGCAGCAGTGACCTCCGTAATGCGTACTTCAATCGGTCTCCAGATGCGGGAGTAAGGCTGATGGTGAGAGTTGCGTCCCTGCCCCCAAGGAGGGATTTTCTGAAGAGTTCACTTCTGCTGAAATGAGAAAGCAGTGAACCCAGACTTACTGGCCTTACTTGTTTCCCCTCGTACGACCTTTGAGCTAACTCGGGCCCCCATGTCATTCGTTCGAAAATACGGGATCACCGATTCGAGAGTAGCCATGAATCAGCGGAATGATCTGGAACTTTGCAACTCATGCTCGCTCCATGGCCGATGCACGCCTGGCGGTTTGCGGCATGCAGAAGATGTGCCACTGCCTTCTCCGGCAGGATGCTGCTCTTGCGGATCCTGATGAGTGTTCAGAGAAAGAGCAGATTCAGTTGAATTGAGGCAGTATGATTTTCCATCAGCAAGAAACGCAGTCTTGGATTTCAATGCCGGCGCGGTTGCGGTACTTAATCGCGCTGGGGCTGTTTGTGGCAACCGTGTTCCTCGTCGTTGCCACGCGGAGTTATACAAGCGAGATCGCCTATCTGATGTTCGCCGCCGTACTCCAGGTGACATTCTGGTACTGCGGGCGTGGCCCCACGCTTCTGGCCGCCGCTCTTTCCGCACCGGTCGCAGAGTACGTATTAAGAAATCCGTATCGCTTGACTGAACTGTTCACCGTCATGGCGGCCGTTCACGTACTCCTGTTCGTGTGCATTGCGGCCAGTGCCACGCTGGCATTTGGCTGGAAGCGCACCGAGGACTACGCTTCCGTCAGGATCCTGAGCGACCTGGTGGAAGATGCCCCGGAGGCGGTGTTGATCTCGGATCGCGAGAACAATGTCCTTTATTTGAACAAGAGCGCAGAGCGTTTGTATGGCTGGTCGAAAACTGATGCGGTCGGAAGAAACGGGTTCGAACTTCTCCGGGCGGTCTTTCCGGAAAATGTCGCAAAAATCAGGGACATTGTGGAGAAGGTTGGCTCCTGGCAGGGGCTGACCACCCGGTTGTCAAAGACCGGTGAGGTGGTTGTGGCGGAAACCAGCATCACCTTGCATCGCGAGAGCGGCGTCTACCTGCAGACGAATGTGGATGTGACCGAGCGCCAGCGGATGGAGAAGCAACTGGTCGGCATGAATCGTGCCTTGAAGGCGCTGAGCCGGGCCAACCAGAGCCTCTTCCAGATCGAAGATCAAGCGAGCTTTCTGCAGCGTTCCGCAGAGATCATCGTCGAGTCAGGAGGCTACCCGCTCGCGTGGATCGCGACGCCGAATGATGATCTTGAAGGCAGCGTGTGCGTGGCCGCGGCCGCCGGCATCGCCAGGGACTATCCGAAGACCCTGCGCATCACATGGAAGCCTGGGCCGCTCGGATCCGGCCCCACCGGAACGGCCCTGCGTGAGGGCAGGGTTACCGTCATTCAGGATTTTGGCGCCGATCCATTGACGGCGCCCTGGCACCATGACATCGCAGCTTATGGATTGATGTCCATCATCTGTCTACCGTTGGTGGTGGACGGCAAGGCCTTAGCTGCGTTGATGGTTTACGCAAAAGAGCGTAATGCCTTTGGCGATCAGGAAATTGAGCTGATCAACGAATTGGCCGGCAACCTGGCCTTCGGCCTGAAGAACATCCGCACCCGGCAACAGGCAACGGCCGATAAACTGCAGCGCGTGCAGCTCGAAGAACAGCTTCAGCAATCTCAAAAGTTGGAGGCGCTGGGCCAACTGGCAGGCGGCATCGCCCATGACTTCAATAACATTCTCATGGTCATCATGTCGCACATGGAACTGCTGACGAAGCAGGTGGAAGGAGGTGCACTGCAGAGAGTGGAAAAGGTCCAGAAGAGCGCCCGGCGCGCCGCTGAACTGACCGGACAGCTGCTGGCCTTCAGCCGCCGGCAGACCGTGCAGCCCGTCACCACGACCATCAACCAGATGCTCACCGGGATTATTGACATGCTGCCCCCGCTGGTGGGGGAGAGCATCGAGGTGAAGCTATCGTTTGGCGATCACCCGCATACCATCAAGATTGACCGTTCGCAGTTCGAGCAGGTCGTCATGAACCTGGTGGTGAACGCCCGGGACGCGATGCCGCTTGGCGGCACCTTGACCATGGAAACGCAGGACGTCCTTGTGGGCGATACATCTCCAGGGGAGGGAACTCCTCGACCGGCGGGCAAATATCCGGCGCCTCCGTTGCCGCCGGGCCGCTATAGCGTGCTGCACGTCTCTGACACAGGGTGCGGCATGAACGCCGAAACCCAGCGCAGAATCTTCGAACCCTTCTTCACTACAAAAGAGACGGGAAAGGGTACCGGCCTCGGACTCTCCATGGTCTACGGAATCGTGAAACGCGCCGATGGATTCATCGGGGTGCACAGCGAAGAGGGTCACGGCACCTGCTTCTCCATCTACTTTCCGAGGGATGCCTCCAGCCCGATGGCAGAGCCGCGATCCCCGGCCGCCACGATGGTGCAGGGCACGACGCGGGGCACCATTCTGCTGGTGGAAGATGAGGATGGTCTGCGGGAGACAATCGCCGAGCAATTGCAGGCAGCCGGTCACGAGGTGCTGATCGCCTCCAGCTTTCAGGAGGTCCGCGAATTGAGCGTCCAGCGCCGGGAGAGAGTGAACGTCCTTTTGACGGACGTTGTTCTGAAGGGCGGCAATGGCAATCAGGTCAACGAGTACCTGCGGGAGAGTGGCTGCACACGCATGAAGACCATATTCATGTCAGGCTATACGCCCAGTTCCATCGTGCAGCATGGCATTCTGAGCCCGGAGATACAGTTTCTGCAGAAACCCTTCACCGCGGCGGAGTTGCGGGCGGAGATCAACAAAGCCCTTGTCCCCAATCCTCAACCATCGCTATCCCCCTTGTAGGCTGAGGCAAGTGGCGTTCAGACAGCGGGAGCGCCTTCGCAGCCTGATCCGCCGAACGCTCCTCGCTTGTCGCGGCCGCCATCTTCAGCAAGTAGCCGGTGGCGGAATACGCCGGCATTCTGCGAGACACAACAAAGCCCGCGGAGTGCGCGGGCTGTTGGTGTAGCTGACATTGCGATGAATCTTGTTTGGTGGAGGCGAGGGGAGTCGAACCCCTGTCCGAAAGCGCTGAAAGCGAGGAGACTACATGCTTATTCGATTCCTGCCGTGGGTGTTAGCCCACAACCTTCGCCCGCTGCGCTAAGAATCGGCAAGAAACGCAGAGGGCTAGCCTGATTGATCTCGCCGGCCCCTCCAGACGGAAGGGGATTGGCCAGCCTACTGTGCGACGTTCTGACCGCAGCCCGTAGGCGAAGCCGCGGAGAACGGCCACTTAATTAATTAAGCAGCGTATGCGAGTTCAGTGTTGGCAACTCTGTTTTTGCATCCGATTAAGGGTGGGTGCGCCCCTGCATGCCTCCTGGCCGCAACCGTTTCCGTCGAAGCCGTGACGCCCCCAAACGGGGAAAAACGTACCCCACCGGAACCCCAGTTTTTGGGTTCCGGTCGGGCTCCGCGCCGCCATGCCAGTTTCGATCACTGGGGGCGCGGGAAACTTTGCGTCCCTGCAGCCGAAGGCAAATCTGATTCGCCGCCGGGCTGCCGGCTGGCCCGCCGCAGTTTCTCCGCGGGCCTGAAAGGTGTTGAACCTTATCAAAGAGCTAATTCCACTGTACATCATGACTGTTACAGGGACGTTGCAAAACACAAGTTTCTACATTCCGTTAGATGCCATGCCGGGAAAAAAGATTCAACGCCCCGGAATCGGCATCAGCCTTCGAGGAACTCCAACTGTGGAGCCTGCGGGATGACACCGCATTCGGCGGCCAGTTGGAAGTAAAGCGCGAGCCCTTTACGGCACTCGGCGTCGAGCTCGTAATGGATGTTGTCGCGGAAGTAGGCGAGGATTGCGGCCTCGGTCATTCCCATGCGCGCGCTCCACTGGCGGGCAATCTGCTCCACGTTCGGACTGGCCAGGCCATGGTCGCGGGAGCGGCGAAAGATTCCGCGCAGGTCGAGGCCGGGTTTCATCTCAGCCAGAGCCGCTTTGCGCACGGCCCAGACGGCGAAGACGAAGGGTAGTCCGGTTTGCTGGCGCCAGACCTCGGCGAGGTCGTAGGCGCGCAGGCCGCGGGTATCGGCCATAAGGGCGGCGTCGCCGATGAGCAGCGCGGCGTCGCAGAGCTCCAGCATGGGCTTGAGCATGGGCGCCATGGGCGTGAGTTCGCGATGCCCGCCGAAGAACTTGGTCAGCAGAACCTGGGTCAATCCGACGGATGTGCGCGAACTGGTGTCCACGGCAACGGTGCGGATCTCCTCCAGCGGCTTGTTCGTGACGAGCAGGATGGACCACACCCGGTTGAGCGAGGCGATGGCGACATCCGGCAGCACGACCAGGCCGGGGATGGTGGCCGTGGTGATGACCGGGATGATGCCGATATCACCGGTGCCTTCGCGCAGGGACTGCGCACAGAGAGCGGGGACCGTGTAATCAATATGAAAGTTCTGGACGAGCTCCGCGGTGGGATCATGTTCGAAATCCCACATGAGCGGGGCAGTGTTGAGAAATGAGATTGCCGAGATGTTTAAGGGACGCATGATGATGACTTCGCCAACTCTCTACGATTACAGATTGTGCGCAAAGGCGCAAGTGGGCGGGGAAGCCTGGACGAAATGCCGAGTTTTTCCGTGACTCGCCGGGCGATTACGGGCTACATTGCAATCATGCCGGAAACAAGCATTCCCGCAGTCACGGCGCACGACCGCCAGGTACTGGCCCTGTCGCTGACTCCGCAGCTTGGGCCCATGCGCCTGCGCCGTTTACTGGAGCGCATTCCCCGCGTGGATGAAATTTTCGCCGCATCGCTGACCGAACTGGAAGCCGTGGGGCTGCCGGCGCCAGCGGCGCAGAGCATCGCCCTGGGCGAGTCTCTGCGGCTGGCCGACGAGGAGCTGAAGAAGCTGGCGCGGGTCGAGGGCGTGCAGTTGATCACCTTCGGATCGGGTGGGTATCCGCCGCAACTGGCGGAGATTTACGATCCGCCGCTGGTGCTGTATGTGCGCGGCAACGCGGCGGCCCTGCTGGAGACGGGCATTGCCATCATCGGAACCCGGCATCCCACGCCTTATGGCCTGGGTATGTGCGAGCGGTTGAGCCAGGACCTTTCCAACTGCGGGCTGGTGATTTTCAGCGGTATGGCGCGCGGCATTGATAGCGTGGCGCACAGAGGAGCGGTGGCCGCGCACGGACGCACGGTGGCCGTCTTCGGCACGGGCGTGGACGTGATCTACCCGCGGGAGAACCGCAAGCTGAGCGAGCAGATATTGGAGCAGGGTGGCGCCCTGGTCAGCGAGTTTCCTTTGGGCACCGGTCCGACGCCGCACAACTTTCCGCTGCGCAATCGCATCATCAGCGGGCTTTCGCGCGGAGTGCTTGTGGTGGAGGCGGGCGAATACAGTGGCACGCGCATTACGGCCCGCTGCGCCCTGGAGCAGAGCCGCGAGGTGTTTGCCGTGCCCGGCAACGTAACCAACAAGCAGGCATGGACTCCGAACACGCTGATCAAGCAGGGGGCGAAGCTGGTGGCCACCTGGGAGGACGTTTTCGAGGAACTGCCCACGGAGATTCGTCTGACGTTGCAGGCGCGCAGCGCGCAGTTGCCGGAGCCGCAGGCGCCGGGGCTGTTCGACGCGGCGCCCGCACCGGGACTGCCCGAGGAGCAGGCGCAGCTTTTTGCGGCGATCAAGGCCGATGTCTCCACCCACATTGACGAGCTGATGGAACGATTTGAGGGGCGGCTGACGAGCTCGGAGATATTTACTGCGCTGCTGGAACTGGAGATGGCGAACAAAATTCGCCAGTTGCCGGGAAAGAACTACGTAAGGGTGTTCTAGGGCCGCGGTCGCGCAGATTAGCGTATATATAAGGATGATGAGCATTCGGTAGCAGGGTGCCCGGGGCTGGGAGCTTTGCATCGTTTCGCCGGGCAGCGGCATCGAACGTCACGGCTGGTGCTCTGGCGGCGAACGTCCGGATTCCTGCGGCGGCCGCGTGGCCAGCGAGCTTACTTCGGTGTGCGCTAGTAACCTGCCGTTTTTCCTAAAAGCCTCAATGGTTTAGCCGCGACGAAGTTGGCCGCGGAGAGGATGGGTGGCGCGCGGCGGTTTTGCGAACCGCGTATCTTCGTGCTAGCTTACGTTGCAGTTTCCAAAGAAATGGAAGAGGTTCCCGTTGGCAAAAGGTTTGGTCATCGTCGAATCGCCGGCAAAGGCGAAGACGATTCAGAAATATCTTGGCGCAGGCTATGACGTGGAAGCGTCGCTGGGCCACATCAAGGACCTGCCCAAGCGTGGGCTGGGCGTGGACGTGGAGAACGATTTCTCCACGGAATACGAGGTCATCCCGGGCAAAGAGAAGGTAGTAGCGCAACTGCGAAAGCTGGCGCGCACGGCCGACGCCATCTACCTGGCGCCTGACCCTGACCGTGAAGGCGAGGCCATTGCCGCGCACCTGGCCGAGGAACTGGGCAGCGAGAGCGACGGCGGCCGCAGCCACAAAAAGCAGGCAAAGCCCGTGCTGCGCGTCACCTTCAACGAGATCACCAAGAAGGCCGTGCAGGAGGCGTTCAAGCATCCGCGGGAAATTGACTGGAACCTGGTGGACGCGCAGCAGACACGGCGCATCTTGGACCGGCTGGTGGGTTTTCAGGTCTCTCCGCTGCTGTGGGACAAGGTTCGTCGCGGCTTGAGCGCAGGGCGTGTGCAGACCGTGGCGCTGCGGCTGATTGTCGAGCGCGAGCGCGAGATACAAAGGTTTGAGAAGCGCGAATACTGGACGCTGGACGCGCGGCTGCATGGCGCGAAGCCTCCGGCGTTTGACGCGCGCTTTGTGGGCCTGAACGGCGAAAAGCGCGAGATCAACAACGAGGAAGAGTCGCAGCAGATACTGCGTGACCTTGCCGGCGCCGCATGGACGGTGTCCGCGGTCAAAAAGGCCGAGCGCAAGCGCAATCCCACGCCGCCGTTTACCACCAGCAAGTTCCAGCAGGATGCCAGCCGCAAGCTGGGCATGAGCGTGAAGCGCGCCATGATGGTGGCGCAGCGTTTGTATGAAGGCGTCGAACTGGGTACGGAAGGCACGGTCGGCCTCATCACTTATATGCGTACGGATTCCGTGCGTGTAGGCAATGACGCGCTGATCGAAGTGCGCGAGTTGATTGGCCGCGACTACGGCGCGGGCTTTTTGCCCACGGAGCCGAACGTCTACAAGACCAAGGCTCAGAACGCGCAGGAGGCGCACGAAGCCATTCGCCCCAGCAGCGTACTGCGTACGCCGGACCAGGTGGCGCATTATCTGCAGGACGACGAACTGAAGGTGTACAAGCTGATTTGGCAGCGCTTTGTGGCCAGCCAGATGATGCCCGCCGTCTTCGACCAGACGACGGTGGACATAGATGCCATTGCGCCTGCGGCTGGCAGTGCAGCGTCATCCAACGCCAAGGCGAATACGAAGTACAACTTCCGCGTGACGGGATCGGTGCTGAAGTTCGAAGGCTTCCTGAAGGTGTATGAGGAGAGCAAGGACGCCAAGGACGACGAGGACGAATCGCTGAAGCACAAGCTGCCGCCGCTGGACGCGGGGCAGACGTTGAAGTTGGAAAGCTTGAAGCCGGAGCAGCACTTCACCGAGCCTCCGCCACGCTTCAACGAAGCCTCACTGGTAAAGGAACTGGAAGAGCGCGGCATCGGCCGCCCCTCGACCTACGCGGCCATCATCAGCACGATTGTGGACCGCGGATACGTGCAGAAAACCGCCGGGCGCGGAGGCAAGTTCCTGCCCACGGAGATCGGATTTGTCGTCACCGAGCTGCTGGTGGCGAATTTGAAGGACATCTTCGACTTCGAGTTCACGGCCCGCATGGAAGAAGACCTCGACCAGGTGGAAGAGGGCAAAATCAAGTGGACCGATGCGCTGCATGAGTTTTACGGCAAGTTCGAGCAGGATTTGGAATATGCCGGCAAGCACATGGAAAACATCAAGCGCATGGAGAAGGCGACGGACCAGAAGTGCGAGCGTTGCGGCTCTCCGCTGGTGTTGAAGTGGGGTAAGCACGGCTCGTTCTTTGCCTGCTCGACCTTCGACAAGAAGGATCCGAACAGTTGCAGCTTCACCAAGGAAAACCCGATCAACCTGACGGACCTGGACGACGCGGAGATCAGCAGCAACAACGAAGAGGAGTTCTGCGAGAACTGTGGCAAGCCGATGGTGCTGAAGCGCGGTAGGTTCGGAACCTTCATGGCCTGCACCGGGTACCCCGAGTGCAAGACCACGCGCCGATTGGACTCGGTGCAGAAGAAGCCGGATGTGCCGTTGGATGAAAAGTGTCCTGACTGCGGGCGCAACCTGCTGCTGCGCAACGGCCGCTTTGGCGAGTTCATCAGCTGCTCGGGCTATCCCGACTGCAAGTACATCAAGCAGAACCTGATCGGCGTGAAGTGTCCGAAGTGCGGCACCGGCGAGATTGTGGAGAAGAAGGCGCGACGCGGCAACTTCTTCTACGGATGCAATCAGTATCCCAAGTGCGACTTTACGGCGCCGTTCAAGCCCGTGGCGGAGACGTGCCCAGAATGCCAGAGCGCGTTCCTGATGGAGAAGGTGACGAAGGACGGAACGTTCCTCATCTGCCCCAACAGCCGCACGCCGGGGCGCGGCAAAAAGGCCAAGGCCGAAGAGAAGCCGGCGAAAAAGACGGCGGCGAAGAAGTCGGCCAAGTCGAAGAAGGCCGCCGAGGTTGAGGCCGCACCGGCTCCGGTGCTGGTGGAGCCGGGCAGTTGCAGCTACACGAAGAAGATCGCCGAGCCGCAGCCGGAGGCGGCAGAGACGGTGGCGTAAACAGGAAGTTGAATCAAGCGAGCCCCACGTCCCATGGCGTGGGGTTCTTCTTTGCAGTCGCGCCAACCGCCGGCTGCATTACAATCCACACCATGGCGCTGAAGAACTCCGAGGCCGTGGTGTTGCGCACTTACCCGCTGCGCGAGGCGGACCTTTTGGTCACGCTGTTTACCCGTGCCGAGGGCAAGGTGAAGGGCGTGGCCAAATCTGCCAAGCGCAGCCAGAAACGTTTTGGCGGAGCGCTGGAGCCGGCGACCTGCGTGCGCGCCTGGTGGCAGGATCGCGAAGGGCAGGAGCTGGGGCGGTTGGATAGCTGCGACGTGCTGCTCTCGCCGCTGGCTTCTCCCATGGACTATGCGCGCGCCGTGGCCCTGGCCCATGTGTGCGAGATGCTGGACGACCTGCTGCCCGACCGCGAGCCGAATGACAGCGTCTTCCGGTTGGCGTGGGCCGTTCTGCAGGAGTTGGAGACAGGTTCCATCTGGCTGCCGGTGACGTACTTTGATCTGTGGATGGTGCGGCTGCTGGGATTCCTGCCGCCGCTCGATGAGTGCATCGAATGTGGCGATGGGCTGGAGGGACGGCCGGCGTGGTTCCACGCGCTGCGCGACGGACTTTACTGCCAGCAGCACAAGCGCATTGCCAGCAGTGAGATGACGGTGGAGTCGCGCGCGCTGGCCGCACAGTTCTTCCGCAATCCCGTGGACCACTTTGCCGACTTCGCGGTGCCCGCCAACCGCATGGCCGACCTCAGAAAGTTCCTGATGCAGATATTGAGCCGGCACCTTGACCGCACTCTGCAAACGGCAGCGCAGATGGAAAAGCTGGACTGAGCGGGCGGCAATCCAATATTGCTTCACGAACAAATTACTTGCCGGTCAGCTGAGCGCTCCACTTGGTGCCGTCAGCAAGAAAGAACTCGTAGGTCTGCGCTGTAAGGTATGGCGTGGACTTATCGTCCGCCACAAGCCGTACTGAATACCCACCGGGCTTGAGCAAGCCATAGTTACCCGACTTTGTCTTCATGCACTGGCCGCTGAGCTTTATATTCCCGCTATTCTTGAGGATCGTCACTTCGTTGCTGCATGTCCCGCCGTCGAACACCAGGCGGGTGGAAATTACAGTCATGTGCTGATCGTATGCAGCGGGAACTGGAATCTTGGCGGCAAAGGAAAAGCTCGATAACAGCAGGACGGCCAGCAAAATCTTCTTCACGTTCATCATTTGCTCCGGTCTTTCGCGCATAGCTGGATTGTCACGACACTGCGAATATAACTCCGCAACGGCTGCCGAGTTGCGTGTGGCGGGCAATCCACACAATTCTTAACACTCCGTCTGGCACTCTGCGCGAATGGTTCTTTGTCGTCGCCACGGCGGCTGTGCTTGCTATAATCCGTGCATTCTGTGTGGAGGTGGGGCAATGCGAATGTCTTTGGGACGCACGTTCAGGGGAGCGGTGTGTGCCGTGGTGCTGGTGGCCTCGGCCATGGCGTTTGGCGCGCTGGTAACGGAGCCCGTGGCGGCTACGGACGCGGCGGCGTTGAAAGGCGGCTACCGGCGGGCGCAGAAGAACGGCTGGACCTACGTGCATCTGGAGGGAACTCCGCGGCAGGTGGGCTACCAGAACGGCTACCTGCTGGCCGCGGAGATTGACGACACGCTCAAGATGTTCCAACTGGAACTGACCCACGACAACCACAAGGACTGGCAGTTCTTCCGCGCGGCGGCTGAGACCATGATGTGGCCGCGCATTGAAGACGAGTACCGCCAGGAGTTGCAGGGCATTGCCGACGGTGCGCGCGCCAAGGGCGTCAAGCTGGACCTGTGGGACGTGGTGGCCATGAACGCGGCTCTGGAGTGGAGCTACTACGTCACGGAGTATGACAAGGCTCACGGCACAAAAACTGCGCCACCGGCTGTGGCCGAACACTGCAGCGCCTTTGTGGCCACGGGCAGCTACACCAAGGACCACAAGATCGTCATCGCGCACAACAATTGGTCCAGCTATCTGGATGGCGTGCGCTGGCGCATCCTGTATGACATTGCGCCGGCCAAGGGACACCACATCCTGATGGATGGCATCGCGGGCGTCATCCACAGCGCTGACGACTTTGGCATGAACGACGCGGGAATCGTGATCACGGAGACGACGATTGGGCGCTTCCACGGATTTGACGAGCAGGGCGTCCCGGAGTTTGTAAGGGCGCGCAAGGCGATGCAGTACTCTGAGACGATTGACGACTTTGCACGCATCATGAAGGATGGCAACAACGGCGGCTACGCCAACACATGGCTGGTGGGCGACACCCACCACAACGAGATCGCGCGGCTGGAGCTGGGCCTGAAGAACGTGACGCTGGAGCGCACGAAGGACGGCGTCTTCGTCGGCTCGAACTTTCCCATCGCGCCGAAGCTCGTCAAGGAAGAGACCGACTTCAACCCCACGGACATGAGCGCCAGCGGCAACGCGCGGCACCTGCGCTGGGATCAGTTGATGACGGCGAACAAGGGCAAGATTGACGTGGCGCTGGCCGAAGGCTTTTTGGCCGATCATTACGATACATACGAAAAGAAGGAGCAGCCCAGCGAACGCACGCTCGACGGGCATCCTGACCTCTCCCCGCGCGGATATCCCGGTTGGGTTGGCCCCTACGGCACGGTGGGTGCGGTGCAGAACAAGGTTGCCGACGCGAAGATGGTTCGCCACATGACGCTGGTGGCCGCCGCCGGACACGCCTGCGGCATGACCTTCAACGCCAGCGAGCACCTGGCGGCGCATCCTGATTACAAGTGGCAGAAGCCGGAGTTGAAGGACATGGACGCGCAGCCCTGGACGAAGTTCAAGGCGTCAAAGTAGGGGTGATTCCGGCCGCCAAGGCCGTTTGCCGGAACAAAACTCGGTGCCGGAGGGGTGAAAAGCCGCTCCGGCGCGGGATTTTGTCCCGAGAGAGCCCTCCGGATTTCCTGACTTTCCCTCGCCGCCTCAAGCAGTTACAATTATGCGGATCGGATAAAATCAATGACTTCCAAGCCTCTTACTTTCCAGGAACTCATCCTCAAGCTTCAGGAATTCTGGGCGGCGCAGGGTTGCGTTTTGCAACAGCCGCTCGATGTTGAAGTCGGCGCCGGAACCATGTCTCCGGAGACTTTTCTGCGCGTGCTGGGACCGAAGCCCTATCGCGTGGCCTACGTGCAGCCCTCGCGGCGTCCGGCGGACGGCCGCTACGGCGAGAATCCCAACCGCCTTTACAAGCACATGCAGTACCAGGTCATCCTGAAGGCTCCGCCGGTGAACGTGCAGGAGCTGTACCTGGAGTCGCTAAAGGCGATTGGCATTGACCTGGCGCGGCATGACATCAAGTTCGAAGAGGACAACTGGGAGGCTCCTACGCTGGCCGCCTGGGGCGTGGGCTGGCAGGTGATGCTGGACGGGCTGGAGATCACTCAGTTCACCTACTTCCAGCAGTGCGGCGGCATTGACCTGGACCCGATGTGCAGTGAGCTGACCTACGGGCTGGAGCGCATTGCGGCCTTTTTGCAGGACGTGGACTCCATCTACGACATCGTCTGGGTGCGCGGTCCGCAGGGCGAGGTCAAGTACGGCGAGGTTCGGCTGGCGGACGAGGAGCAGTTTTCCACCTATAACTTTGAGAAGGCAGATGTGCCCAAGCTGTGGGCTCACCTGGCCGCCTACGAGGCCGAATGCCAGGGACTGATTGATCAGTACGTGGCGGGGACCACCGAGCCGAAGGTAAAAAAAGGTGAAGAGCCGAAGCCCGCGACGGCTAAATTCACGGCCATCGAGCGGCGGAGATTTCCGCTGCTGCCGGCCTACGATCTGTGCCTGAAGTGCTCGCACCTGTTCAACCTGCTGGACGCGCGCGGGGCGATCTCGGTGACGGAGCGCGTGGGCGTCATCCAGCGCGTACGCAACCTGGCGGTGGGCGTGGCAAGGTCGTGGGTGGATCAGCAGACGCAAGATGCCTAAGCACGGCGTCTAAACACATCCCGGCGTGCCGGGGTACACCTTGCGATGTGACCCGGCTCACGCTGACGATTTGGATTTTGGCAGCAAGATAAAGGATGTAAGGGAACTCATGGCTGACTTTCTGTTGGAGATTGGTACCGAAGAAATTCCGGCGCGCATGATTGCCGGCGCCACCGACGAACTAGCCCGCCGTGTGGGCGAGTTGCTGGTGCGCGAGCGTCTGTGTGCCACGGCGCAGGTGGAGGCCTTCAGCAGTCCGCGGCGCATTGCCGTGCTGGCCACTGGCCTGGCTGCTGCGCAGCCTGATGTGGCCGAGCAGTTGCTTGGACCGGGCGCGGCGCACGCCTTTAAGGACGGGCAGCCGACGCAGGCCGCCATTGCATTCGCGAAAAAGGTGGGAGTGGAAGTAAGCGAGCTGACGACGGCCACCACCGCCAAGGGCACCTATGTTGCCGCGAACGTGTTGCGCAAGGGGCGTCCGGCGAGCGAGCTGCTCTGTGAATTGATTCCCAAGGAAATTGCCGCCCTGTACTGGGCGAAGAATATGTACTGGCGGCCCGGCAAGCCGGAGCGCTTTGTGCGTCCGCTGCGCTGGCTGGTGGCCTTGCTCGACGGCGAGATTGTTCCGCTGGAGTTTGCCGGCATCAAGGCTGGGCGCGAATCGCGCGGGCACCGCATTTTGTCCACCGGGCCTGTGACCTTTGCCAAGGCCGGCGAGTACGCGGAGAAGATTCGCGCGGCGCATGTGCTGCCCAGCTACACGGAGCGCGAGCAGAAGATTCGCAAGGCTTTGAGA
>CAVRDQ010000097.1:0-17908 GCA_963719655.1 uncultured Acidobacteriota bacterium | reverse complement strand
TCCAGCGATGAGCTGGCAAGCAGTTCCTCGCCGGATGCAAAGAGGCTCACCTCTCCCTGGTCTTCCAACACACCGCGCAGGTGCTCCCGCCTGGCACGCACCTCATGCACTACCGCTATCCTCGGCGTGGTCATCGTCCCTCCTGATTTGGGCATCCCAAAGTACTTTCTCCAAAACGTCGTGCTGTCAATGCAGAGCAGTGCGGCTTCGCCGGGAAAGGCCTGCGGCCAAACCAAGTACGGCCGCCGCGCGGAGATCACTCTGCGGTTCAACTGCGATTGTGAGAAACACTGGCGCTTGCCCAACGCCGGACAGACGGCCGCGCTGCAAGATGACCCGAAGAGCATCTCCCGCGCAGCCAATTTGTTGATTGGGAAAACCATAACGTGAAATGGCGTGGAGATTACAAAAATATTTGACACCTATTCCATTTGGTCAAATTCCTTTCACCAAGGTTGAAAACTGCGCTCCACGGAAGGCCACCGCCGGCATCACAGCCGCGCTGAAGCCCGCTGATTGCCCACTTTTGGCGGAAAACTGCCGCCTGGCAGGGCACATCCCGCCGCTGGTTGACCTTACTGCCTGAGGTTGTTACTATGATGTTGCGGGGTGGAGCAGTCCGGTAGCTCGTTGGGCTCATAACCCAAAGGTCGCAAGTTCAAATCTTGCCCCCGCAACCATTCGATTCAACGGTTTACGGGTTTCAGGTGTAGAGAACGAATACACAATCCGTACCCATCAAGCCGCCCCGCTCCGGGCGGCTTTCTTCTTTGTGCGCCTGGCGTGACGCTTTCGCCGCCCACTGCCCCCAACCGGCTCATTTTGTTGCTGCCTGCCGGACCTTGCCATCGTCCCCTTTTTGCCGGCAACGGGGATGACCCGGCCCACCGCGCCGAGCGGGGGTTAACCAGTAAACAGTGCGCTGCATATAGGGTGCCCAGGAACAGGCAATCCCGGCTATCATGTCGGCTCGGGGTCGCCGCTTTCAGTTTTCGATTTGATCTTGCAGGAGTTCGCCTATGACCAAAAGAGACGATGAGTTCGGCAAGCCATCCGGCCCGGAAGAAGGCGCTCCGTCACGGGATTCCGTGCGCTGCGGTGGATGTTCGCGCACGGTTGGATACTCCACGACACACCCGTACTGTCCTATGTGTGGCGCCAAGCTGGAGTTTTCCTCTCCGAGCTACTCCGGCCGGGCGGAAGGCATCGCCACGGGCCCGGAGAGATTCCCCGTTGATCGCCGGGCCGTCGTCGTTGAAAGGCGGCGCTGCAACCGCGTGCCTTGCAGAGACGTGAAGGCCTGCGTCAATGCCGAAGGCGCCACCAGTGTCATTGGCGAGATGCCTAACGTCAGCCGGAATGGCCTGTGCGTCAGAACGTTCATGCAGTTCCATCCAGAAGCTCCGGTTTCGGTTGCGACGTACTACACCGAGGGCACCCAGAACATTTTTCGGGACGGCCGGGTCGTCTGGACGCGTTACTTCGCCTCCGGCCTGGCCGAGTACGGCATTGAGTTTGCGAACGCCCGTTATTCCTGACCCTGCAGCGCTCCCGGGAGTTGCGAGATGAATGGAATCGCGGCTCGGGCGCGATTCTCAAATATCAAATCCCAACGAATGCCACCACAGCGCCCTGAGCGTTTGATGAACCCGGCAAAAGCAGCCGCACACCTGATTCAGACCTTCTCTCTTGACCTCTGACGTGATCCCCCGCGCGAAGCATCTCCTGCCTGGCGTGGCGCCAATCCATCCGCACACCTGCCACCACCCCGAGAAGAGTCTCCATGCTGAGTTCCCGATTGCGTGGGCGGTGGAAGCTTGGTCTTTGTCCCGAAACTGGACAACTGCGCTTTTTTCTTGGACGGGATGCGTGCTCCTGCCCGTTGGCAAACTCTGGCTTGAAGTGTAACCAGCAGAATAAAAGTCGGTTAGCCGCGGCGCTCGTGTGCAGGAAACTTTGGTCATTGAAGTGCATTATCACTTTGAGAAGTTGCTTTTCCTGTCTGGCGCTTGGAAGCGAGAGTTCGTGGGGACCTTGGGCTCTGGCCGCGCGCACAGGCTGCCAACCGGAAGATGCAACCAGGTTCCTGGGGCATTCGTACTGCCGGATGGAGCTCGATTCCGGTGCAGCAGTGCCAGGGGGCCTTGGGGATCTGTTGCTTTAGACCCACTGATGCGCGACAGCCAGGGTGTTTGCGCAGCGGTAGCGGAAAGGACAAAAATGCAGCATGTTACATTCATCACGCCGCATGCCATTGCGCTGGAAGACGCGCGGGGACCACTTTCGATTGACCTTGCTTCCACGGTAGAGTATCCACTTCGGCCCGGGGCGGTAGGAGCGATGCGGGGACTGCTGATTGCGGCCTTCGTGGCGGCGCCCTGCTGGGTGGCAATCTACCTGTTGGTTCGTTCGATCGTGTACTGAGGCCAGGCGCCGGTGCTTGAATTCCATGACCATGGTTCATCATCTTCAGGCTTATGCCCGTCTATTGACCTGCGGTGGCCGTCCAGCGGAATCTTGTGCTGGTTGCCGCGTCGGCGCCGCATGTGTCCTCCCGCATGCGTATGATGAGCACCTGTACCGGATGTGCATAAGATGAACCCTGTGGTACCGAAAACTCCACCTCCGGACAGCACTCCCTACCAGCTGCAGCTGAGTGCCATTCCTCTTCCAGTCTTCATCGTGGATAGCGACGTACGGATACGCGATCTCAACTCCGCCGCACGACAGGCTTTTCAACTGGATAAAGATTCGGTGTACCAGCGCCGTGGCGGCGAGGTGCTGCATTGCCTGCACGCCGCGGATGTTCCGCAAGGCTGCGGCCGCGGCCCGCTCTGCTCCGATTGCGAGATTCGCAACTCCGTGAAGGCCTGCTTTCAAGGTCAGACGATCCTTCGCAAGAAGGTGATCCTCCAGCGCCTCCAGAATCACCAGCAATCCGAAGTCGAGATCCTGCTATCGGTCAGCCCGCTGCTTGGCTCAGCCGAACCCCTGGCGCTCCTGATGGTGGAAGACATTACAGAGATCACGGCGCTGCAGAGCACCATCCTGGCCGTAATGGAGAGTACCGAAGACCTCGTCTTCTCCGTAGACCTCAACTTCGACCTGATCGTCTTCAACACTGCTTTTCAGAAGTACACCGAGAGCGCCTATGCAGTGAAGCCAGCGCCCGGGATGCCGATCCATAAGCTGGTCCCCCCGGCCCGGGCGGCACTTTGGCATTCGTTCTTTCAACGTACGCTGGCGGAGGGCTCCTACAGAACCGAACTTCTATTGCTGGATAGCCGGACGTTGGAACTATCCTTCAGCCTGGTGACCAAGAACGGCATCACCACGGGCATCTCGGTTTTTGGCAAGGACATCTCGGAACGAAAAATTGCGGCGGCCGCCAGAGCTGAGGCGGAGAAGCAGTATCGCGAGATCTTCGACAATGCCACCGAGGGAATTTATCAGGCGACGACGGACGGCGTGATACGGATCGCGAATCCCGCTGCGCTGCGAATGCTGGGATACGAATCGAAGTCCGGCTCTCCGCCAGTGGCCCTGCCATTGGCGCAAGCCATCTGGCAGGATCCCGGAGAGCGGGAACGGTTTCTACAGCTCCTGAAAGACCGTGGCTGGGTGCGCGATTTTGAATGCCGCTTCCGGCGCAAAGATGGTTCTTTGCTGTGGTTGTCCATGAACAGCCGGCTGGTGCGTGACGGAGATGGGAATGCCCTGTATTCCGAAGGGTCGTTTCTGGATGTTTCGACACGCAAGAAGGCCGAGACCGCGCTGCGGGAGAGCGAGGAAACCAATCGCATCACCTTTGAGCAGGCCGCCGTCGGCATCGCCCAGGTCGCACTCAACGGAGAGTGGCTGCGCGTCAACGACAAGCTCTGTGACATTCTCGGCTATCCCCGCGAAGAACTCATGCAGCTTAAGTTTCACAACCTCACTCATCCAGGCGACATCAGCCCAAGTTTAGACGCGAGACAGAAGCTGCTCGATGGGGTCCACCATACTGAGACGATCGAGAAACGGTACATCCGCAAAGACGGCTGCGTAATCTGGGCCAACTTGACGGTATCGCTGGTGCGAAACGACACCGGTGCCCCATTGCACTTCATTACCACCGTGGAAGACGTCACGACCAGGAAGCTGGCGGAAGAGAAGTACTCCAAGGCGTTCCATGCCAGCCCCGTCACCGTCGTCATCACTCGACTGAATGACGGAGGCTTCCTTGAGTTGAACGAGGCGTTCGAGAAAACCTTTGGCTATACGCGCGCGGAGGCGCTCGGGCAGACCACCATCGGACTGGGCCTTTGGGCGCATCATGAGGATCGCGGACGTATCTTCTCGGGCCTAACCTTGAGCAACGCGATTCGCGATGAGGAAGTGGAGTTTCGCACAAAGAGCGGTGACGTCATCACCTGCCGCTATTTTGCCGACCTGATCGAACTGGACGGCAAGCTATGCGTTCTGGCGGTGATAGACGATATTACCGACTACAAACGCGCGGAAAGAGAAGTCCAGCGGTTGAACCGTGCGCTGCGCGTTCTCAGCGCCGTCAACCAGGCTCTAACCCAGACGAAGGATGAGAATGAACTGCTCCGCCGCGTGGCTCACATCTTCGCCGAGATGGGCGGATATCCGCTGGCATGGATTGCAGTAGCCAGCCACGACCCGGAATATAGCGTGAGGATTGCCGCGCGTGCGGGTAAAGCCATTGGCTACCTATCGGACATCGCCGTCTCTTGGAACAAGAATGAACTCGCCGGGCGGGGACCGACTGGTGTCGCCCTGCGCGACGGGCTTTGCACCGTGGTGAACAGCTATCTGTCGGACGGGATGATGGCCCCCGTTATCGCAGCTGCACAGAAGCATGGCATCGAATCGAACATCACCGTCCCGCTCATCGTGCAGGGCAACCTGGGAATGGCCCTCAGTGTGTACGCCGCCAAAAATGATGCATTCAGCGAGGATGAGGTCCGGCTCATCATGGAGGTCGGCGAGAATCTCCAGACCGGCATCACGGCCATTCGCGCCGTCCGGCAGGCGGAGGAAGAACGCCAGCAGCGGGAAAACGTTGAGATACTGCTGCAACAGTCGCAAAAGCTGGAAGCCATGGGGCAGCTTGCCGGTGGCATCGCCCACGACTTCAATAACCTGCTCATGGTCATCATGGCGCAGACGGAGATACTGAGCCTGAGCGTGGGAGAGAAAGAAGCCGCGCGTGCGAGCAAGGTGATCCAGGCGGCACATAAGGCCGCTCGCCTCACGGGACAATTGCTCGCATTCAGCCGCAAGCAACCGATACAGCCGACCAGCATCGCCTTGAATCAAATGCTGACAAGCATGACCGACATGCTGGAGCGCCTTGTGGGTGAGAACATCCACATCGAGTCCCACATTTGCGGCGAGCCATGGACGGTGGTTGCAGATCGCTCCCAGATTGAGCAGGTCATCATGAACCTGGTGGTCAATGCCCGCGATGCAATGCCTGATGGCGGACACCTCGTCATGGAAACAGCCAACGTCAGCATTGACGACGAGTACATCCTGTCCAACCCCATGGCCTTGCCGGGAGATTTCGCCATGTTGTCCATCTCCGATACCGGCACCGGCATGTCGGAGGAGACGCAGTCCCACATCTTCGAACCCTTCTACACCACCAAGGACCTGGGCAAGGGCACGGGATTAGGCCTCTCCATGGTCTACGGAATCGTGAAAAAGAGTGGCGGATTCATTGTGGTGGAAAGCCACGCCGGCACAGGCACCTGCTTTAAGATCTTTCTGCCCAGGGCGACGCAGCAGGTTGAAGCCACCCCCGGCCTGCCTGCATCGCTGAAGCCCGCACCATCGCGCAGGGCCACGATTCTCCTGGTAGAGGACGAGGAAAACCTGCGGAGCGTGATTCATGAGTATCTGACGGAAGCGGGTCACAAGGTGCTGGTCGCGGAAGGCGTTGAGGAGGCGATTCACGCCGTCTCCGATTATCACGGTCCGATCGAACTCCTGTTGACCGATGTCATTCTGAGGAATGGAAACGGAAAGCAGTTGGCGGATGACCTCTCAGGCCTTGGATACGTCTTCCCGGTTCTCTATATGTCCGGATACACTCGAAACGAGATTGGCCATCACGGGGTGCTCGCTCCTGGAACACACTTCCTGCAGAAACCCTTTTCACGCGCGGCCATTCTCTCCAAGATTCAAGAGGCGCTCACGGTCAGTTCCTAACCGGCATCAGCTCTGCCTCACGATCCGGAGGTTTTGAGCGGGCGCGTAAGACTCCGTCGCCAGTCCACACAATTTCCTGCATCTCTCTCGCTGATTCCCCGCCCCGCACTCACTCTCTTCAGGCGCGCAGATGGATTCCTTTTCGATCCATCACCCACACCACCAGGTAGCAGAGCGCAACAAAGGCCAGCGAGTAAGCCAGGCCGGCCAGCGCCAGCGGCCGAATCCAGCGGAACAGAGCACCGTACGCCATTTGTTGCAGGGTGGCACGCGCATCGCCCTGGCCCACGCCATATACCCACATCGTGCTGGCCGCAATCTCCGAGAAGAAGTACGCGGCGATGGCATTGCCGCCGAAGACGACAAAGACGCGGCTCCACCCAGCCCGCACGCGCAGCACGTCAAACGCCCAGTAGCAGAGCGTGAGCAGCAATAGCGCCACGCCCACGCTCACCAGCACGTAGGAGCTCGTCCACAGCTTCTTGTTGATGGGAAAACTCAATCCCCACAACTCTCCGGCCGCAAGGCACAACACGCCGCAGCAGGCCAGCCGGCCCAGCAAACGCCCCGGAGTCCGCCGCAAAGCCACAATCCATTCGCCCACAAAGACGCCGCACAGTGCATTCACCAGCGCCGGGAAGGTGCTGAGCACGCCTTCCGGATCACGCGTACCCTCGTACAGATGGCCCATCATCAGGCGGCGGTCCAGCCGCGCGGCCAGGTTCAGGTCGGGATGAAGCAGCGGAACATTGACTCCCGGCAGGCCCACGCCGGGAACCCGCACGTGACACATCAGCCACCAGTAGCCCACCAGCAGCGATGGCGCCAGCAGCCAGCGCGTCCAGCGCGGTACGTACAGGTACAACACCTCCGCCGCCAGATAGCAGATCGCGATGCGTTGCAGCACTCCCGGAATGCGCCACGTATGCAGCACAAAGTGCGGAAAGGCGTTGATGAACAGGCCCAGGCCAATCAGGATGGCCGCGCGCCGCAGCGCGTGCAGCAGCAGGTGCCCACGGCTCTCGCCCCGGGCCAGCCGCGCCCCGGTGGAGAAGACCAGCGATACGCCGAGGATGAAGACAAACGACGGAAAGACCATGTCCGTGGCGGTCCAGCCATTCCAATCGGCGTGGCATAGCTGCGCGTAGGTGTGGTCGTTGCCCGGCGTGTTGACCAGGATCATGAAGGCCACGGTCGCTCCGCGGAAGATGTCGAGCGAGCGCAGGCGCGTCTTTTCGGGCGCAGAAGTTATTTCGGGGTTCGTCGCGGAGGTCGTCATCGTCAGCGTCGTGTTCCAGAACTTGTTTTTAGAGGCCATGCCAGCATACACCGGCCGCCGGAATTTGCCGATGCCTGGTGTATGCTCTTGCTCACGGGGGCGGAGCGCGACTCCGAGCCCTTTTTGGGAGCAACCTGAGACTTTATGATTCCCCGCATGGTCAGCAGCATCGGCGTCACCGTGTGGAACGATGGCGAGCGCAGCGCGCAGGAGGATTACCTAGTCGGCGAAGAGCCGCTGGAAATCCGCCTCGGCGATGCTGCACTCACGGTGACCATGCGCACGCCCGGACACGACCTCGAACTGGCCGCCGGCTTTCTCTACACCGAGGGCATCATCACCGCGCGTGAGCAGTTGGCCAGCGTCTGCCATGAGGCGGACGAGCGGCAGAATGGCGCAAACCGCGTGCGCGTCGAGCTGGCCGGGGGCGTGCAGGTGGATTCCGAACTGACGCGGCGCAACTTCTACACCACGTCAAGCTGCGGAGTCTGCGGCAAGTCGAGCATTGACGCCGTGCGCGTGCGCGGCCTCGAACGTCCAAATCCTGCGCTGCGCATCCCGCCCGAAACCCTCTGCGAACTGCCCTCAAAACTGCGCGAGGAGCAAAAGGTTTTTGGACGCACCGGAGGCCTGCACGCCGCCGGGCTCTTCACCGCTTCCGGCGAACTGCTGGTGCTGCGCGAGGATGTGGGACGCCACAACGCGCTGGATAAAATTGTCGGCTGGGCCCTGGCCCAGGGCCGCGTTCCACTGGGCGATTGTGTGCTGATGGTCAGCGGCCGCTGCGGCTTTGAGATTGCGCAGAAGGCCCTGGTGGCGGGCCTGCCGCTGGTGGCATCGGTCTCCGCGCCATCCGATCTGGCGGTCAGCCTGGCGCGCGAGTTCGGCATGACCCTGGTGGGCTTCCTGCGCGGACGCCGCTTCGTCATCTACAGCGGCGCGGAGCGGCTGAGCGAAGGGTAATTTTCCTCCAACTTCATCTGTGCTTCGCGAAAAACGGCAGAGCCGCCCATGAGGGTAAGCGGCTCTGCCATATGGCTGCGTGATTAGTTCACACGCAGCAACATCGCCGTACCGCCACGCAGCTTCAGCTCGCGCAACTGTCCGGTCAGTACGACGGTCCCTTTGGGATCCCTGCGTCCGGCGCTCGCAATGGTCATCTCATAGCCGTAAACGCCACAGGCGTCATGCGAAAACACCCATAGCGCCTGCGGACGGTCATTGCCGGCCACCGCGGCGCGGCAGGGCATTCCCGGAGTGGAGGCCACGCGGCTCATCACGCCCCAGTCTCCCGCATATACCGACCGGCCGACCTCATCCTCTCCGTCTATCACCGTGCCATCTTCGCGATAGACAACATCGGTCAAGCCCACCAGCATCACCGTCTGCGACCACGCCGGAGTGGTGCCGCGATCCAGCCCCGAGTTCTGCGTCTGCGCCGCGTCCACCTCCAGCGGAGAGGCAAGGGCCCGCAGGCTCAGGTGCAGAGGAATGCTCTGCCCGCCGCTGACGACCCGCTCAAAGCGCATGGTCAGGCTGGCGTGCGCGCGCGGTTCCACCGTCACGGCCTCCACATGGCCCAACACGCGCGCACCGGCCTTGATGCGCTCTCCCGATGGCAGAATTACATCCTGCGCCACGCGGGCTGTCACCAGATCACCGGCCTTCACCTTGGCCGCTTCAATCGTCTTGTTTAGCTGCACGGGAATCACCGTTCCCGCCGGAATGGCCGTCTGCGCCGTCAGCGCACAGGCCAGAAGCAACAACGTGCCCACAATCGCCAGGGATTTCATCTTCTTCCTCCATACCTTTTCCAGCCTGGCTTCACAGCGCCAACCGTGTTCCGTCGCGCTCCATAGCCGGGCCGCACGCCATGCAACAAGGGGCGCGCGTTCATGTGAGTAGGAAGCGGGTCTCTTCAGAAAACCGCTTCGCCGATCAATGCGGGATTATGTGAACTGCGGCGGAGGAAGATCGGAACAGCGTGGGAAAAAGCACTGCGATACGCCAGAAGCTGGCGTGGAGACCGTCACATGGGAGCACACCTGCGCCAGGGGGCCAAACACCACGACACGTGGTGGGACGAAGCCCACATCGCAGCAACGGAACTGCCTTTGCTTGGTGTGAGTTGTGCTGAGTGAGGAACCCGGCTCAAGGCCGGAGTACAACGGAGTGGTACGCACAGAGGTGAAGGCCACCAGCGCCAATACCACCAGCGCCACTGCCAGCCGGGTAGGCCTGTTGAGCAAGCCTGTGTGCTCCGCGGTATTCACCTCGCGCCTCCGCGTACAGCTACTATGTAGCACTTCCCTCTGCGCCGGGCAATTCCACGAAGGTGGCAGTCCTACAACTGGTCGTGGTAGCGCTCCAGGGCGATGCGCACCAGTTGGCTGCGCGTGCGTACGCCCGTCTTGTGGAAGAGCTGTTGCAGGGTGGCCTTCACTGAACTCTCGCTCACCTGCAACCGGTCTGCAATCTGCTTGTTGGCCAGCCCCTCAAAGACTCCCGCCAGCACCTGGCGCTCGCGGTCGGTCAGCTTTCGGGCCGTGACCGTCTCCTCCTGCGGATGTTCCACCAAGCTTTTCAGCGAGTGCTGATCGAACCAGACGCGCCCGGCCAGCACCTCCCGAATGGCGTCCACCAGCGCCGACGGAGGATCGTGCTTCCGCACCACGCCGCTGATTCCCCGCCGCACCAGGGCCGCCGTGTGAGCCTGGTCCAGTCCGGCCGTCACCATCAGCACGCGGCCCGTGTAGCCCAAGCCGGCGGACATGCGCAAAAAGTCCTCGCCATCGCGTTCGCCCAGATCAAAATCCAGCAGCACCAGGTCCACCCGCTGCGACTGGAGAACGGCCTTCGCCTCTTCGATGGTCGCGCAGCCCCCCACCACCTTCAGTCCCGCCTCCTGGTCGAGGAAGCGCGCCAGGCTCTCGCGGAAGAGCGCGTGGTCGTCCACCAGTAGGATGCGCGCGCCGTCCGTAGCCATTCGTGTCTCCCGCAATGCAGCCTCACTCATCGGCTGTCTCCTCGCCATCGGCGCGTGTCAGCACCACGGTAAAACAGGCGCCACCCGGGATGGGTTCGTACAGAAGGTCTCCGCCAAAGCTCTTCACCAGCGCTCGGGAGACGTACAGTCCCAGCCCCGTGCTGCGCGCCTCGCTGTGGAAGGGACGGAAGAGCATCTGCGGATCGCTGACGCCGCCGCCCGTGTCCTCAAAGCGCACATGCACTGCTTCGCCCTCCACCGTCGCGCGGATTGTCAACTCCCGCGCCGCACTGGTACCCAGCGCTCGCAGGCTGTTCTTGGAGAGGTTCAAGAATACCTGCACCAGCCCGTAGCGGTCGGCCCACACCAGCGGCAAACTCTCTGGAGCCTGCCAGCGCAACACAATCCCTTCGTCCTGCGCCGCGCCGGAGATCAGCACCCGCAGTTCATCCAGCACGCTGCCCAGCTCAATAGCCAAGCGCCGCGCCGGAGTCTCGCCACGCAGTTCCATGGCGGAGATATGCTCCAGCCCCTGGATTAGCGTGCTCAGCGCGTCGAAGTCGGCGTTGCCCTTCAGGGCTTCCACCTTGGTCAGGTTGCGATGCACCACCATGGCCGCGCCGCACAGGTTGCGAATCTCATGTGAGACGGCGCTCATCAGGATGCGCGTGTTGGTCAGCAGGTAGTCCAGCCCGAGATCCTCGCGGCTGCGCAGCTCCTCGCTCAGGTCCACAAAAATGGCGGCCAGGCGGCTGCCTTCGGCAGAGGCGTAGGTGGAAAACCACACGCCAGCCAGGAAGACCTCGCCGTTGGCGCGTTGCCCGCGGCATTGCAGAGTAGTTCGGAAGTTGCGCCGGTTTCGCGACTTGACCGCTGAGGTCAGCGCCGGCAGATATCTGGCCGCCGCTTGTCCCTTCAGCGCCTCGCCCTCTGCGGCCAGCATCTGCTGCGCCGCCTCGTTGGCCAGCAGGATGATGCCCTGCTCATCAAGGGTGACAATGGCCGCCGGGCTGCTCTCCACCAGGAATTGCAGTTGCTCCTCGGCGTCGTGGCGGGCGCGTACCTGCTCTTCCACATCGTGCAGATGTTCCAGCACCAGGCGCCGGTTGCTCACCAGTTCGCCAATCAACAGTCCAGTTCCGATGAATCCAGCCGAGGTCAAAATAAAGCGCGGCCACTCCTGCGCCACGGGAAGGTTGCTGAACTCCTCGGTGAGAAAGGCGCACAGAATCGCCAGTCCGGCCGTATGACGGCGTGAAAGAAATCCTCCGGCAATCATCAGCGGAAACAGGTACAGGAAGCCCAGCGAGATCGGTTTGATCCACCAGTCCGCCAGGGCGATCCCAGCCGTCAGCAAGGCGGCCAGGGTCAGCAGGCGGCGGCGGTTCTCCTCCGTGTAGATGGATAGCGCCGAGCTCAATCGCATGACTTTTCGCCTCTCGCAAACCCCTAAAGGTATTCGCCCTTGCTGCTCCGGCTGCCACCGGATGAAAGATAATCACATTCCATTGGTCGCAAGACGAAAGATAATCCCGTTTCATCAAAAATACACTTCTTCTTTCCTCCGGGTTCGCTGAAAATAAAAGGGTTGCTCGTATAATGTAGGTTGTGGCCGTATGCCCGGAGTGGTCTTGCGTAGTTTTGTGTTTGTACGGAAAATCTCCTGGCCGTTCGTAAGCGAGTCGTCTTGATTCACCGGACTGGAATCATTCAGACGGCCAGAGATCAGCTTCCCGCCGGCACAGGGCCCCGGCCCGGCCGCATAGCTGGAAACTGTCCACACCATGCCGTTCCGGGTAATGGAGTTCGATTGGAAGCCTCGGAGTTGGATTTGAAACTTACAACGCGAACGACGACGCGCACGTTGCAGTGGCTCGTCCCGGTGATCCTGCTGCTGGCCTCCATGGCCGCCGCGCAAGCCAAGGCTCCCATGAGCTGGGGTCAGGTGCGCCAGCGCTTTGAGCAGAACAATCCCACGCTGCTCGCCGGCCAGTTGAACATCGAGGAGTCCAAGGCGCAGGAGCTGACGGCCAACATGCGTCCCAACCCTTCGCTCAGCCTGACGGCCGATCAGTTCAATCCCTTCCCCGGAGGCCCGTCGCACAGCTGCTGCGGCAATCTGCTAACGGTAGCCGCCGTCAGCTATCTGCATGAGCGCGAGCACAAGCGCGAGCTTCGACTGGAGAGCGCGCAGAAGGGCACGGCCATCGCCGCCAGCACCCAGGCCGACCTCGAACGCTCCCTGCTCTTCGGCCTGCGCACGGCCTTCGTCAGCACCCTGCAGGCCAAGGCCGTCCTGCAACTGGCCAAGGACAACCTGGAATACTACGACCATGTGCTGGAGATCAGCCGCACCCGCTTCGCCGCCGGAGACATCGCGCAGATTGACCTCGACCGCCTCGAACTCCAGCGCGTGCAGTACGAGAGCGATCTGGAGACCGCGCAGGTCAGCCTGCGCACCGCCAAAATCACTCTGCTGATGCTGCTCAACGAGCGCACCCCGGTGGATCAGTACGATGTCACCGGCGTCTACGACTTCCAGGAGAAGCTGCCTACGCTCGACGAGATGCGCACCACGGCTCTCGACAGCCGTCCCGATCTGAAGGCCGCCATGCAGGCCGTGGACAAGGCGCAGACCGATCATCGCCTGGCCGTGGCCAACGGCTCCACCGACCCCACGCTTAGCGTGGACGCCGGACGCAACCCGCCGATTGATCAGTACGTCGGCTTCAACATCAGCATTCCCTTGCGCATCTTTGACCGCAACCAGGGCGAAAAGCTGCGCACCAAGCTGGACATCACGCGCAACGAGCGCCTCCGCGACGCCGCCCAGGCCCTGGTCTTCAGTGACGTGGACTCCGGCTACGTGACCTTGGCCAGCACCGTCGAACTTTTGAAGCCCTATCGCGCCCGGTATCTCGATCAATCCAAGCGCGTGCGCGAGACCATCTTTTTCTCCTACCGCAACGGTGGCGCATCGCTGCTCGACTTCCTGAACGCAGAGAGCGAATACCGCACCGTACAACTGGCTTATGTGAACCTGTTGGGTTCCTACCTGTCGGCCGCCGCACAACTCAACATGGCCGTGGGCCGTGAGGTGATTCAATAATGACGAGACAACGCGCGCTTCTGGCGCTCTTCTGCTGCATTCTCCTGCTGGCTGCCGCCGGCTGCAAGAGTGGCAAGGCGGATGAAAACGCCGGAGCGCCCCCCAAAGCCACGGTTGTGCCGGAGATGGACCCCAACAACTTCAAGGTCGTGCACCCCGAGCGCTTTGCCCTGGCCACGGCCGTGGAGTACAAGTCCGCGCCGGAGCTGACGGTCAACGGCAGCATCGCGCCGGATGTCGCCCGCACCGTGCCCGTCATTTCCTTGGCCACCGGCAAGGTGGTGGAGATTCATGCCCGCCTTGGCGACGTGGTCAAGAAGGGACAGTTGTTGCTCAAGGTGCAAAGCAGCGACATCAGCTCGGCCTTCAGCGACTATCGCAAGGCGGTCAACGATGAACGCCTCACGCGGCTGCAACTCGACCGTGCGAAGACTCTCTACGAGAAAGGCGCCATCGCCAAGAGCGCCTTGGAAGCCGCCGAAGACGCCGAGCAGGACTCATCTGTCACGCTCGACACCACGCTCGAGCATCTTCATCTCCTCGGCGTGAACAAGGATCACCCTACTGGACTGGTCAGCATCTACGCGCCCGCCAGCGGCGTCATCACCGATCAGCAGGTGACCAACGCAGCCGGAGTGCAGGGCCTCAGCGGTCCGAACCCCTTCACCATCTCCGACGTCAGCCATCTCTGGATCCTCTGTGACGTCTACGAGAACGCGCTCGCGCAGGTTCACCTCGGTGACACCGCGGAGATTCACCTCGCCGCCTATCCCGACCGGGTGCTCAAGGCCAAGGTCAGCAACATCGGACAGATTCTCGATCCCACGCTGCGTTCGGCCAAGGTTCGCCTGGAGGTAGAGAATCCCGGCTTCCTGCACATCGGAATGTTCGTCACCGCCGTCTTCCACGGCCAGAGCGCGGTTACGCACGCAGCCATTCCCAGCACGGCCATCCTGCACCTGCACGATCGCTACTGGGTCTTTGCTCCCTCCGGCAATGGCTATTTCAAGCGCGTGGAGATTACCGCCGGCGCGCAGTTGCCCGGCAATCAGCAGGAGGTTCTCAACGGCCTCGCGGTCGGCGCACAGGTGGTACAGAACGCGCTCGTCCTGGAAAACACGGTGGAACAGTAAATGATCCGTCGGATTGTAGACTTCGCGCTGGACCAGAAGCTGATGGTGTTGGCCATCACCGTGCTGCTGATTGCCAGCGGCGCCGTCGCCTTCCACCGTCTGCCCGTGGACGCCTATCCGGATGTCGCCGACAACTACGTCGAGGTCATCACGCAGTGGCCCGGCATCAGCGGCGAGCAGGTCGAGCAGCAGGTCACCGTGCCTTTGGAGACGGCTCTCAACGGCATTCCGCACGTCGTGCATCTGCGCTCGTTCTCGCTCTTCGGACTCAGCGACATCAAGCTCATCTTCGACGATGACTCCAGCAACGACTGGAATCGCGAGCGCGTCCTCGAGCGCATCAGCCAGGTCACGCTGCCCACCGGCGTCACTCCGCAGATGGGCACCGACTGGAGCCCCGCCGGGCAGATTTACTTCTTCACCCTGCACAGCACCAATCCGCAGTACGACGTCATGGAGCTGAAGTCCCTGGAAGACTGGGTGGTGGAGAAGAACCTGAAGGCCACGCCGGACATCGTGGACGTGAACACCTTCGGTGGACCCACCCGCGAGTACCAGGTCAAGCTCGACCCCAACAAGCTCATCGCCTACGGCCTCAGCCTGCAGCAGGTGGAGCAGCAGCTCACCAACAACAACACCAACGCCGGCGGCAGCTTTGTGGAAAGCGGCCTGCAACAGATCAACGTCCGTGAGGTCGGCCTCATCCACTCCGTTTCGGACATTGAGAACACGGTCCTCATCACCAAGAGCGGCACTCCTCTGCGCGTCAAGGACGTTGCCACCGTCGCGCAGGGCCCCAAGATCCGCCTCGGCCAGACGGCCCGCACCATCCGCCGCGAGGACGGCGTGCTGGTGGATAACGATGACGTCGTCAGCGGCGTGGTGCCCTCGCGCAAGGGCGCCGACGTGGAGACCGCGCTCCGGGCTCTGGAAGCCAAGGTCAAGTACGTCAACGAGCACATCCTGCCCAAGGGCGTCACCATCGTTCCATTCCTGGACCGCAGCGAGCTCATCCACTACACCACGCACACCGTGCTGCACAACCTGACTGAAGGCTTCATCCTGGTCACGCTGGTGCTGCTGCTCTTTTTGGGCAATGTGCGCGGCGCACTCATCGTTGCCCTGACCATTCCTTTCTCGCTGCTCTTTGCCAGCATCTGTCTGGATCTGCGTCACATCCCGGCCAACCTGCTCTCGCTCGGAGCCCTCGACTTCGGCATGGTGGTGGATGGAGCCGTCGTCATGGTGGAAAACATCATCCGCCACCTTGGCGCGCAGGATACCAAGGCCAGCGTCCACGACCGCATCCGCGCCGCCGCCCATGAGGTGCAGCGCCCGGTCTTCTACGCCGTCGCCATCATCATCACCGGCTACCTGCCCATCTTCACCCTGCAGCGCGTCGAAGGCCGTCTCTTCCGCCCCATGGCCTGGACCGTGGCCTTTGCCCTGCTCGGCGCCGTCCTCTTCAGCATGACCATCGCGCCCGTGCTCTGCAGCTTCTTCTTCCGTAAGCCAACCAAGGACTGGGAGAACCCGGTGCTGCTCTGGCTCACCGAGCGTTATCGCCACACCATCGCCTGGTGCGTGGATCATCGCGCGGCCATGGTTGCACTGGCACTCAGTGCGGTCGGCATCAGCAGCTTCCTCATCTTCTCCGGCACCATCGGCTCTGAGTTCCTGCCTCACCTCGACGAGGGTGCGCTCTGGGTGCGTGGCACGCTTTCGCCCTCCACCGGCCCCACCGAGGGCATCCGCGTCATGAACCAGGCGCGCCTCGAGCTCTGCTCCTTCCCAGAGGTCACACAGTGCTGGAGCCAGGTCGGCCGTCCCGATGACGGCACCGACACCACCGGCTTCTTCAACACCGAGTATTTTGTGGACCTCAAACAAAAGGAGCAGTGGCGTCCCGTCTTCCACGAGGACAAGGAGCAGCTCATCGCCGCCATGCAGCATGAGCTCGATAAGATTCCCGGTGTCGTCTGGGGCTTCTCGCAGCCCATCTCGGATAACGTCGAAGAATCGGTCAGCGGCGTCAAGGGCGAGCTGGCCACCAAGATTTACGGCGACGACCTGAAGGAGCTGGAGAATACCGCCGATAACGTGGCCAACGTGATGAGACAGGTCCAAGGCATCGAGGACCTCGGCGTGCTGCGCGTACTCGGCCAGCCCAACCTCAACGTCACCGTGGATCGCGCGGCCGCCGCGCGCTACCAGATCAACGTCACCGACGTGCAGGATGCCATCCAGACCGCCGTCGGCGGCAATGCCGTTACCCAGGTATTGCAGGGCGAGGCCCGTTACGATCTCGTCCTGCGCTACCAGCAGGAATACCGCGACAAGAAGGAAGCCATCGCCAACATCCGCCTGCTCGCGCCCAGCGGCGAGCGCGTCAGCCTCGCCCAGCTCTGCAGGATTGAAGAACACGAAGGCGCCAGCGAAATTTACCGCGAGGGCAACCAGCGCTACATCGCCGTCAAGTACAGCGTCCGCGGACGCGACCTTGGCTCGGCCGTCGAAGAGTCCATGAAGAAGGTCAACGCCCAGGTCAAGCTGCCCACCGGCTACCACATTGACTGGGAAGGCGAGTACGAGAGCCAGAAGCGCAGCTCGGCCCGCCTGGCGCTCATCGTCCCCATCACCATCTTCCTCATCTTCGTCATCATCTACGGCGCCTTTGGCTCGCTCAAATGGGCCTGCCTCAATATGCTCAACGTGCTGATTGCGCCCTTCGGCGGATTGATGGCCCTGCTCGCCACCGGCACGCACTTCAGCGTCAGCAGTGGCGTCGGCTTCCTCGCGCTTTTTGGTGTCAGCGTGCAGATCGGCGTCATCATGGTGGAATACATCAACCAGCTCCGCGCCCGCGGCATGCCCATCCGCGAAGCCGCCATCGAGGGCGCCGTCCGCCGCCTGCGCCCCATCATGATGACTATGCTGGTGGCCACCCTCGGACTGTTGCCGGCCGCCACATCGCACGCCATCGGCTCGGATTCGCAGCGTCCCTTCGCCATCGTCATCGTCGGCGGACTCATCGCCGACCTGGCCCTGAGCGTTCTGCTGATGCCTACCTTCTACGTCTGGTGGGCGCGGCCGGACGATCACCTGCCCGCACCCGAGGATTCGCAGAGCGTGTACGAGCATGAGAATTACGAGCATGAAGGATAAAAGTTACGGGCATCGAG
>CAVRDQ010000096.1:0-12409 GCA_963719655.1 uncultured Acidobacteriota bacterium | reverse complement strand
GCACCAATTATCAACATGATGGATGAGATCGGCGGCAGTGCTTCGCCTAAAAGTCGACTAACTGTGCGCGTATCCTTTCCTAAGAAGAAGCCAAAGGTGAAAATTGAAAGGATCACCGCCAAAAGCAACGCCACCATAGGATTGCCGATGAAGTCCAAAGCCATGCGAACCGGATGGGCTGGTGCGAGCAGCAGATCCACCCCGGCTTTGCCCAACATCAAAAAAATGGGAAACAGGATTGTGAAGACGGTGACGGCGATGCTTGGTGAATTGGACTGATCGTCGCTTTGGGTCAGCCGCCTGACCAGCTCCACCGGCGGCGACAGCAGAAGCACGCGGTGCAATCCAGTAGGTGTAGAGCGGACCTGCCACAATGGCGATCGGGACAGACATTAAAAGTCCCAAGATCAATGTTGTCCCAAGGTTAGCCTTCATCGCATCGATCGCCACCATCGGACCGGGATGCGGCGGTACCAATGCGTGCAGTACTGACAACCCTGCGAACACCGGCAATCCCGCCAGCAGATAGGCATTGCCTTTGAGACTACCCGGCTCATTGGCGAGCCTTGCCCCAACATTGAGGATAATAGGCATCATCAATACCACCCCAGCTTCGAAGAAGAGCGGCAGTCCCAGGATCATTGATACCGCACACATCGTCCACGGAACCATCCGCGGCCGCCGACTTTTAACAGCGCATTGGAGACACGTTCCGCGCCACCTGAGCTGGCTAAAGTTGCCCGAACATGGCGCCCAACGCCAGTAACACACCAACATTAGCAAGGGTGTCGCCGAACCCTGTACGGAAGCTCTTGAGTACCTGATCGGCGGGCGCTCCAGCCCATAAACCAAGTACCAAAGCTCCGATCACAAGGGCTGGAAACGGATGCACCTTGCTCGCGCAATCGCGACCACTATCGCCGAAAATCACAATTAAAGCGATGAAAAGCAGAAAAATATCGTGCTGTGACATTGTCCCCCCGGACACGATGGAGCCGGGCATTCCCGGTCTTGGCTTGGACGCTAGCATATTGGTTGCGCAGACCAGCCATTACCAATTGCAGGCTGTGGACACTAAAAATGGTCAGCCGCGGCCACGATAAGATTGTACGTTTGGATCAGGCAGCCACACACCCGGTGGGAGCTTGCCAGTCTGCCAGAAGATGTCTATCGGCATTCCCCCACGCGGATACCAGTATCCTGACACGCGAATATATTTGGGCTTGATTGCAGCCTTGTATGCGCTTGCCAATTTTAAGCGTGCAGTCCTCATGGAAACCGCCGATATTGCGGAAACTAGCCAAGAAGAGTTTGAGTGACTTAAATTCCAGTATTGAGGCCGCCGGCACATAATCGATTACAAAATGCGCAAAATCGGGCTGACCAGTAATGGGACAAAGTGTCGTGAATTCCGGCGCGGTAAAACGTACCATATAATCGCTATCTTTGTGCGGATTAGGGACCGCGTCGAGCTTGGCGTTTTCCGGCGAAGCAGGAAGCGGAATGGGCCGTCCGAGCTGAAGATTTTTTTTTGCCATCTCAGCCCTCATAGACGCATGATTGACAATAGGATGGCCGGCGCAACTTTACACGCACCACCTCCGGCAGCGATTTTTTTGCGCGCACATAGATATATCGGGCAATGTTTTCCAGTGTGGGCAGGCCGAATTCTTCGATTTCATTCAATAGCCGGTGGTCCAAGGTCTCGCGAATAGCCTTGAGCACAGCATCTACTTCGCCAAAATCGCGAAGGAACCCGGTGTCGGGATTAGGCTGACCGCGTAATGTGACTTCAGCATAAAAGGAATGGCCATGCATGCGGCGGTTTTCCGCCGCGCCATGGCCCAAATAATGGGCTGCATCAAAGCCGAATTCCTGCGAAATCTCGATCATCTGTTGAGATAGAGTGGGACGGCTCCGTTTAAAGGCGGGCATATCGGCTTTTGGGCATCCCGGGTCAAGGATTAACGAAAAAGACTTGTCTGCGCCCCGGACTGCGCAACAATAGGCCCATGATCAAACACCCCCTCCTGCGCCGTCTGCTTAACTGGCTTATGGAGCCTTTGGCGGCCATCCTCTTGACGGTATGCGCCACAACGGCAGTGGCACAGCCATTCTATATTCCGTCAGGTTCGATGGAGCCGACGCTTCAAATCGGTGATGCGCTCCTGGGAAGTAAGTTCGCCTACGGCTATAGCCGCTGGTCTGTTCCCTTCGGGCTTGGGCCTTCATCTCAGGCACGCCTTTTCGGAAAAATGCCTGCACGCGGCGACATCGTGATATTCCGCAAGCCAGGCGATACGGCCACTATATTGATTAAGCGCGTAATCGGTCTTCCCGGTGACAGCATCCAGATGGTGCATGGCAGGCTGCTGATCAATGGCAGCTTGGTGCCGCTACAGGCTACGGGAGCTGGGCGTGTGGAAGATGCGCGCGGCCATTGGGAGCGAAATCGGAAAATTCACTGAAACTCTGCCTGGCGGTGTGCGGCATTCGATTTTCAAAGCGGGTTGGGATGGCCCACTAGATGACACACCGGTCTATAAAGTCCCCGACCATGCGATTTTCGCCATGGGCGACAATCGCGACGATTCCTTGACAGTCGTGTGCCTGAAGGCGAAGGTGGCGTCGGTTTCGTGCCAGCAGAGAATTTGATGGCGCGCGCTGATGTCATGCTGGGCTCCTATGACTTCCTGAATGCCCACAGTGACCCGGCAAGCTGGCTTGCCCAGCTGCGCCTGTCGCGCTTCCTAAGGCTGATCTGATGCTGGTGACCACTGTGACACTTGGCCCAGTGGTCATTATTGCGTCGCTGTTATCGCCCATGCTAACTGGCAGCCGCGCTTGTGGGGTGACTCGCGTTCGCGCGCAAAATAATAGCTAATTCAATAGCTTAGTCAGCAATCACCGGCAGATTGGCGCGATCCCGCGCTGAAGGCCGCAGAGGATCACGAGTGGCAAAGGAATCGGCCGAAGGCGGACTGGCGCGGAGACGATCGCGAGCGGTTGACCGCCGACATGTCTCCTGAGCAGAAAGAACTGCTGCTCTCACTCGAGAACCCCGTCGGCGTGGTCAACAACGAGCTGATGCAGGGCAAACTCCTGCGCGCCACCTACAGCGAGCGTCAACTGCTGGAGGTGATGACCGACTTCTGGTTCAACCACTTCAACATCTACCTGGGCAAAGGAGCCGACCGCTACCTGGTCACCAGCTACGAGCGTGACGTGATCCGCGCCAACGCCCTGGGCAAGTTCCGAGACCTGTTGCTGTCCACGGCCAAAAGTCCCGCCATGCTCTGGTATCTGGACAACTGGCAGAGCGTGGGCCCCGACAGCAAAGCCGCCGGGCGCAACAAAAACGGCAAGCCCAACCAGGGACTGAACGAGAACTACGCGCGCGAGGTGATGGAGCTTCACACCCTGGGCGTCAACGGCGGATACACGCAAAAGGATGTGACCGAACTGGCGCGAGTGCTGACCGGATGGACTCTGGAGGAGCCGCGCGACGGTGGAGGCTTCGTCTTCCGCGAGGCGCGCCACGAGCCCGGCGACAAAGTGGTGCTGGGCAGGGTCTTCCATGAGAACGGTCAGCAGGAGGGCGAGGCCGCGCTGGCGATGCTGGCCGCGCATCCTTCCACCGCGCACTTTATCTGCACCAAACTGGCGCAGCGCTTCGTCAGTGACGCACCACCCGCGGCGCTGGTGGAGCGCATGGCGAACACCTTCCAATCGAGCGATGGCGACATTCGCCAGGTGCTCTCCACCATGCTGCATTCGCCGGAGTTCTGGCAGCGGCAGTACTTCCGCGCCAAGGTGAAAACTCCGTTGGAATTCACGGTGAGCGCCCTGCGCGCCACCAACGCGGATGTGACCAAGGTGCAGCCCGTGAGCGATGCACTGAATCGCCTGGGCATGCCGCTCTACGGAGCGCAGCCGCCGACCGGCTATTCGATGAAGGCCGAGAGTTGGGTGAACTCCGGCGCGCTGCTCAACCGCCTTAACTTTGCATTGGCCCTGGGCAATGGACGGCTGGGCGGCATCAGGCTGGACGCGGCCAAGCTCGGCGAATCCAAGGGCGTTGTGAGTAAAACAGCGGCAAACCCGGCAGGCGCACCGGATGTGCAATCACAGCTGGAGATGGTGCTTGTCCCTGGAGGCGTCAGTCCGCAGACGCACCAGACGATTGCGCAGCAGCGCAATGATCCGGCGGTCAGTGGGCGCAAGCTGGATGATCCTCCGCGGCCGGTGAATGCCGGAGCGGTGGCCGGACTCATCCTCGGCTCGCCGGACTTCCAGCGGCGTTAAACGCGGTGCATGTTACACGGCAACAGGAGAATGCAGATGGCAATCACGCGGCGAATCTTTATGAGGAATGGCGCAATGACCGTGGTGGGCATGGCGGCCATCCCATCCTTCCTGGCGCAGGCGGCGATGGCGGCCACCGGCTCGGCGAACAACAAGCGGCTGGTGGTCATCTTCCAGCGCGGCGCCGCCGACGGACTCAACATCGTGGTGCCGCACGGCGAGCCCAACTACTACACCATGCGTCCCACCATCGCCATCCAGAAGAAGGATGTGCTTGACCTCGACGGCTTTTTCGGCCTGCATCCCGGCATGGCATCGTTGCGCCCCGCGTGGGATTCGAAGCACCTGGCCATCATCCACGCCGCCGGCTCGCCGGACGAAACGCGCTCGCACTTTGACGCGCAGGACTTCATGGAGAGTGGCACGCCGGGCGTAAAGAGCACGGAGGATGGCTGGCTGAATCGCGCCCTCTCCGCGACCTCTGCCGAAAGTTCAGTACCACCGGCATTCCGCGGCGTGGCCTTGGGAACCTCTCTGCCTCGCATGTTGAGCGGCAGCTTCCCTGCCGTGGCCCTGGGCAGCCTGAATGATTTTGGCGTGGCGCCGCGCACTCCGCAGTCGCAGCCGCTGACCAACACATTTGAATCCATGTATGCCCAAAGCGTGGACGCCGTTTTGCACGGCACCGCGCAGGAGACCTTTGACGCCGTCAAGATGCTGAAGTCCGCCGACCCGGCAAAGTACAAGCCCGCCGCCGGCGTCAACTATCCCAAGGGTCGCTTTGCAGACGCCATGCGGCAGACGGCGCAGTTGATGAAGGCCAACCTCGGCGTGCAGGTGGCGTTTACCGACATCGGCGGCTGGGATCATCACGTGAACGAGGGCGCCAGTGAGGGCCAGATGAACAACCTGCTCAAGGAATTCAGCGGCTCTCTCGCTGCCTTCTGGCAGGACCTGGGCCCCTTGGCGGATGACACCGTGGTGGTCACCATGAGCGAGTTTGGCCGCACCGCACGCGAAAACGGCACACGCGGCACCGATCACGGCCACGCCAACGTGATGTTCGTGCTGGGCGGCCCGGTGCGTGGCGGAAAAGTCTACGGACGCTGGCCGGGACTGGCGCCGGAGCAGCTCTACGAGCAGCGTGACCTGGCGCTGACCACCGACTTCCGCACCGTGATGAGCGAGATGGTGGCACGCCAGCTGGGCAATCCGCACCCGGATCACCTCTTCCCCGGCTTCCGCAATCCTGGCTCGCTGAGGTTGTTGGGATAAAGCTCTGCGACAGGAATTGCCGCACTGAGAACGCGCGTCATCCGCCGTGTACAATCCTCCCGTGAGGGTTGACAACAACATGGCAGCGGGCAGAGTGGGCACGGCGCCGAAACACCCTACGCCTGACCAGGTGCTGGCCGGCCCCGTGCCGCAGTATTCGACGCTGACCATCGTCATCCCCGTCTTCAATGAGCGCGAGACGTTGCTGCCCCTTCTGCGCGCCGTCTGCGCCCAACCCACGCCACCGCTGCACAAGCAAATCATCGTTGTGGATGACGCCAGCACCGACGGCACGCGCGAGCTGCTGGAGGGCGATTGGCAGCGCGGCCTGCCCCTCGCCCCGGCCGACACCATCCTGCTCCTCCTGCACCCGGAGAATCGCGGCAAAGGCGCCTGTGTACAGAGCGCGCTCACTGTCGCCACCGGCGAGCTGGTGCTGATACAGGACGCCGACCTTGAGTACGACCCGGCGGACTATCCCGAGCTGCTGAAACCGATCCTGGAAGGCCACGCCGACGCCGTCTACGGCAATCGCTTTCACCAGGGCTCGCAGCGTGTGCCGCGCTGTGGACGCTACTTCCTAAACCGCTTCTTTTCATTATTTTGCAACGTAATCACCGGCATCCGCCTGCGTGACGTGACCTGCTGCTACAAGCTGCTGCGCCGCGACCTGATGACCGCGCTCGATCTGAAAAGTCCGCGCTTTGGCATGGAAACCGAAATGACCGTGAAACTTGCCGCCACCCGCGCGCGTATCTACGAGGTGCCGGTCCGCTACCACGGACGCACCTACGCGGAAGGCAAGAAGATCAACTGGCCGGATGGAGTAGCGGCCGTGTGGCATCTGCTGCGCTATCGCTTCTTCCGCTAGCTTGACCGGATGCAGACATCCCGCCCATGCGGCGGCCCATGAAGGAGAAATCAATGCTGAAACGGAGTAAGTCCATCCTGCTGGCGCTGGCCGTAATGTCTCTGTTTGCCCTGCCCGCCGCGGCCCAGGTACGCGAGGAGATCCACAAGACCGTTCCCATGGATGCCAATGGCAGCCTGTCGGTCAAGAACATCAATGGCAACGTCACCATCACCGCCTGGGATCGCAACGAGGCGCAGATTGACGTGTTCAAGACCGCCCGTAGCGATGAGAAGCTGCGCGAGTCCCGCGTCGAAATCAGCGGCAGCGGCCACTCCGTTGAAGTGGAAACCAAGCTCCCCGGGCACAGCAACAACTCCACAAAAGTGGAGTACGACATTCACGTGCCGCGCGGCGCGCGCATCTTCAAGGCGGAGACCGTCAACGGCAGCGTCAAGATCAACGGTCCCACCGGGCGCATCAAGGCCGAGACCGTCAACGGCAACGTGGAGGTCTGGGGCGCGGCCGACGAACTCTCCGCGGAGAGCGTAAACGGCGAGGTGAAGGCATCGCTGGTCAACGGCGGCCATCGCGTCAAGCTCAACACCGTCAACGGCGCGATCAGTATTCAGGTTCCGGCCAACATCAACGCTCACGTCAAGGCCGATACCACCTCGGGCAGGATTCACAGCGACTTGCCCCTGGCGATTGACAGTTCGCAGTATGGTCCCGGCGGCAACGCCAACGCCAACCTGGGCTCGGGCGGTGAGACCATCGAGCTGGAGACGGTCAACGGCGGCATCTACATTCATAAGCAATAGGCATCTACAAGCAGCAGGCGCCACCTGTGCGCAAAGCAAAAGGCCCGTCCATGGTGGACGGGCCTTTCGTCGTCTTGCACAATCAGTAGTTGCTGAGCTTGAGCGCGGCCTGGAAGATGTCCTCCGCCTGCGGCAGGATCTGATCCTCCAACTCCGGCTGGTAGGCGACAAATGTGTCTTTCGCACCCAGCCGCTCGACCGGCGCATCCAGCTTGTCGAACAGTTCGCTGGCGATGCGCGCGGCGATCTCCGCTCCGTAGCCCCAGCTCAGTGTGTCCTCGTGAACAATCAGCACGCGGCTGGTCTTGGTAACCGATGCGGCGATGGCCTCAAAGTCATAAGGATTGAGCGTGCGCAGGTCGAGTACCTCCACGCTGACGCCCTTCTCGCGCTCCAAACGCTGCGCGGCCTGCAAGCTGCGCGGCACGGTGGCCCCATAAGTCACGATGGTCAGGTCGCTGCCCTCTTTCCACACCCGCGCTTTGCCAAAGGGGATGGTGAACTCCGGCCCCGGATACGGTGCGCGGCCAAAGGGCTCGCGGTACAGGCGCTTGTGCTCCAAAAAGAGCACCGGGTCATCACAGCGAATGGCCGTGCGCAACAGTCCCGCGGCATCCAGCGCATTCGACGGAAAAACCACGTGCATCCCCGGCGTGTGGGTAAAGATGCTCTCTCCACATTGCGAGTGATAAACCGCGCCGCCCGTCAGGTAGCCGCCGATGGCAACTCGTATCACGGCCGGGCAGTTGAAGGCGTCGTTCGAGCGCCAGCGGATGAGCGGCAACTCGTTGCGAAGCTGGTGCATCGCAGGCCAGATGTAATCGAAGAACTGAATCTCCACCACGGGCTTCAAGCCGCGTGCGGCCATGCCCACGGCGCGGCCCACAATGTTGGCCTCGGCCAGCGGAGAGTTGAAGACCCGCGTCGAGCCGAACTCGCGCTGCAGGCCGGCCGTCAACTTAAAGACGCCGCCCTTGCCCTTGAGCTTCTTGTCCGCAAGATATTCTTCGTTCGAACAGTCGGCCACGTCCTCGCCAAAGATGACGATGCGCTCATCGCGGTGCATCTCATCGCGCAGGCATGTGTTGATCAGGTCGGCCATGGTGCGGTCGTTGCCTTCGCTGGCCGCGGCCACGTCAAAGCGCGCGTCCTTGGGCGAGAGCGCCTCACTGACAACGTGCAGTTTGTAGCTGTCCTTGGCCGGGTACCCGGCTTCCAGCGCGGCATCGGCCGCGGCCTGCACCTCGGCGTCCACCTCACGCTGGATGCGCTGCACGGCCGGTGGATCGAGAATGCCTTCGGCCAGCAGGAACTTCTGCAGGCGCACCAGCGGGTCGCGCTCGGCGTCAGCCTTGCGCTCGGCCTCCGGGCGGTAGAGCTTCTCATCGTCGCTGAGCGAGTGCGAGTACGGACGGATGACGTGCCCGTGCACCAAGGCCGGCCCCTTGCCGCTGCGAATGTGCTCGACGGCGCGGCGCATGGCTCCCAGGCTGGCAATCAGGTCCGTTCCATCCACCTCTTCAAAGTGGAAGTTCGGGAAGTTGGCGACCAGCCGGCTGATGTTTCCGCCCGGCGTCTGGTACTTGACCGGCACGCTGATGGCGTAGCCGTTGTCTTCCACCACGTAGAGCACGGGCACGCGATTGCTGGCGGCCGTGTTCAGACTCTCCCAGAACTCGCCCTGCGATGTGGTGCCCTCGCCGGTGGAGACATAGGTCACCTCGTCGGGGTGGTGCGCCACGTCCTTGAACTCGCGGTAGTCGCCCGTGGCCTTGGCCGCCGACGCAGGATGCTTCTCAAAGTAGCGTCCCGCTTCTCCGCAGCCCACGGCCTGCAAAAACTGCGAGCCGGTGGGAGAGCTGGTGGTGAAGATGTTGAGCTGTCGGCTGCCCCAGTGCGAAGGCATCTGGCGTCCGCCGCTGGCCGGGTCGTCTGCGGCGCCCACGGCCTGCAACAGCATGTCCCTGGGGCTGACGCCCAGGCTCAGGCAGAGTGTGCGGTCGCGATAGTAGGGAAAGAACCAGTCATAGCCGGCGCGCAGGTTGGCCGCCGCCGCGGCCTGCAAGGCCTCATGCCCGGCGCAGGAGATCTGGAAGTAGATCTTCTGCTGCCGCTTCAGCATGATTTCGCGGTCATCCACCCGCCGTGAAAGATACATCGTCCGGAAGATCTGAATGAGCTGCTCCGGCACCAACCCCTCGTATGTCTTTTCCGCGGCAGCCACGGGGCTGCCCTGCGCGACTTTCGGCGACATTACGCTTTCTCCCAGGGAAAATTCCTCATCACATTCTCCGCTGTATGCGGGGTCCGCAAGAGAGCTAATTGTAAATGAAATTGCCCACACCACCGCGGCACCCGCAGGGTGTGAATATACTTAGGATGAGATGATTGAGACCCGCCGGCCGATTCCTTCGGCACAGATAAAAGTTCTTCTCTGGGACCTTGACGGCACGCTGGTGGACAGCGAGCTGGACCTGGCCCACTCCATCAACGCCATGCTGCGCCACTACAAGCGCGCGGAACTGCCCGTCGAAGTGGTGGCCGGCTACATTGGCGACGGCGCCAGCATGCTGGTTCGCCGCGCCCTGGGCGACCCGCAAGACGAGTCTTTTGTTCAGAGTGCGCTCGAATACTTCATGCTTTACTACCGTGGCCACCTGCTGGACAACACCTTCGTCTACCCGGGAATTCTCGATACCCTCTGCGCCTTGCAACAGAGCGGACGCTTCCGGATGGCCGTGCTCTCCAACAAGCCGGTCATCCCTTCGCGAAAGATTTGCGAAGGCCTCGGACTGTCCGAATTTATGACAATTATTTATGGCGGCAACAGTTTTTCCACGAAGAAACCAGACCCCGAAGGCGCCCACGCGCTCCTGGCCGAGCACGGCGTCCGTCCGGAGGAGGCCATCATGATCGGCGATTCGCAAAACGATGTGCTGACGGCCAACAACTCCGGCATGTTCTCCATCGGCGTCACCTACGGCCTCTCGCCGGAGTCGCTGAAGATCCACAAGCCGGACGTGCTGGTGGATTCCGCCGCAGAGCTGCTGACGGTCCTGGGCCTGGATTAATTTCCGGCGGTCATGGATCACAACCGCCCGGAAGAGCCTTGGGGTATGCTATAGACCATCATTTTTGTGAAATACCCCAGTGCCATCGAGGGCCGCATTTATGTACAAAATCATCGAAGCCCGCCCGGTCGGGTTCAAGATCAAGCAGTTCGTCATCGAGGCTCCGCGCATTGCGCGCAAACAGCAGCCCGGTCAATTCGTCATCCTTCGCCTGCATGAGAACGGTGAGCGCATTCCGCTGACGATCAAAGCCTCCGACCCGGAAAAGGGCACGGTGACCATCGTCGCGCAGTCCATCGGCAAAACGACTTCCCTGCTCAACTGCCTGGAGACCGGCGACTACATTCTGGACATCGTTGGCCCGCTCGGCCACCCCAGTGAGATTGCGAAGTTCGGCACCGTCGCCATCCTGGCCGGCAGCGTGGGAACGGCCATGGCCCTGCCCACGGCCAACGCACTCAAGAAGGCCGGCAACGAGGTCGTCTTCATCGAAGGCGCGCGCAACACAGAGATGGTCGTCTTTGAAGACGAAGTGCGCCAGGCCAGCACCGAGACCTACATCATGACCGACGATGGCAGCTACGGCGAAAAAGGACTGGTCACCAAGAAGTTGAATGATCTGATCGCCGCCGGCCGCAAGATTGACTTCGTGCTCGCCGTCGGGCCGGTGCTGATGATGCGCGCCGTGGCCCAGGTGACGGCGCCGCTCGGCATCAAGACCATGGTCAGCCTCAACTCCATCATGGTGGATGGCACGGGCATGTGTGGCGGCTGCCGCGTGCTGCTGGGCAACCAGAGCAAGTTCGCCTGCGTGGATGGCCCCGAGTTCGACGCCAGCATTGTGAACTTCGAGGTACTGATGCAGCGCAACGCCATGTATCGCGACAAGGAATGTGAATCCCTGAAGCGCTTTGAGGAGAACAAGGAAGCCGAAGTCGCCGAAGTCCGCGCGCAGTTTGCCAAGGAGGCGCAACATGGCTGATAAGAAAAACACTCTGCCCGCCAAGGAGCGCATGAAGATTGCGCGCACCCATATGCCGGAGCAGGACGCCACCGCGCGCAGCCGCAACTTCCTGGAAGTGAACCTCGGCATCTCGGCCGAGACGGCCCAGCTCGAAGCCACGCGCTGTATCGGCTGCGGCAAGCCCGGCTGCGTCAGCGAGTGTCCCGTGGGCGTCAAGATTCGCGAGGTGGTGGACCTGATCGTAGGCGGCGAGTACTTGGCCGCTGCGTCGAAGATGCGCGAAGACAACGCGCTGCCCGCCATCACCGGCCGCGTCTGCCCGCAGGAGAACCAGTGCGAGGGCGGCTGCATCCTGGGCAAGAAGGGCGAATCCGTCGCCATCGGCAACCTGGAGCGCTTTATCGCCGACTTTGAGCGCACCAGCGGACAGCTTGGCCTGCCCAACATCGCTCCCGCCACGGGCAAGAGCGTGGCCATCGTAGGCAGCGGCCCGGCCGGCCTCAGCGCCGCCGGAGATCTCATCCAGAAGGGCCACCGCGTGCGCGTCTTTGAGGCTCTGCATGAGCTGGGCGGAGTGCTCGTTTACGGCATCCCGGAGTTCCGCCTGCCCAAGACGATCGTCAAGCAGGAGGTCAACAACCTGCGCCGCATGGGTGTGGAGTTTGAAACCAACGTCGTCGTCGGCAAGAGCGTGACCATTGACGAGTTGATGAAAAATGAAGGCTTTGACGCCATCTTCGTCGCCACCGGCGCAGGTCTGCCGCGCTTCCTCGGCGTGCCGGGTGAGCACCTGAACGGTGTGTACTCGGCCAATGAGTTTCTCACCCGCGTCAACCTGATGCGCGCCTACCAGTTCCCTGAGAGCGATGAGCCGGTGTACGACTGCCGCGACAAGGACGTCATCGTCGTGGGCGGCGGCAACACCGCAATGGATGCCGTGCGCACCGCCCGCCGCCTGGGCGCACGCTCCGCCACGCTCGTCTATCGCCGCAGCGAGGCCGAAATGCCCGCCCGCGCCGAAGAGGTCAAGCACGCCAAGGAAGAAGGCGTCGAGTTCCGCATGCTGACCAATCCCGAGGAGTTTCTCGGCGACGAAAAAGGCTGGCTCACCGGCGCGCGCTGA
>CAVRDQ010000095.1:32500-41186 GCA_963719655.1 uncultured Acidobacteriota bacterium | reverse complement strand
TGGATGGCCGCATCGAGCGCATTCGCCTGGACAGAACCTTTGTGGAAGACGGCACGCGCTGGGTGGTGGACTACAAGATCACCGGGCGCGAAGGCGGCGACCCGGAGAGCTTCCTGCGGCTGCAGGAGGAGAAGTACCGTCCTGACATGCAGCGCTACCAGCGCGTGTTGCGCCAGTGGGATGATCGTCCGCTGCGTTGCGCGTTGTTCTTTCCGCTGCTGGGAGCCTTCCGCGAGGTTCTGCTCGGCGGCGATGGAGATTCACCGGAGTGAAACCTTGTCCGCGCTGCGGGGTTTACACTAAGTGGATTGATGGCTATGCGTGGGCTTCGCCGGAAAATCTGTCTGCTGATGGCCGTGCTGCTCGGCGGCGCCATGGTGTGGCCGGCGCGGGCCGTGGCGCAGGCGCCTGCGGTGCGTCCGGGCAACAACCCGGTTGCGGCACGTGGATTCGACGAGCTCTACAACATGGAGTACGCGGCGGCATTGCGCGACTTTGGCCGCCTGCACGCCGAGCATCCCGGCGATCCTTTTCCAGAAAACTACCTGCTGGCCGCTGAAATCTTCCAGGAGTTGAATCGCATTGGAGCCCTCGACACGGAGGTCTACTCCGGCGACAGCTTTCTGGATACCAAGCCGGTTCGCCCGCTCGACCCCGCGGCGCAGCGGCGCATTCACGCTTTGATTGACGACATAGTGCGGCAGTGCAGCCAGCGCCTGGACCGCAACCCTCGTGACGCGGACGCGCTCTACGCCCGCGGAGTGGCACTGGGCTTCCGCGCAACTTACATGGGTATGGCGGAGAAGCACTGGCTGCAGGCGGTGCGCGCGGCCCTGGCGGCGCGGCGGGATCACGAAAAAGTGCTGGAGATTGATCCGCACTACGTGGATGCCAAGATGAGCGTGGGCATCCACAACTACATCATCGGCTCGCTGAACTGGGCTGGGCGCGCCGCCGTGGCCTTGGTGGGCGTGACCGGCAACAAGCAGAAGGGGCTGGACTATCTGCGCGAGGTGAGCCGCTCGGGCAGCACCTCCGCCAACGACGCGGCCATGGCCTTGAGTCTATTTCTGCGGCGCGAGCAGATGTATCCCGAGGCGCTTGCCTTGGTTGGTGGCATCAGCCGCCAGTATCCGCGCAACTTCCTGCTGGCCGTGGAGTACGCGCACCTGCTGAACGCCGCCGGCCACGGACGCGAGGCGATTGCGCAGTATCGCGCGGTGTTGCAAAACGGGCGCGAAGGGAAGTACACGTTCTTTCATCTGGAGACCGCGGCCTGGGGGCTGGGCGTCAGTTTGCGCGGCCAGCATGAGTTCGCCCAGGCGGCAGAGGCCTTCGACCAGCTGGCCACGGTAAAGAACGCCGACCCTGCGCTGCTTGCGCGTGCGCTGGTGGCCAGCGGCGAGATGTATGACACGCTTGGCAAGCGCGACCTGGCCGTCGCGCGCTATCGCCAGGCGTTGGCCGTCAGCGATGAGGGCGACGCAGCCGATGCGGCGCGGCATCACCTGCGGCGGCCGTGGCATTTCTCCGAAGCGCGCGGCACGGTGTAGGCTAGTAGCTGGAGCCCTGTAAGAACGCATGTATCTGCCCGCCGAAGCCGCCCGCATCCACACCTTCCTCAGTTCGCTGACCGAATTCTCGTTCGTCGCGTTCAGCTCGATCTTCTTCCTGGTGGACCCCTTTGCCGCCACTCCGCCATTCTTGGCCATGACGGCCCACGCCACGCCCGATGCGCGGCGCAAAATGGCCAAGCGCGCGGCGATCACCTGCTTCATCGTGCTCAGTCTGTTTGCCGCCTCCGGCTCGTTCATCTTCAGACTTTTCGGCATCACCCTGCCGGCCTTTGAGATCGCCGGCGGACTGATCCTTCTGCTCATCGGCCTGGAGATGTTGCAGGCGCGGCGCAGCACGCAGGGAGACAACAGCGAAACCGAAGAGGGCTCGCAGAAGGAAGACATCAGCATCACGCCGCTCGGCATCCCCCTGCTGGCCGGCCCCGGCGCCATCAGCACGGTCATGGTCTTGATGGGCGCTTCGCGAAGCTGGCAACACGCCATTCCGGTGTTCGCCGCCATCGCCGTGACGGCCTTCATCAGCTTTCACATTCTGGCCTCGGCAGACAAAGTGCGCCGCCGCATGGGAGACACCGGCATCCGCATCATGATGCGCATCATGGGACTGATGCTGACGGCCATCGCCGTGCAGTTCGTCATCAACGGACTGGCGCTGCTGAATGTGATCAACCCGCCGCAGTAGCTGCCAGTCTTCGTATCCATCGCACATAAAGAAAGGGCACGGCCGAAGCCGCGCCCTTTTGGTGTTGCGCCGACGTTAGAAGCGAACGGCGAAGTCCTTGCCCTGCTCCAGGTGAATGCCCTCGACGAAGCGAATCTTGCGCGAGGCCATCTTCATCACGATGGACGAGGTGCGAACGCCTTCGCCAAAGAAGCGCACGCCCTGCAGCAGTGAGCCTTCCGTGACGCCGGTGGCGGCGAAGATGATGTTCTTGCCCGGAGCCAGCTCTTCGGCCGTGTAGGTCTTCTTCACGTCGCTGATGCCGTATTGCGTCATGCGTTCGCGCTGTTCTTCGGTGTAGCCGGTCAGGCGGCCCACCATGTATCCGTTCAGGCAGCGCATGGCGGCCGCGGTGATGACGCCTTCCGGCGCTCCACCGGTGCCCATGACGGCGTGCACGCCGGTACCGTTGACGGCCGCGGCGATTCCCGGCGCCAGGTCGCCGTCACCGATCAGCTTGATGCGGGCTCCGGCGCGGCGAATGTCGTTGATCAGGGTCTCGTGGCGCGGGCGGTCCAGCACGATGACGACCAGGTCCTCCACGTCGCGGCGCAGAGCCTTGGCAATCATCTTCAGGTTCACGGCCGTCGGAGCGTCCAGGTCCACGGCGCCCTTGCAGGCCGGACCGACGACGATCTTCTCCATGTAGCAATCGGGAGCGTGCAGCAGGCCGCCGTGCTCGCTGGCCGCCAGCACGCAGATGGAGCCGGGGGCGCCGGTGGCGCACAGGTTCGTGCCCTCCAGCGGATCCACGGCAATGTCCACCTCGGGATAGACGACGCCCTCAACGGGGGCGCGGCCAACCTTCTCGCCGATGTAGAGCATCGGGGCCTCGTCGCGTTCGCCTTCGCCAATGACGATGGTGCCGCGCATGGGAACCGTGTCCATTACGCGGCGCATGGTCTCCGTGGCCACGTGATCGGCCTTCTTGCGGTCACCGGTGCCCATCTCCCGTGCGCTGGCGATGGCCGCTGCTTCCACCACGCGCAGCAGTTCCAGCGCGAGGTCGCTTTCAAGGTTCGTCATGATGTTGTCTTCCAGATGAACCGGCTTATTCTGAGTCTGAGTCGCCATGATTGCTCCTGAGTCCTGCGGCCTTGGCTTCTGTTTCTTTCCTGCATTTGGCCTTGTGCCGTGTGCTTTCAAAGTATCTTCCCCCGGGTTATGCCCCATCCGCTCCATTGGCGGGGGCTATGTTGCTATGTTTGCTAGAAAGCGTCAATCCCCGTGACGGCCGCGCCGATGATGAGCGTGTGCACGTCGTGGGTTCCTTCATACGTCTTGACCGACTCCAGGTTCGCCATGTGGCGGAAGACCGGATACTCGTCGGCGATGCCGTTGGCGCCAAGAATGTCCCGCGCCAGGCGCGCGCACTCCAGTGCCATCCATACATTGTTGCGCTTTGCCATGGAAATATGGAAGTGCTGAACCCGGCCTTCGTCCTTGAGGCGGCCCACCTGGAGGGCCAGCAACTGCGCCTTGGTGATCTCGGTGATCATCCAGGCCAGCTTCTGCTGCACCAGTTGATGGCTGGCGATGGGCTGGTCGCGGAACTGCTTGCGGAACTGCGAGTATTGCAAAGCGCAGTCGTAACAGGCCATGGCCGCGCCGATGACGCCCCAGGCAATGCCATAGCGTGCCTGGTTCAGGCACATCAGCGCGCTCTTCAGCCCCTCGGTGCCGGGCAGCAGGTTTTCCCGTGGAATCCTCACATCCTGCAGAGACAGGGAACTGGTCACGCTGGCCCGTAATGACCACTTGCCATGCACATCCTCGGCCTTGAAGCCCGGCCGGTCGGTCTCCACCAGGAAGCCGCGCACCTTGCCGCCATGCTCCTCGCTCCTGGCCCACACCACGGCCACGTCGGCAATGGAGCCGGAGGTGATCCACATCTTTTCGCCGTTCAAAACGTAACCGTCTGCCGTGGAAGCGGCGCGGGTGCGCATCGCTCCGGGGTTCGAGCCGGCATCGGGCTCGGTCAGTCCAAAGCAGCCGAGCTTTTCGCCCTTGGCCATCGCCGGCAGCCAGCGATCCTTCTGCGCATCGCTGCCAAAGGCGTAAATGGGATACATCACCAGGCTGCTCTGCACGCTGGCAAAGCTGCGCAGGCCGCTGTCGCCGCGCTCCAGCTCCTGCATGATCAGCCCGTATTCGACGCTGTTCATCCCGGCGCAGCCGTAGCCCGCAATGGTCGGTCCAAAGAAGCCAAGCTCGCCCATGGGAGCGACGATCTGGCGCGGGAAACGGCCCTCGCGGTTGCACTCTTCGATGATGGGGACGAGGTTGTCTTCCACGAACTGGCGGGCGGTAGAGCGCACCATGCGCTCGTCCTCGGTCAGCAGGGAGTCGAACTCCATGAAGTCAACGCCGCGGAATTTCAGGGCCATAGGAATACGCCGAAACGCAGCCGGGTCCTTTGGAGCGGACCCAGGGAGAACGTTTGAAAGTATCAAAGGCGGATTCCAGCGGTCAATGATTTGTGACCGCCGAGGCGGTTATTTCACGCAGAGCGCCGCATTCTCCAGCTCCAAAGCTGGATTGGCCAAGCCAGAGCCCCCAGACCGAAGCCCCGCTCTACCAGCCGTTGCGCTTGCGCAGCCCGGTGATGTGCGCCACATGGTGCGCGCCGTGCCAGCCATACATGGCCAGCGTCAAATCCAGCGTCAGGGTACCGCGCTCGGGATGAATCATGGTGCGTGCCCAGTCGGCAGGCTGGAGCGTGCGCAGCAGCACCACCCAGCGCGAATGCAGGCTCTCCACCAGGGCCAGGCTGACGTCCACCGGGGTCAGGCGGCTGTCGGCCAGCTCGGCCCAGGCGGCCTCGTTGTAGGGCTTGATGGTGGGTGCGTCCTCGGTGAGCGCCAGCTTGAAGCGGATGTAGGCGTTCATGTGGCTGTCGGCGATGTGGTGCACCAGCTGCCGGACGGTCCAGCCACCCTCGCGGTAAGGGGTCTCCAACTGCTTGCCGTTCAGGCCGTTCAGGGCCTGGCGCAGGCGCTCGGGCAGGTTGGCCAGCTCTTCGATGAACTTCTTGCGCTCGTCGGCCGAGAGCGGCCCACGGTCGCGGTCAAACTTGCCAATGGGATAACGCAGTTCTTCCAACGCCATTTCTGCCATCGTTTTTGTCCTCCGCAGGATGCCTGAGCAGGATACAACGTGTTGATATACAATCATAGAGCTACCCTTGCGGGAGGGCCGCCGCCAGCGCGCGGAGAGGGCTGCCCATCGGGGGTTCCGGTGCAAGCGTAAGCTTCCTGGGTGGTTTCCGGGCAGAAGCCCGCGTCAAGTGTGCGCGGTGTTCCCATGCCCTGCCAGAGCAATTTCGCCGAGCCTCGCGCCGGCCCCGAACAAGGAGTTCTACCCCATGGCAAAGATTGCAAAGACAGCCGACCGCAAAAAGGTAATGGACACCAGCAAGAGCACGGATTGCCCCAAGTGCGGCAAGCCGACCCGCATCGTCAAGCGCGTCAAGGATCGCGAGCGCAACGTGCCGGGCGGTGTGTTTATCTCCTGCTCTGCCTGTGAGTTCTACGAGAAGCTTTAAGTAAGAATTTAAGCTCGAAACAAGAATGCGCCCCGCGATTGGGGCGCATTTTCACGTTTGCCGTGAACTTTAGATCTTTCCGCTACTTGGGCGGCGGCGTCGGTCCGCCCGGCGCCGCGGGCGGAGCCACCGGAGGCACGATGCTGCGGCTGATGCCGGTGATAAGCCGCGCGCCGCGCTGGAAGTGCAGGTAGGCCCAGAACCACTCCCATAGCACCTGGGCGCGGCTGCGAAAGCCGATGAGAAACATGAGGTGGACGAAGAGCCAGGCCAGCCAGGCCGGCATCCCACTCAACTTCAGCCCGCGCATCTGGGCCACGGCCGAGCTGCGTCCGATGGTGGCCATGCTGCCCTTGTCGCGGTAGTGGAACACGCCTCGCGGCTGCCCCTTGCGGTCGGCTTCAATGGCGTCGGCGGCAAATTCGCCCATCTGGATGGCGGCCGGGGCGACGCCCGGCACGGGGCGCCCATCGGGCTGCATCACGCTGGCAAGATCGCCAAGCACAAAGACCTCGGGATGGCCGGGGATGGAGAGATCGGGCTCGACCTTGACGCGGCCGGCGCGATCCGTGGGCACGTTCAGCAACTTGCCCATCGGCGAGGCGGCAACTCCGGCGGCCCAGATGACGACCGAGGCGGGCACCACTTTGTCTGCTCCAATGCGGACATGGGTGGCGTCAACGTTGGTCACGGGCAGGCCGGTCAGCACTTCGACGCCGGTCTTCTGCAACTGGCGCACGGCGCTCGCGGAAAGTGCCTCATCGAAGGCTGGCAGGATTCGCGGCCCGGCCTCGACCAGAAGGACACGGGTGCTACGCGGGTCTATGGCACGAAAGTCCGATGCCAGAACCTGCTGTGCGATCTCTGCCAGGGCGCCCGCCAGTTCAACTCCCGTCGGTCCTCCCCCAATCACGACAAAATTGATAGGCTCAGGGCGATGGGTGAGCTGAGCGTGGCGTTCGGCGATCTCAAAGGCCAGCAGCATGCGGCGGCGGATTTCGATGGCATCTTCCACCGCCTTGAGGCCAGGCGCAAAGCGAGCCCACTCGGGGTGTCCAAAGTAGTCGTGCGTGGCGCCGGAGGCCACCAGCAGGTAGTCGTACTCGAGCTCGCCCTCGTCGTCGAGCTTCATGCGCTTCTGCGCCAGGTCGAAGCCCGTGGCGCGGCCCAGCAGCACGCTGACGTTGGCGTCCTCGCGGAAGATATGCCGGATGGGGTAGGCGATTTCTCCGGGGGAGAGCGCGGCGGTGGCCACCTGGTAGAGCAGCGGCTGGAAGGTGTGATGGTTGCGGCGATCCACCAGCGTGACCGGGTAGCCGGTCCTGGCCAGCCGTCGGGTGGCATAAAGACCGGCAAAACCGGCACCAAGGACGAGAACGCGCGGCAATTTCTGTGCAGGATTCATGGTTTATTCGCCCACTATTTCCGGGGAATATCCAGAATACAGGAAGCACCATGGTTGCTGGACGACGAGGAGCATACGCAGCCGTGTTATCTCAAATGGGGCAACGTACATCCGTAACTTTATCGCGAAGGGAAATGGTGGAACGGTAACGATTACCTATGGTAGCCTTACGACAGAGATATCCCACCTGTTTGATGAGAACGTGTGGGGTAGTGTCCAGGTGGACTTCCCCAACTTGTAGTTCGAGCCTCAACCAAAACCGACCGGAGTGTTGACTCCGGGCAGAGTTGGCAAGGCGTAGCTTTTGAGTGAATTGTTTAAAGTGGGGCCCGGTTGGCCGGTAGGCAGGCCGAGTTGGCGTGGGGCCAACTGGAACGAGTGTTGCGCGTATTTATCCTGGCCTGATGGCCTTTCGTTGGTGCTTCTCAGAAGTCCCGTTTCGTTAGGGGCGGGTGCAGTTGAGGGAACAGCGATGCATCGTATTTCCGCGGGACCAGATTCGTTAAAGTGGACCTTCCGGCAGGGCTCTTCTCAGGTGTCGGAGAAACGCTGGAGCCTTGGGATGGAGATGGCTGCCAAGCGCGCATTTGATGTTGTTTTCTCCCTGCTCGCACTGGTGTTCATTTTCCCGGCCCTGGCTCTGATCGCTATCCTCATCAAGTTGGATTCTCCTGGCCCCGTCTTGTACATCAGCGACCGCATTGGCAAGAACGGTAAGCGTTTCCGCTTTCTCAAGTTCCGCACCATGGTGGAAGACGCCGATGTGCTGCGCAGCAAGCTGCTGCACCTGAATGAGCGGGACAGCCATCACCTTTTCAAGATCACGAATGACCCCAGGGTCACGCGTTTGGGACGTCTGCTGCGGCGCTACAGTCTGGATGAGCTACCCCAGTTCTTCAGCGTTCTGACCGGGCAGATGAGCGTGGTCGGTCCGCGGCCCTGCCTGGCCAGCGAATACGCCCGCTACACCAAGGAGCAGCGCCGGCGCGTGGAGGCCGTTCCGGGCATCACAGGACTGTGGCAGGTGGAGGCGCGCAACGATCCTTCGCCGGAGACCTACTTCGCCTGCGACCTGCACTACGTGCAGTACTGGAGCCTGTGGATGGATACGAAGATCCTGCTGAAGACGGTCTTCGTGGTCTTCCAGGGCACAGGCAGCTAAAACTCACCAACAAAACTTTAGAGAAGCAAAGAGGAGCGGAAGGCGAAACTCCAGCTTGGGCGGAGCTATGCGCCGGAGGCAGGTACCGTCCCCCTATATATTTCTCGATAAAAATTTGAGAAAGAACGAGATAGATGTTGCGGAGGTTCCGGATGTTTCAGAGGTTTCGGAAGTTGAAGTGCAAAATCTCCGGATGCCGAACCCGCGATCTCCATTGGGGCTGGCCCCTATTTCAAGAATAGCAATTTGGAGGGGGCAGACCCTCAGCGGAGGGCAG
>CAVRDQ010000095.1:0-27500 GCA_963719655.1 uncultured Acidobacteriota bacterium | reverse complement strand
GCGCGCGCGCGCGCGCGCGCGCGCGCGCGCGCGCGGTGCGCGTGCGCGCGCGCGGGGCGCGCGCGCGCGCGCGCGCGCGCGCGACGTTGGCGATCTTGGCGGCGAACTCCTTTTGCACGTCCAGGGCGTGGCGGTCTGAGCCCTCGTGCGTGACCGTGCCGGAGTGGATGAGCTGGCCGGCGGAATCCCTCACGGTGTAGTTGGCGGCAAACTGCTCGGTGCCGGCGGCGAAGTCTCCGAAGGGCATGAAGCTGGAGGGGCGCTTGTCCTTGGAGAGGGTGAGGGTGACGGCCAGGCTGAAGCTGGCCGAGGCCGCGTTGGCCGGCGGCAGAACCTGTGCGGGCGCCAGCGTGGCGGCGATGGTGGAGCGAAGCTGGTTCAGCTCCTCGGGCTTGCACTTGGAGTAGAAGTCGTTGCCGACGAAGCCGGTCGGGTCGGGATCCTTCTTGCAGCTGGCGTCCACGGTGAGTGCGATGCTGGTGCCCTGGGAAAGCTGGGCGCGGCCTGAGGGCTGGTCTCCCGCTCCGCTGGAAGGCTGGGCGGCGGGCGGGTTGCCACTGGTGGCCGAGGAGCGCGAGCGTGACTTGGCAGATTGGCCGAGGAGGCTTCCGCCGGAGCCGCGATTGGCCTGCGCGGATTGCACGAGCGAGCCGCGGCCGGAGGCAGAGGCAGCGGCTGGCGCAGGCTGCGCTGGGGCGGGTTGTGCGGGATAGGCTTGTGCTCTTGGCGGCGGAGCGGTGGGAGGATAGGTTTCGAAGTAGGTCGGATCGTAGTTTGCCGGAGAGGAATTCGCCTGGTTCTGCGTGACCTGTCCCGGATTGGCAGAATATGCGGCTGAGTTTGTAGCCGGCGTTGGTGGCGCGGCGGCGGGGAGACGTTCCAACGCAGCCTGGACCTCTGCGGTGAAGTCGCGCGCGTCATTGTTGGCCATTCCGCGATAGCCAGCCTTCACGTCGAGTTCGCAGCCGGTGCCCTGGTCGGCGAGCGAGAGGGAATCATTGGCATAGCTGAACGTGCCACCGACGCGATATCTGGCCGTGAAGGAGGAATCGTCCATGGATAGCACGCGGTACTTGCTGGAGTTGCGAACGGTGCCGGAGACGGCCGTCCATAGCGTCGAGCAGGGCACGTCAAAGGTGGTCCTGAGCCGGGAAGCGTAGGCGGGCACGCAGAAAGACACGGCAAGCAGAAGGGTTGCAAATCGAGGCATCTCATCCTCCCACACATCTTCACTTGAATGCGCCGGTAAGAGACACCAGCTCACAACACACTGCGGAGAGAGCGGACGGCAGCTCCTGACCAATGGGAGCGAACGCACTGAAAAAGACTGTTTGATTGGACAACACCGCCAGCAAGACAGCTCACCCCGAGCGCCAGCCAGGCAGATTGCAGGAAATAGTAGCGGAAAGCGGAGAGCTGCGCCAGTAGGCCGTGAAGTCAGATGTTTGACGCGGGAAGTCGGTGATCGTAAGGGCTTACTTCTCGCGGGCGACGACGAACTTGGGCAGCCAGAGCAGGGCGCGCTTGAAGTCGTTGTCAGGGAAGTCAGTGAGCTGCTCGATGGCCAGTTCGGCGTAGCGCGTGGCCTGCTGGTTGGCGTGGGCGATGGAGCCGTAACGGGCGAGGATGGCCAGGATGTCCTGGTGGGTGACGCCATTGAAGGCGCGCTGCTCAAGGACGATCTGAATCTTGGCGCGCTCTTCTGGAGTGCAATGCTCCAGGGCGTGGATGACGGCCAGGGTGGCCTTGCCCTCGCGAAGATCGCTGGCGACGGGCTTGCCGAGCACCTGCTCGCTGGCCGTGAGATCGAGAACGTCATCGGTGATCTGGAAGGCCATGCCGACGGCGCGTCCGTACTCGCGCAGGCGGAGCTGCTGATCCTCCGGCACCTTGGCCAGCACCGCGCCCAGCTGCATGCAGACGGCGAAGAGGCAGGCGGTCTTGCGGTAGATGAGGTCGAGGTGAGAGTCGCGCTCGATGAGCGTGCCGAGCTTTTCCATCTGGAGCAGCTCGCCTTCCACCATCTGCTTGGTCAGGTCAATCAACAGATCGAGGACGAGGAGATTGCGCTCTTCCAGAGAGATCTGGAAGGCCTGCATGTACAGCCAGTCGCCGGCGAGCACGCACTTGGGATTACCCCAGATGGTGTTGGGCGATGGACGTCCGCGGCGCACGTCGGCTTCGTCAATGATGTCGTCGTGCACGAGCGTGGCGGTGTGGATGATTTCCACGACGGCACCCAGGCGCACGGCACCGTTGCCGGTGTATCCGAAGAGCTTGGCCGCCAGCAGCAGCAGGGCAGGACGCAGGCGCTTGCCGCCACCCTGGCGCAGGTACTCGCCGATCTCCGTGATGGCTTCGACCTGACTGCGCGTGTAGCCGCCAAACTCCTGCTCGATCAAGGCGAGGTCATCGCGGAGCAGGTCGAAGATTTCTTTTCCGGTAGCGGCGGCCAGGCTGTTCAAGTCGGTTGAACCCTTAGTGGATTAATTGTTGCGGTAATTGGTGAACTGGAGATCGAGGCCGAAGTCGTGCTTGCGCAACAGGGCGATGACCTCCTGCAACGAGTCACGATCCTTGCCGGTGACGCGAACGATTTCCGCGTTGATGCTGGCCTGCACCTTGAGCTTGGAATCCTTGATGAGCTTGACGATTTCCTTCGCCTTCTCAATGGGGATGCCCTGCTGCATTTTGACCTTCTGGCGGACGGTGCTGCCGGCGGCGGGTTCGACCTTGCCGTACTCAAAGGCCTTGAGCGATACGTTGCGCTTGGCCAGCTTGCCCTGAAGAATGTCCGTAACGGCCTTGAGCTTGTAGTCGTCTGCGCTGGTGAGGGTGAGCTCGGCTTTGCCGTCGAACTCGACGTTGGAGTGCGACCCCTTGAGGTCGTAGCGTTGCGTGATCTCCTTGAGCGCCTGCTGAATGGCGTTCTGAACCTCGGGGATCTCGACGTTGCTGACGATATCGAAAGAATTTTCTGCGGCCATTGGTTTCTAGTGTATGACAAAGCGGGAAATATCGCACTAGGAGGGTAGGGGCGGGAGGGTTAAGGCAGCATTTCAAAACAAGAGCAAAGGCAAAAGACCCACATCTGCCAACGGAGGGAAGATATGGGGCACCTGCTCAAACAAGAACAGAGTCCACTACCCCACCCTCCGCCCAAGAACGGCGGAAGGGTAGGGCACCGGGAAGTGCGGTTTACCCCTTGATGGCAAACAGCCTGCGGAAGTTGGCCACCGCTTGCGCGCCCGCCTCTTCCGGGGTGATGCCGCGGAGGTTGGCGAAGTAGCGCGTGGTGTCGGCGACGTAGGCGGGCTCGTTGCGCTGGCCGCGGTGCGGCACCGGCGCCAGGTAGGGGCAATCGGTTTCCAGCAGGTAGCGGTCAAGGGGCACCATGCGGGCCGCCTCCTGGATGTTGACGGCCTTCGGGTAGGTGAGGTTGCCGGCAAAGCTGAGCAGGAAGCCGAGGTCGAGCGAGGCGCGAGCCTGGGCGAGGTCTCCGGTAAAGCAGTGCATGACGCCGCCAAGTCCGGTGGCGGCCCAATCCTCGCGAAGGATGCGGAGGAGGTCGTCCCATGCGTCGGACTGGTTTGCGGAGGGACGACAGTGAATCAGGATGGGGAGCCTGGCCTGGGCGGCGACCGCAAGCTGGCGGCGGAAGACCTGCTGCTGAAGATCGCGCGGAGAATGCTCGTACCAGTAGTCGAGGCCGATCTCTCCGATGGCGATGAGCTTGGGATGGGCGGCGAGGCGAAGCAGCTCGGCGTAGTGGCGCTCCTCCACCAGCCTGGCCTCATGCGGGTGGACTCCGGCGGAGGCGTAGACCCAATCGAAGCGCTCGGCAAAGGGCAGGGCACAGGCGAGGTCGTTGGGGCCGTCTCCGTTGCCGATGGCAAGCAGAAGCTCGATGCCGGCGTCGTGGGCGCGGGCAATCATGGCATCGCGGTCTGCGGCGAACTGCGGGCCGTCGAGGTGAGCGTGGGAGTCCAGGAGCATGGGGAGATTATACGAGTGCGCGGGTTTCAAGGTTGCAAGGTTACAAGGGCGGGAGGTTTCGGAGGTGGTGGAGGTTTCGGACGTTTCGGAGGTTAAGGGCAAGGGCAAAGGCAACTACCCCACTCAAGCCAAAAGAAGGCTCGAATGGGGCACCCGGCTGAGTTCTGCTGTTGGTGACCTGGGACTGAGAGTAAGCTGCCAGCGGCGCTGGGGTCCTTCGCTTCGCTCAGGATGACACTCCAAGAACAACGACAAATGCAAAATCAAAAGCAAAGGCAACTGCCCCACTCAAGCCAAAAGAAGGCTTGAATGGGGCACCCGTGGTATGAAAGTGAAAAGCCCCACGCCAATCTGGCATGGGGCTTGTTGTGAGAAGTCTGTCTGCTTACTACTTGAGCCTTGCGCCGTTGGGGACCGACTCCAGGAAGCTGGCCAGGGCGGGGGTGCCGTTATCAAAGCTGGCGGCGACGATCATGCCCTGGCTCTCGATTCCGCGGAGTTTGCGCGGAGCGAGGTTGGCGACGATGACCACCTTGCGGCCCACCAGAGTGGCAGGGTCGTAGGCCTTGGCGATGCCGGCGACGATCTGGCGGACTTCGATGCCGATGTCCACGGTGAGGCGCAGGAGTTTGTCAGCCTTCTCCACTTTTTCGGCGGTCAGGACGGTGCCCACGCGCAGGTCCACCTTCACGAAGTCGTCAATGACGATCTCCGGTGCGATGGGCGCGGGGCCTTCGGGCGCGGCGGGGAGATCAACTGAAGCCGTGGTGGTGGCGGGGGCGGCAGGTGTGGCTGCAACCGGAGCCTCCGGTGCCGCGGGAGTTGTGATTTCTGCGGCGTTCTTACGCTCTTCTTCCATGAGTTGCATCCTTTCGATGGCGCTCTTGTCGGCGCGCGGGAAAACGGCTTCGACCGGGCGGAGGGTTGTGCCAGGTGCGAGTTGTCCCCAGCAGAGGTTGGCGAGCGGCGCTTTGGCCACGTCGCCCAGGCCCAGCTGGTGAAAGATTCTTGCGGTGGATTCCGGGATGACCGGATGCGCCAGCAGAGCGATGATGCGCAGGGCCTCCGCCGCGGTGTAGAGCGTGGCGGCCTGTGCGGGGCCGGCGACGGGCGCGGCCCAGGGCTTCTGCCCGGCAATGTATTTATCCACCGAGGAGAGCAGAGACCACAGAACCTCCAGGGCGCGGCTGAACTGGAACTGGTCAAAGAGGCGGCTGAATTCCGCGATGGTGGTTTCTGCCTGGTGCGCGATTGCTGCTTCCGAGTCGCCGGGCGTGGGCGGCGCGGGAACCACGCCCTCGAAGTAACGATGAATCATCGAGAGCGTGCGGCTGGCCAGGTTGCCCAGGCCGTTGGCGAGGTCACTGTTGAAGCGCTGCACCAGGGCATCGAAGCTGAAGCTGCCATCGGAGCCGAAGACGATCTCACGGAAGAGGAAGTAACGCAGGGCATCCTGGCCGAGGACTTCGAGAATCGTCTCACTGCGGACGATGTTGCCGCGTGACTTGCTCATCTTGCTCTCTTCAAATAGCAGCCAGCCGTGGGCGACGATCTTCTCCGGCAGGGGCAACCCGGCGGCGAGCAAGAACGCCGGCCAGTAAACGCAGTGGAAGCGAACGATCTCCTTGCCGATCATGTGCACGGAGGCCGGCCACCAGCGCTTGTACTCGGCCTGGTCGGCGGCATCCGTGGAGCCGTAGCCGACGGCCGTGGCGTAGTTGCACAGGGCGTCCAGCCAAACGTAGATGACGTGCGCGGGATCGTTGGGAACGGGGATTCCCCACTTGAAGGTGGTGCGGGAGATGCTCAGATCTTTGAGTCCGCCGCGGACGAAGCTCATCACCTCGTTGCGCCGCGTCTCCGGATAGATGAGTTCGGGACGCTCCTCGTAGAGTTTGAGCAGCGGCTCGGCCATGGCGGAGAGCTTGAAGAAATAGTTCTCCTCGTGCACGGTCTCCGTTACGCGTCCGCAGAGTGGGCAGATGGCTCCGGGCGTCGAGTCGTCCACGTAGGCTTCATCGCTGACGCAATACTGGCCTGTGTAGGAACCTTTGTAGATGTATCCGCGCTGCTGCAGCAGCAGGAACATGGCCTGTACGCCGCGCTGATGCCTGGGGCTGGTGGTGCGGATGAACTGATCGTAGGTGATGCCCATGCGGTCCCACAGACCGCGGAACTCGCCGCTGACCTCGTCGGTAAACTGCTGGGGCGTTTTGCCGGCGGCCTCGGCCGAGCGCTCGATTTTCTGGCCGTGCTCGTCGGTGCCGGTTAGGAAATATGTGTCGTGGCCGAGCATGCGATGACGGCGCGCCAGGGCATCGCAGACCACGGTGGTGTAGGTGTGGCCAATGTGCGGACGCGCGTTGACGTAATAGATCGGCGTGGTGATGTAGAACTTTTCGGGTTGATTGCTCATAGGAAAAATCTCACGGAAATCAGGCTCCGCCGCGGGGATCGCGGCCGGCCCAGTACAGGCGAATGGCCTGCTGAATCACGTTCTTCAAAGGTTCACCCGTGCGCTGGGCAATGGACTGGCAATCTTCAAACTCCGGCGCGCAGTTGACGACCTCCGACTGTAAAAGTCCGAGTTTAACGCGAATCGGACCCCAGGGCGATTCCACCGTCTCATGCCGGCGCTGCAGGGTGCGGCGCACTTCGGTGCGCAGGCGGACGCCGAGGGTCGTTGTCTCCATCAGCAGAATGCGGCTGAGCACTTCGGCCAGAGTGGGTAGGGCGAGCACGGTGAGCAGAAATCCCGGACGGCCTTTCTTCATCTGGATGGGCGTGACGAAGGCATCGAGGGCACCGGCCGCGAGCAGCTTGTCCACCACGTAGGGGAGGATCTGCGGATTGATGTCGTCGAGGTTGGCTTCGAGGACGATGATCTTCTCGTCGAAGCCGCTGTCGGTGAATCCGCTGCCGTTTCCGCCGGATTGGCGGGCGGAAGGCTGTGGCGGGGGCGTGGAGCTTTCGGCGAGCTCGCCGAGCGAGAGGCGAACGATGTTGGAGTGACCGGGGAAGTCACGGGCTCCGGCGCCGTAGCCGGTGGCGGTGAGGGTGACCGGAGGAAGCGGAGCAAACTGCACGCCAAGCGCACGCAGGATGGCCGCACCGGTGGGGGTCAGCAACTCCTTTGCCGGGCCGGCGGAATAGATGGGCAGGCCGCGGAGAAGCTCGGCCGTGGCAGGCGCGGGGACGGGGAGCAGTCCATGGGCACACTTCACGGTGCCACTGCCGACGTTGAGGGCGGAGGCATACCAGCGTGTGGCGGCAAGATGCTCGGCGGCAACGGCGGCGCAGACGATGTCCACGATGGCGTCTTCACTGCCGACCTCGTGAAAGTGAATGGACACCGGCGGCTGATTGTGAACCTTGCCCTCGGCCTGGGCCAGGAGGGTGAAGGCCTTTAGCGCGAAGTCGCGAACGAATTGGCTGAGCGGGGCAGCGGCGAGTAGCTGACGAATCTCCGGGAGGCCGCGGTGGGCGTGGGCGGGAGATTGGACGGTGCTGTGGGAGCCAGGCTCTGCGTGCGAGTGGGAATCGTGCGAGTGAGAATCGTGCGTATGAGTGTGCTCGCCGTGGGAGTGCGAGTGGGCGGAGTCATCGGAGTGCGAGTGTGAGTGCGCGGCGGCTTCGGCTATATCCAGCGGCTGGTCGGGGCGGCCATGAATGAGAACCTCTACCTTGGTGGAGGCCAGCCCGGCGCGGGTGACCGCTTCGAGGGTGAGATCGGCTCCGAGCGAGAGCGAGCGCGCCGCCTGCTGGAGTTTTTCGAATGGCACGCCGGCAGCAACGGCGGCGCCGAGAAACATGTCGCCGCTGAGTCCGGAGAAGCAGTCGAGGTAGGCAATGCGCATGGCGAATCCAGACGGGCAAAGGCCCAAGATTTAACTATATAGGAGGCGGCGGGGAGGGGGTCAAACGCATGGGCCGATTGACGGCGGTGAATGGGGGCATGGGTTCCGGCAAAGGCGGCGCATCCCGTACAATCAATGGATTGAGCACTCATCATGAGCGACCGCCGGTAGACGGGCGGGAGCGTTAGGAAGCATCTGTGTATCTGACTCTGCAAAACCGCTTGATGGCCCATGTGCGCGAGTTTTTGACGCGCAAGTATCCCGAGATCACTCTGCCGGAGATTGTGGTGGAGCAGCCGCCGAAGATCGAGCTGGGTGAGTTTGCCCTGCCGGTGGCGTTGAAGCTGGCGCGCGGGCTGCGCAAGGCTCCGCTGAAGATTGCACAGGAGATTGTGGCCGAGATGCCGCTGCCGGAGGGCTTTGCCAGCTTTGAGGTGGCGGGCGCGGGATACATCAACGCTCGGCTGGATCGAACGGCTGCGGCGGGAGTGGTGGCGGGGGAGATTGCAGAAAAGCAGACTGGTGCCAGAGGAAAAGTCCTCGTCGAGCACACGTCCATCAATCCCAATAAAGCGGCGCACATTGGGCATCTGCGCAACTCGATTCTGGGTGACACCCTGGTGCGGCTGCTAAGGGCGGCCAACTTCAAGGTGGATGTGCAGAACTACATTGACAACACCGGCGTGCAGGTGGCGGACGTGGTGGTGGGCTTTGAGCAGATGGCGAAGATCGGCGCGGCGGAAGTGGATTCCCTGATCGCCCAACCGCGCTTTGACTACTACTGCTGGGATCTGTATGCCAAGGTTTCGCAGTGGTATGAGGCGGATAAGACGCACTTGGAGGCGCGGCGGGCGACCTTGCACGCGCTGGAGACGGGCGGCAATGCGACGGCCACCCTGGCGCAGAAGATTTCCTTGGCCGTGCTGCACCGGCATCTTGAGACGATGGTGCGCCTGGGCATTGAATACGACTTTCTGCCGCAGGAGAGCGACATTCTGCATCTGCACTTTTGGGCCAAGGCCTTTGAGCTGCTGAAGGCGGCGGGCGTTCTGTACTACGAAGAGAACGGCAAGAACAAGGGATGCTGGGTGATGACGCGTCCTGGAAATACGAAGAGCGCGGCTGCGGAGGGCGCGGCGAGTGAAAACGGTGACGGCGCGGGGACGGACGAAGACGCCAAGGTCATTGTGCGCTCGAATGGCACCGTGGGCTACGTCGGCAAGGACATCGCTTATCATCTGTGGAAGTTTGGACTGCTGGGGCTGGACTTTGGCTATCGCAAGTTCAGCGAGTACGCCGACGGCCGCCATGTGTGGATCAGTTGCGATCCGAAAGATGGCGAGCCCGGCGCGCCGCACTTTGGCGGCGTGGACGCCATCTACAACGTGATTGACGCGCGCCAGAGCGAGCCGCAGGAGACGGTCAAGCAGGCCATCCTGCTGATGGGCAACGCCGACGCGGCCGCGCGCTACACGCACTTCAGCTATGAGATGGTGGCGCTGACTCCGCGCTGCGCGATGGAGTTGGGTTACGCGGTGAGCGAAGAGGATCAGAAGCGCAGTTACATTGAAGTGAGCGGGCGCAAGGGCTTTGGAGTGAAGGCCGACGACCTGCTGGACAAGCTGATTGACGCCGCGCAGAGCGAGGTGGACGGGCGGCATCCGGAGCTGGAGTTGGAGGACCGGCGCGAGATTGCCACGCAGATCGCCGTTGGCGCCTTGCGTTACTTCATGCTGAAGTTCACCAAGCAGAGTGTGATCGCGTTTGACTTCCGCGAGGCGTTGAGCTTTGAGGGCGAGACCGGACCCTACGTGCAGTACGCCGTGGTGCGGGCTTCGAACATCTTCCGCAAGGCCGGGATTGCTCCGGAAGAGGCATTGGAGGCGAACGTTGCGCCGGGCGCGTTGAACAACGATAACGACTTGTGGGAGCTGTGGCTGGCCGCCGGGCAGACCAGTAAGGTGATCGAGCAGTGCATTGCCAGCACCGAACCTGCGGGGCTGACCAAGCACGCGTTTCAGTTGGCGCAGCAGTTCAACAACTTCTATCACCATCATCACATCCTGACCGAGGAGGACGCGGAGAAGAAGGCGCTGCTGCTCTCCACGGCGGCCGTGGTGCGCCGCGAACTGATGAGGGTGATGGATGTGATGGGGATTCCCGTGCCACGGGTGATGTAGGAGCGAAGGCGCAACCATGAAGCAACATTCCGTCATTGCGGCTGCCGTCCTATTTCTGCTGGCACTCTGCACCATCATCCTCTACCCGGCGGAACATTACGCAGTGGTGTATTCGCCACGCCAAACTGGATTTGAGTCGATGGGCCTGGCAAGCTCGCTTGTGGAGGGACACGGTTTTGCCGATCCCTATGTGGAGATGCCGACCGGTCCTTCCGCGCTTGTACCGCCAGTATTCCCGGCGTTTCTAGCCTTTATTCTTTCGCACAGCAGCAGCGATGCAGAGGCCTACTTTGTCATGCGGTGGTGTGCCACCCTGATGGTTGCCCTGCAGCTTTGCCTGTTGCCGTTATTGGCGCAGCGCCTGGGTTTGGGCTTTTATGCGGGCGCCGCCGCCGCGGTGCTCTGGCTGGTGGCGCGTGTGCCGCGGCCTGTGTTCTGGGAGCAGAGCTACTCCGGCGTGCTGATTACAGTGCTGGCGTTCCTGATGTACGATGCGTTGCGCGAGCGGATGACGCTGCCGCGGACGGTGTTGTGCGGCGTACTGTGGGGAGTGTTGATACTGCTATGTCCGGTTGCGCTGCCGGTTCTTGTGGCGTGGCTCGCGCTGGTTTATTTTGTCCGCACCCAGACGTCATCACGAGTGCTGGTGCTCGCTCTGCTGCCTGCGCTGCTGGTTACGCCGTGGCTGGTTCGCAACTATCAAACGTTCCATCAGTTTGTATTTGTCCGCGATGGCCTGGGGTTGGAGCTGGAGGTCGGCAACAACTCCTGCGCATCGTTCTCGTTCGACGTCAACCGGATCACCCGGTGCTACGCGCAACATCATCCCAACGAGAACCGCGCGCTGACCTCCCAGGTTGCATCCCTGGGCGAGGTGGGCTTCAACCGGCAGCGCCTGCTGGTAGCCGAGGAGTGGATCCGGAGCCATCCCGGTGACTTCGTCAGGCTGACCCTCCAGCGTGTTGCAGCCTTCTGGATGCCTTCGCTGCTGAGCTCGGAAGAGAGCGTCATTCACGATCCGAAGTTGTACTCTCCGCTGCGCGATGCGATTGTGACGCTGGCCTCGCTGGCAATGCTGGCTGGGCTGCTACTGCTGTGGAGGCGCAACCGCAGCGCCTGCATGATGCTGCTGCTATGGCTGCTTGCGTTTCCTCCCATCTACTACTTTGTGGCCTACCAGGAGCGCTACCGGATCCCGGTGCAGTGGGTGCCGCTGCTGCTGGCGGGTTACGCAGCCAGCGAGCTTGTGAGAAAGTTGCGCAAGGATTACTCCGGCCCCGCGCAGCGTTGATGAGTCAGTCTTTGGGCCGGAGGCGATTGCCTGTCATCTGGCGGCGGGCTGTTGCCGGGTGTACCTGTTCTGGGATGGCGCGACGGATGACGCGGCAAAGTTGACTACCTGTATTTCTGGTTGCGCTACCGCGGAGATGGCGCCCGGGCGTAGTTTGCCACGCAAGATATAACCAAAAGTGCAATGGGCTCCGCTGCGGCGGGGCCCAAATTGTTGCGCGCGATGAGTGTGAACTCGGCGCCTGTAAGTGCATGGAGGCAATCTAGTGGCCGTGCCGTGTTAATTCGTAGTGAGAGCCCGCTGAGTGCCGGCGCGGCGGAGGCGAGAGATGACCCTGCGCCATCCATTCGTTGGCCATATTCCTGCCATTTCCGATCTCTTTATTCAGTGGAATCATGCGGTGGCGGCCGTGCGCCGCGGCGGCTGATTGCAGTGGTAAGGGAGGGAGCGAGAACGCTGAGGAGGGTGCATCGGGAGGCAACGCCAGAGATTTTGGGCGAAGGAAATGCCGCTCCTAAGGCGGCGGAGGGTTTCGTCAAAAAGGAGACAGGCCAGGTGGCGCAATCGATAGAAAGCCATGAAAAGACGGATGTCAGGGCACGAACGTTGGGCAGGCGGCTCTTTTCGAGGATCGGAATCATTCGTAGCGGGGGGTGTACGCCAGGGTTAACTATGGCGAGAAAGCTCAGAAATGGAGAAACTGGAGCGGCTTTGTCGCGAAGGGGGAAGGGTAACCACGGAAAAGGTGACAAAAGTATGCATGAAAACAGCATTATAAGTGCATAAAAACTTCCCGAAACAGATAATTCCCAAAGTTGTAAGACTTTGATTGACGGGACCCTGTACCAAAGTAATAATGGGTCAACCCTCCACCTTGCCAGTTTCAAGTAACTGGCGAAACAAGTGCCTAACTGCAAGCAACCTTTGAGAAGTGAAACTTTTCAATATTGAGGTGAGCTAGATGCATGGTGTCCGTTTCGGGAAGGCCCTTTGGGTCTTTTCTGTTGTACTTACACTTGGGCTATTGACGAGCCTGACAGCGTTTGCGCAGACAGTGACTTTGTCGGCGCCGGTGTCGCGTGTCAACGCAAGTGCAATTGACAACTCTAACCGCGTGACCCTGAAGGGTCATGTCCGCCCGTTCATCGCCCAGGCAACGGATCAGGGCAAGGTAGCAGATGGCCAGAAGGTTGGCCCGATCATGCTGTTGCTGGCGCGCACGCCGGAGCAGCAGGCGGCTCTGGATGCGACGGTGGACAACCTTCACAACCGGAACTCCTCGCAGTATCACCAGTGGCTGACGCCGCAACAGATTGGCGCGAAGTTCCAGCCCACGGATGACGACGTGTTGGCCGTGAAGAACTGGCTGATCAGCCAGGGCTTCAACGTTCTTGACGTCTCTCCTGCAAAGACTTTCATCTCGTTTACCGGCACGGTGGGCCAGTTGCGCTCGGCCTTCAATACGGATATTCACCACGTCACCGTCAACGGCGAGAAGCATATGGCGGCGGTGAGCGAGCCGCAGATTCCGGCCGCACTGGCGCCGGTGATTGCGGGCCTGAACAAACTGGACGACTTCACGGCAAAGCCGCATGTCATTCAGGGTGGCCTCTTCCGCAAGGATCGGGCGACTGGAAAGTCCTTCCCGGTTACGGGCACGACGACTTCGCCCCGCGCGAACTTTGACAGCGGCACGGGTGACTACGAAGTCGGTCCGCAGGACTTCTACACCATCTACAACGAAAATCCGCTGCTCAGCTCCGGCATCACCGGCGCGGGCCAGACGATTGCCGTGATTGAAGAAGTGCAGGTTGCGCCGGCTGACGTAAACACCTTCCGCGCGCTGTTTGGCCTGCCGACGTATCCGGCGACGCCGAACGCGACCGCTGGCGGTGTGAACTACTACATCGGTTCCAGCAGCGGCCTGAACGGCTATACCTCCTGCTACGCTCCGGTCACCCAGAGCGCGGGTAAGACGAGCGGCGAAGAGTCGGAAGCCGACATTGACCTGCAGTGGGCCGGCACCGCTGCCCCGAATGCCATTATTGATTTTGTGGCTTGCGGCGGCACGGCGACGAGCGGCGACGGCACGACCCTGGGCAGCCTGGGCATCGACCATAGCGCGCAGTACATTGCCAACTACCTGTACGGCACGGTTGTGGCAGCCAGCATGAGCTACGGCGAATGCGAAGGCGACATGACCGCGACCAACATGGCCTACTACAACGGCCAGTGGGAGCAGTTTGCGGCAGAAGGCATCACGGCAGTCATCTCCAGCGGAGACGGCGGCGCCGAGCAGTGCTATCAGAACTCCACCCACGCCACCACGCTGGCGCCTTCGATCAACGGCTTTGGTGACTCCGCTTACAACGTTTCCGCGGGCGGCACCGACTTCGGCGACGTGTATGTGTCCGACAACTACACCACCAGTCCGGTTGCCACCTGGTGGAACTCCACCAATGGCACGGGCCTGGGTTCGGCCGTGACCTACGTTCCGGAGACGACCTGGGGCGGCTACTGCTCCAACCAGTTGTTCGTATCGTATGAACAGAAGGCCGGTAGCACGACGTTCGGCACCACCTACAATCCTGAGGGCTTCTGCACCAAGTCCACCGGAAGCTTGAAGAGCTACCTGGAAGTGGTTGGCGGCGCTGGCGGCATCAGCACCTACAACACGATTCCCAGCTTCCAGAGCGTCTACGGCGTGGGCCTGAACTCGGTCTCCACGACCTACCGCAACATTCCTGACGTTTCGTTCTTCGCTTCCAACGGTTGGTGGGGTCACTTCCTGCCCTACTGCGAATCGGATGCTTACGCCTGCACCGTGGCGGAATATGACACTGGTGTGATGGGCGCGGGCGGTACGTCGTTCGTGGCACCTCAGCTGGCCGGCTTCTTCGCACTGGTAAACCAGAAGACCGGTGAGCGCCAGGGCCAGGCCGACTACACGCTGTACAACCTGGCAGCCCAGCAGTACGGCACTCCGGGTTCGCCGAGCGCCAATCTGACCGCTTGCTCGGGTTCGAACGTGGCAACGGGCACGGCGCCTCCGAGCTCCTGCTTCTTCTATGACATCTCGAATGACATGGCCAGCTTGCAGGGCGGCACCATCACGCCCGGCATCTACCAGCCCTGCACGAAGGGTGACATTGATTGCTACACGCCGAGCACCGGCACCTATACCTATGGCGTCAACGTAGTCCCGGGTACCACCGTGACGGCCGGCATTCTCGGCTACACGGCGAGCCCCGGCTATGACGATGCCACCGGTCTGGGCAGCATCAACATCAACCAGACGGTCAACAACTGGAACAGCGCTTCGCCCACGTTCACCACGGCGACGGCCCTGTCGGCCAGTGCGACGACGCTGACGAGCACGGTGACCAGCAGCATCTTGACGGCCACGGTCACGGCCACCCAGCGCGGCGGCGTACCGGCCGGCACGGTGAGCTTCTACATCGGCAGCACCAGCGGCACGCTGCTGGGCACCAGCGCGGTGACGGCCAACGCCTGCACCGGCAGTGGCGCGACCACGGTCTGCACCGGTTCGGCTACCTACACGCTCACGGCCACTCCGCTGGCTTCGGGCGCCAACAACGTAATTGCATACTTCAACGGTGACGCAGCCAACGATGGTCCTTCGACCTCGTCGGCGGTAGTCATCACCAACAACTCGGCGGCTCCGGCTGCCATTCTGACTCCGGCCAGCGGCAGCACGCTGACGGCCTCCAGCACAACGATCACTTGGACTGCCAGCGGTTATTCACAGCCTGTGTACCTGTGGGTTGGTTCGACCGCGGGCGGTACTGACCTGGTGAACCTTGGACCGCTCACGGGCACCAGCACGACGGTAAACCTGCCGACCACGGGCGCTACGGCGTACGTCACGCTGTGGTCCACCGTGAACGGTACCCTGGTTTCCACCACGGCGACCTACACGGAAACCACGCTGTTGCCTGCGGCAATTACCTCACCGACCAGCGGCAGCACGCTGGGCGGAGCGAGCACGACGTTTACCTGGGCAGCCAACGGCTCGACCACTCCCGTGTATCTGTGGGTTGGTTCGACGGTTGGCGGTACTGACCTGGTGAACATTGGACCGCTCACGGGCACGAGCGCGACGGTAAACCTGCCGACTAATGGCGTGCCGGTTTACGTTACGCTGTGGTCGACCTTTAACGGCAGTCTGGCTTCCACCACGGCGACCTACACGGAAACCTCGTTGTTGCCGGCGACGATCACCTCTCCGACCAGCGGCAGTACGCTGAGCGGAGCGAGCACGACGATCACCTGGGCAGCCAACGCTTCGACCACTCCGGTGTATCTGTGGGTTGGTTCGACTGCGGGTGGTACTGACCTGGTGAACATTGGACCGCTGAGCGGCACGAGCGCGACGGTGACGTTGCCGACCAATGGCGCAACGGTTTACGTTACGCTGTGGTCGACACTGAACGGTACGCTGACGTCGTCAACGGCTAGCTACACCGAAATGACGCTTGCACCGGCCCAGATGAGTTCGCCTGCGAACGGATCGCAGTTGGGTTCGACGCAGACCTTCACCTGGAACTACAACCAGTCCACGGACCCGGTTTACCTGTGGGTTGGCTCGTCCCCGAATGGCTATGACATTGCCAATCTGGGCCCGGTTCCGGGTGGCACGGTGACGGTGAACCTGCCGACGGATGGCGCAGCGGTCTACGTGACGCTGTGGTCGACGATGAACGGCAGCCTGGTGTCGCAGTCGTATACGTACACCGATCCGACGACCGTATCGCCGTCGAACAACAGCCACAATCCGAGTGCGACGCATGCAACTGGCGCATCGCAGACGGTAGCTCCGAAAGCAAAGAAGTAAGCTCTGGAAATAGGGATGGCCGAAGAGGCAATCCTAAACACCAAGGCTGAATTACAAGAGCCCTGTCGAGTCAAACTCGGCAGGGCTTTTCTTATCATGCGAAGCAAGAGTGTTTGGTTCTTCGCGCGGAATCTGAGACCTTGGTACGCGCAAGTGACTGTTACAATGAACATATAGCAGAGCGGAAAATGGTACATGATCCACTAGAACCAGCAGACACTGGAGAGTTTGGGTGCAACATTGATGATGAGGATTCTCCATCTCATTAGTTCGGTGGATCTCGCCGGTGGCGGCCCGATTGAGGCTGTCCGTCAACTCTCTTTGGCCAGTGAGGCGCAGGGGCACGTGGTTGAGATTGCCTCGCTGGATGCACCGGGTTCGCCGTTTCTGAAGGCGGTGCCGTTCGTGGTGCACGCTCTGGGACCGGGCCGGGGAAAATATGGATATAGCGCCCGGTATGTCCCATGGCTGAGAGAGCACGGCGGCGAATACGACATTGTCATTGTCAACGGACTGTGGCAGTACCATAGCTTCGGCTGCTGGCGCGCGTTGCGCGGAGGCACAACGCCATACGCGGTGTTTGCGCATGGCATGCTTGATCCGTGGTTCAAGCGTGCCTATCCATTGAAGCACCTTAAGAAGCTGCTGTATTGGCCCTGGGGAGACTATCGAGTGCTGCGCGATGCGAGCGCAGTGTTGTTTACCTGCGAGAAGGAACGCCTGCTCGCGCGCCAGTCATTCAGTCTTTATCAGGCCAGGGAGAAAGTAGTAAATCTTGGCGTGGCCGTGCCCCCGGCGAACAATGAGAGTGGCGGCGAACTCCTGAAACGCTTTCCGGAACTGCAAGGCAAGCGCATCGCTATCTTTCTGGGCCGGCTGCATGAAAAGAAGGGATGCGATCTGCTGCTTCGTGCATTCGCCGATGTTCTTGCATCCGATCCAACCTGGCATCTGTTGATGTGTGGCCCCGATCAGGGAGGGGAAAAGGCCAGGCTGTTAAACATTGTCACCCAACTCAGACTAAAAGAGCGGGTCACGTGGGCGGGCATGGTGACGGGAGAGCTGAAGTGGGCGGCACTGCGTAACTCCGAGATATTTGTGCTGCCATCTCATCAGGAGAACTTCGGAATTGCAGTGGCAGAAGCATTGGCCTGCGGAGTTCCGGTGCTGATCTCCGACCAGGTGAATATTTGTCATGAAGTGCAGGAGTCCGGTGGTGGCATCATTGCCGCGGACGACCTGAAGGGTACATGCTCTCTGCTGCAATCCTGGGTTAATCTCACGGCACAGCAGAAGGAGCAGATGCGGCAGAGAGCTGTGAATTGCTTTCTGGATCGCTTTGAAGCACACAACGCAACGAAGACTTTGCTCGACACGCTAGCCGAGGTGGCCGGGCACGAGCGCAGCAAACATGCCTGAACATGATCCCTATCTGATGCCCGCCTTCTCGCTCCGGAATCGAATTGGGCGGCTGGTGTGGGGCATCGCATATACCGTACTCTTCCGCATGTCGCCGCGACCGCTGCACGGCTGGAGACGATTCCTGTTGCGGGCGTTCGGCGCCGAGATTGGGACAAATTGCCACATCTACCCGAGCGCGCGGATATGGGCGCCCTGGAACTTGCGCTGCGGAGATGTGGTTGCAATCGCTGATGGCGCAAGAGTGTACAACCCAAGTGTGATTACGATCGGCTCGCACGCCACCATCTCGCAGGAAGCGTACTTGTGCGGAGCCACTCACGATTACGAAGCGGTTGGGTTTCCGCTGGTTTCCGCGGAGCTTCATATTGGGCCACATGCATGGATATGCGCGCGGGCCACGGTGCAGCCGGGCGTCGCGATTGGAGAGGGAGCCGTGCTGGCTCTGGGATCGGTAGCCACGCGGAACCTGGAGCCGTGGGGAGTTTATGCGGGCGTGCCCGCGCGGAAGATCAAAGATAGAGTCATCAAGGGGAGCGAACATGCGTCCACGCGCTAGAACCGATGAGGTCATCTCCGCCTCGTCCTCGGAATTTGAATGGGAGCAAGCGGGCGATAGTGAAGCTCACGGCTATCTGCTTCCACCAGCCCTCAAGCTTTTGGCTGCGGACAACGCTCGAAAGGTATTGGACCTTGGCTGCGGCAATGGCTCCATTACAGGGCTTCTCGCCTCAAAGGGATTTGTGGTTTCCGGTTGTGATGCAAGCTCGTCCGGTTTGGCCATAGCGCAGGCGTCCTTTCCGGATGTACGTTTTTTTCATCACGACCTTGCGCAGCCGCTGGGCGCGGAGCATGCTGCCGCCTATGATGCGGTGGTCTCGTTCGAGGTCATTGAGCATCTGTTGCTTCCGCGCATATTGCTGCGCAGCGCGAGCGAGGCATTGCGCCCCGGCGGGCTTTTTATTTTAAGCACGCCCTACCATGGGTACTTGAAGAATCTTGCGTTGGCGCTGACAAACGGTTTTGACAAGCACTGGCATCCGCTGCGCGATTTTGGCCATATCAAGTTCTTCTCCAAACAGACGCTGCTTGCATTGTTTGACGAATGCGGCTTTGAAGTAACCACATTCCTTCGCGTTGGCAGAATTCCTCCGCTGGCCTGCTCGATGGTTGTGGCGGCGCGGAAAAGGTAAATAGCCCAGATGATCTCTGTCCTCATCCTGACGAAGAATGAAGAGCGCGACCTGCCGGGTTGTTTGGACTCGGTTCGCTGGTCGGATGATGTGCACGTATACGATTCATTCAGCACGGATCGCACGGTTGAGATTGCGCGACAGGCCGGCGCGACGGTAACAGAACGCACATTCGACAACTGGTCCTCTCATCAGAATTGGGGACTGGCGAATCTGAAGTTTCGCTATCCCTGGGTTTTCTATTTGGATGCTGATGAGCGGGTGACTCCGGAGCTGGCAGATGCGTTGCGGAGAGCCGTGCAGGCGCCGGGCGACAATGTCGCCTTCCGCGTGCAACGCAGAGACTTTTACATGGATACGTGGCTGAAGCATGTGCAGACGTCGCCTTTCTATCTGCGGCTCTTCCGTCCGGAGAAAATCCACTACGAGCGGCTGGTCAATCCCATCACGATTCCGCAAGGCCCGGTGGGAGAGGTCAAGGGCTACCTGGACCACTATCCGTTCAGTAAGGGAGCGAGCCACTGGTTGAGCCGCCACAACTCCTACAGCACGTTGGAGGCGCGGCAAATTCTGACGAACCGGAGCGAGCATCGCGCGTTCAGCATTCGTGAAGCGTTTTTTGCAAAGGACTTCAATGAGCGGCGCTTCCATCAGAAGGAGTTGTTCTACCGGCTTCCTGCGCGGCCACTGGTGAAGTTTCTGATGCTGTATGTTCTGCGGCGCGGATTTCTGGATGGACGGGCAGGGTTGAGCTATGCGTTGCTGCAATCTTTCTATGAGTACATGATCGTGCTGAAGACCGATGAGTTGAGCCGCGGAAAGTAGCGCGGACCGGGAGACGCGCGAGAGCGTATTTGAGACAGCAGAAGCAATGCCTTTGGCCGTGAAATCGCCGCGGGGCATGGGTTGCGGCGAGCAATTTGGCACCCGCCGCGTTTGGTATACTTGCCATACTGGAAGCCCCGAAAACCAAGGACGGACCGGTGACAAAGAACTCTCCCGTGTGGATTATTCAGCGTGCCTCCGGATTCTATGGTCGAATGCGCCACGCGTGTTTCCGTCCATCGGACCCATCAACGGAGCAGGGGCGGTCGCGGGAACGTTACCGGCGGATGGCGTTTACCTCGGTGGCCTCGCTGGGATCGCGTGCCATTGGTCTGCTGGCAACGTTGATCAGTGTGCCCCTGACATTTCGGTATCTTGGGGTAGAGCGCTACGGCCTGTGGATGGTGCTCACTTCTTTTATCTCGATTATGGGCTTTGCCGACCTTGGAATCGGGAATGGCGTGATGAACGCAATCTCAGAGGCGCACGGCAAGGATGACCACGCACTAGCCAGGGAGTATGTATCGTGCGGCTTTGTGCTGATGCTTGGCATTGCCGCCATGATGGCTGTCGCCGGCGGGATTGCCTACCCGCTGCTGCCGTGGCCGAGATTGTTCAACGTGCGGTCCACGGTGGTTGCGGCCGAAGGATCCAAGGCATTTCTCGTCCTCTTCTGCTGGTTTGTCATCAACATCCCCCTGGGCGTGATTACACGCGTACAGGCGGGATTGCAGCAGGGTTATTGGTCGCAGATCGTGAGCGCGGTTGGGAACGTTATTTCACTCCTGGCGTTGGTGCTGGTAATTGAGTTGCGTGGAACCTTGCCGTGGCTGGTGTTTGCGTCCACCTTTGGGGTGATTTTAGCCACGTTGTTCAATGGATGGTTTCTGTTCCGCGTGCACCCTTGGCTTGTACCTTCCATGCATGCGTTTCAGTGGCACTCGGCCTCCAAGATTCTCAGGCTCGGACTGATGTTCTTCATTCTGCAAGTGGCGATTGCGGTTGGCTATACATCGGACAACATTGTTATTTCGCAAGTGATGGGTGCGGCTGCCGTGGCCGTATATGCCGTGCCGCAAAAGCTGTTCAGTTTTATTACGCAACTGGTCTCCATGGGAACCAGTCCGCTGTGGCCCGCCTATGGCGAAGCGATTGCGCGCGGCGACGTGGCCTGGGTTCGCAAAGTATTCTGGAGCTCATCGAGCATCACGTTGGCGGCCACGGTCCCTTTATGCACGGCGATGGCACTGGGGGCCCCATGGGCTCTCAGGGTATTGGTAGGAAAATCTTTACACGCGCCCATGTCTCTCTTACTGACCTTGGCGACTTGGGGGGTTGTCTCGGCAGCCAGCGCGCCTGTGGCCATGTTACTGAATGGAGCAGGAGTTCTGAAGGTTCAAACGAAGATTGCCATGGTAGCGAGCATCAGCAATCTTGCGCTCTCTATTCTGCTCACGAAGAAACTTGGAGTGACTGGGGTCTGTCTAGGTTCGATCATCACTCAGGTGACGATTGTGTTTCCGGCCTATTACTTTGTGATACGACAACTATTCAGCAGGATGGCCAAATCGAAGGCTGCGACAGATCCCGCGTTGGTTAGCGGTGGACGCCAGGAATCGTGAGGTAAATATGGATGGCATAAACTCAGTGACATCAAGGTTCTTGCTGAAAGCCGCCAGGATTCCTAAGAGGGTCTTGGAACGGCTGGAGAACATCGAGAAGCAAAGGCAATGCAGCGTCGGAAGAGATGTGTTGTTCTACCCACCGTCCCGGGTGGGTAACGATACTGGTGTAAGGAGCGCCATCACCATAGGCGACCATTGTCGAATTCTGGGCGAGTTACGCGCCCTCCTCCATGGAGGTAATATCAAGATCGGCGCATCGTGCTTCATTGGGGAGCACTCCAGGATTTGGTCAGCCAGTTCGGTTCGCATTGGAGCGCGTGTTCTGATTTCACATAATGTGAACATTCATGACAATGATTCGCATTCGCTTTCCGCAGAAAAACGACACCAACATTTTTGCGCGATATTCTCGACCGGGCATCCCAGGCACATAGACGATCTCGCGACGGCGCCGATTGTGATTGAGGACGATGTTTGGATTGGCTTCAACAGTGCGGTGTTTAAAGGGGTCACTATCGGCAAAGGAGCGGTGATAGGAGCGGGAACGATTGTCACAAAGGACGTGGAACCTTACACGGTAGTAGTTGGCAATCCTCCCAGAGTGGTCGGGAATTCCAGACCATAAGCGAATTCTTGATGGAACGGAGCGTTTGACCGCAATGCGGTGGCCAAGAACAAGAAAGTGCGGATGGGAAACTAGCTGCCCGGTTCTGGTTTCCGGGTGCGATTGGATGGTCCGCGGGATGGTGTGTCGCTTGAGATTGGCGATCGCTGCCTTTTGCACAACTGCTTCATATGTGAGGGCTCGGGCGGCAGGATTACGGTGGGCGATGAGGTATGTATCAACGGTGGAAGCGTACGAATCTCGCGCTCCTCAATCAAGATTGGTAACGCGGTGACGAATGCGTGGCGCTGCACGATTGACGACCATAACTCGCACTCCATAGTTGTAAGGGAGATACCCATTGAGCTACGAAAGCGTTAGCGGGAAAACCGAAGATCGGTTCCGCGGGCGGCGGGTGTTGGTGACCGGCGGTGGCGGATTTCTGGGTAGCCACCTGGTGAGGCGGCTGGTCTCGCTGGGTAGCCGTGTCACCTCGCTCGGAAGCAATCGTGACGACGCCTCCGTGATGGATGGCGCGAAGTATATCTTCGGAGACATTTCGCGCGACACCCTGGAGACCGTGGATTCGGCCCCGGAGACGATCTTCCATCTGGCGGGTGGCGCATCGGTGGCGCAGTCGGTGGCCGATCCATGCAGCGATTTTCTGAAGACGGTGTACTCCTCGGTATTGCTTTTGGATTTTATGCGCCGTCAGTGGCCGCTCGCAGAACTTGTGTATGTATCGAGCGCGGCAATTTATGGTGAAGCCGCGCACAAGCGAGCCAGCCACGACCTGGCCTGTCTTCCGGTGTCGCCCTACGGGGTTCACAAGCGGCAGGTGGAGTCGTTATTGCTGGATCATGCTCGAATGTATCAGACGCGCTCGGTCATTGTGCGGCCGTTTTCGGTGTACGGCCCGGGCCTGAAGAAACAGGTCCTGTGGGATGCGATGCAGAAAGCGAGCCGTGGAGATTACGAGTTTTTCGGCTCTGGACGTGAACTGCGGGACTGGGCGTACGTAGCGGACTTGATCGAGTGCCTGTTGCGGGTTAGTCCGACGGCCTCAGCCGCGGTGCCGGTATTTAATGCAGGCACCTGCCGGGCGGTCTCCGTCCGCGAGATTCTTACGGAGTTGTACCGTGCAGCCGGCATCAGCCATGCGCCGGTCTTTCTGGGCAAGCCCAAAGAGGGGGACCCTGAGAGTCTAGTGGCGGATGATTCTGCGGAAGCGACGCTGGGACCGATGTTCAGCACGCCGCTGGAGAAGGGCTTGCTGGCATATGTCGAATGGTATCGGAAGCTGCGTCCTTGAGTGTTTGGGCGAGTGCCGTGGCATCGCAGTAGAACGCCAGCGGTACGTTGCCAGGTGATTGCGGTATAGTTTCAACAACCCAGCAGAATACAAAGATAGGAATCCCGAAGCGCATGATTCGAGTCGGCCTGGCGCTGCCAATGCATGCAACCTGGCAGGGCGGACAAAATTACTTTCACAACCTGCTGGGGTGCTTTCACCGGTATCCTGATGCGGACCTGCGGTTGGAGATATTTACCGAGAGCCCGCTGGACTTTGTAAAGTATGAGTGCGAGGGAATCCACGTAAATGACTGTCCGGCAACTCTGATTGCCGGAGCCTGGCAATGGCCGCGGCGAGGCTTGAACCGCCTGTTGCGATACGATCCACTGATGTTGCACATCCTGAAGCGAAACCGCATCGACCTTCTGAGCCACTTCAACATTGGGGAGCAGCGGACGGTAAAAACATTGCCATGGCAAGCCGACTTTCAGCATCGTGTGATGCCCAAGTTCTTTGATCAGCGCAACCGTCAGCGGCGCGACGTGGATGTGCGCAAAGCCGCGCTGTGGGGAGATATTCTGCTGAGCAGCGAGTCGGCAGAGAAGGACTTCCGGAGATTTTTCCCGGAGCTTTCCGGGGTGCGCACCCATGTGCTGCATTTCTGCAGCGTGTCTGTGCTGAGCATCCCTCCCATGAGCCGCGAAGAGCTGAGCGAAGCGTACCCGGTGCAGGAGCCATACTTCTATTTACCCAACCAGTTCTGGCAGCACAAGAACCACGGTGTGGTGGTAGAGGCCCTTCGGCAATTGCCTGCAGAGATTCGAGTGATCTGCACCGGGGCGATGGAGGATACCCGCAATCCATCCTATGTGCCATCGCTGATGGAGAAAGTGAAGCAGGCTGGATTGGAGAATCGCTTCGTCTGCCTGGGCGCGGTCAAGTATCGAGTCGTCGTGAGCCTGATGCACCATTCGATCGCCTTGCTGCAACCTTCGGTGTCGGAAGGTTGGAGCACGATGGTGGAGGAGGCAAAGGCATTGTGTAAGGCGATCGTGTTGTCCAACATTGATGTGCACCTGGAGCAGGCTCCGCCGCGAGGCCACTACTTCCATCCGGACTCCGCAGAAGAACTGGCGGCACAGATGAAGCGGGTTCACGCCGAGTACGACCCGGGTGTGGAGCAGAAGTTTGCGGAGCAGCGACTGCAATACGAGGGAAAAGCGCAGCGCGAGTTTAGTGCGAACTATGCGCGCATCATTAAGCTGGTCGCCGGCCCAGGTACTGACTAGCGTAGCGTATATGCCGGCGGTCCGTTGGCGTGGATGCAGAACAAATCAGGAGAAGCTATGGTCGTGCTATCACATCCCACCGGAAATGCGAATTCGCGGCAGGCAATGCTGGCCTTGTTCGAGCGTCAGATGTTGGAAGGTTTCTATACGACGGTGGCGTGGGATGGGAGCAGCGCATGGAACCGTGTCCTGCCGGAGAGGTTATTGCGAGAGCTGAAGCGGCGCACTTACCCGCAGATTCCGATGGGATTGATCCATACTCGTCCGGCGCGGGAGATATGCCGGGTGCTGGCGGGAAAAGTGGGACTGCCATTGCTGGCCGAGCACCAGCGATCGCCATTCTCTATTGCACACATCTACGAAGGCGTGGACCGGATGGCCGCGGGCGCGATAACAAAGTCCGCGCCGGCAGCAGTGTACGCATATGACGGTGGCGCATTAGAGAGCTTTCGTGCCGCCCGGCGCGCGGGCGCAAGAACAATTTACGAACTGCCGATCGCTTACTGGGGATTTCTCAACAAACTGTTGATGGAAGAGGCGGAGCTTCAGCCGGACTTTGCAGATACCTTTACCGGTTTGTGCTTCGACCCGGCATGGATTGCAAGAAGAGATGAGGAACTCGAACTGGCGGATGCGGTGATCGTCCCCAGTGAGTATGTGAAGTCAACCCTGCCCCAGAGCCTACAGAAGGACGTTCACGTAATCCCATATGGCGCACCAGGCGTGCTCGATGGGGAAGCACAGCAAAGGACGAGGCATCCGAAGCTTCGCGTTCTGTATGTTGGCGGCCTCACGCAGCGTAAGGGAATATCGTATCTATTCGATGCCGTCGGGAACACTGAGCAGGCGGTCGAGTTGACGATCATCGGCTCGCGTCTGGGAAGCTGTAAGGCACTGGATGGAATGCTTGAGCGCTACCGTTGGATTCCCTCAGCGAAGCATAGTGCGGTGTTGGATGAGATGATGCAGCATGACGTATTGGCGCTCCCCACACTGTCGGAGGGCTTTGCGCTGGTAATTCTGGAGGCGATGTCCCGCGGCATGGTCGTGATTACGACTCCGAACAGCGGCGCGAAGGATTTACTTACGGACGGAGAGAACGGCTTCATCATACCGATTCGCTCTTCCGAGGCATTGGCGGAAAAGCTCCTGGTTTTGCAGCGAGACCGAGATCTTCTCGAATCCATGTCACAGTCTGCGTTGCGGCGGGCGCGGGGCTGTAACTGGGAGAACTACCGCGCGGCGCTGGCTGGAGCGGTGGAAAAGGTTATTGCGGATGGAAGAGCGTAACCCTCTGCGAGGATGCTTCGGTGCGGGCACTCGGCAACCGAATCTACCTGGGAACCGACCGAGTTTGTGATCTCCTGCAACGACTCAATCAGACGATAGGTTTGCGCTTAAACAAATCACTCATGCAATAAGCTGCTACGGCCCACAAGAAAAGGTTGAGGGGAGTCATGAATGTTTCCTGGACTGGAAATGACGCCTCACCAAAGCCAAAACTTGTGCAGTGCCGGCTTAGGCTTAATCTCAAATTGTTGTGCCTGGAACCGGTAACGAAGATCTCAATCGGGTAGCCAGATAACCCGGTACCGACAAGGATCAAAACCTCGCCGTCATTTAACACTGTTCAAGCGATTACTTTGCAGCGTCAAGTGCGAATGAGGCTTTGCCTGCGTCGAGGTCTGCGCATTCAACCCGTGACTTGATTTCTTCGCCGTATGCGAGGGGTGTGCAGCATGCTGAGTCGGATGCCGGCTGGTAATTGGATTGCCCGGCACTTCGGGAGCGAAGCGAGGTTGGTACAAGGTCGAGTGCCTTGGCCCTCCCGATGAGGTCTGTGACGGCTTGGGCTGCATTCGCGAGGCGGTAGCGCGAGAGTCTTTGATCATGCGATCAAAAGAACTGTCAGGCGGTGCTCCTGCAGAAGGGCCGTGGGAGTTCGCCAGAGCACCATGCTTCGGCACAGCGGAAGCGTTGGGCCTTGCTTCAGGCAATGTACTCACCGGAACCGCTGAGGGAGAATTCGCATTCAGCGTGGGCTCATTTGCACTGGACCGCTGCGGTGTGCGACTGGCTCCAGAAGTGGGGGAGGCAGGCTTCGAACTCCAACTTGAAGCGGGCTTGGCGGGCCTGCCGGAGGGAGCCGCAGGCTGATCAGTGGGTTCTTCAATGGTAGTGACCCGTACATCCACGCCCTCGACCGCGGATGAAACACGCGTATCAATGCCCGAAACACGTGCGTCCACTCCGGTGCTCGGGGGCGCCTTCTGCGCGGTGCTCTGCTGGGCACCGTTGGCAGACAGCGGCAGAGCCATCATCGCGATGGCCAGCGTCGTGTGCGCCTCGCGCGAAATCGAGCCGAAGGACATTGCCCCGGTGGCGAAACGCTTCACGATGTCCTTGGCGGGCTCGACCTCTTCCAGCGGCACGGGCGCGCGGCCGTCCTCATCGGCGCCCTTGATCCGGAACAGCCCGCGCAGATTGAGCAGGTTTTCGTCCTGCTCGTTCAGTAGCTTGGCGAAGGCGCGATATTGATCGCGCGAATTGCCGCGCACGGCGTGTTGCAGCAGCGACACGGTTTGCGGCGTCCAGCTGTGAGCCTCGCCTCTGATGCGGTAGGCGTAATCCCCCCCGACATCGAGCGCGTCGCGATAGATCGGCGCGTCGCCGAACGCCAGCCGGTGGCGGCGCACGGTCTCGCGGGCGATTTGGCTCCAGCCCAACTCAACCATTCATGGTGCCGCAAATCTCGTCGATTGCCGATCCACGGCAGGCGACCGCGCGGGAACCGCCGCCGCGTTTCCGGGCGGTTTTCATTCGCGCTGAATCATCGCGCCGATGTCCTGGGACGACGCCTGGATTCAACCTGGCCGTCGGGTGATTACAACATCAGTCAGCCAAACATCTCACGCGGCGGTGTAGTCCCTGGCGATGGCCGCGGCATTGACCAATCGGCGCTGATTTCCCAGTTCGATCGAGGATGGGAAACATCACAATACAAATGGGACATCATCACAATGTTCTCTCACTGTCTTCGCCCTGTGGCAGCCGTTTATACAGCAACAATGG
>CAVRDQ010000094.1:0-5831 GCA_963719655.1 uncultured Acidobacteriota bacterium | reverse complement strand
CACCGCCACGGCCGATGCCGGATACGGGCCGCCGTCAAACACCGGCAGTTCGGCCAGGGTGTCACCCGCCACGTTCAGCGCCAGCACCTGCTCACGCCCGCCAACCGAGCTCTTATAAATCCGCACACGCCCGCTGACAATGATGTGCAGCGCGTCGCACTGGCCGCCCTCGTGGAAGAGATTCTCTCCGGCGGCAAAGGTCCGCCGCGTCACCCGCTCCACCAGCAGATCGCGCTCCGCGGCTGATAGATTCGCAAACAGCGATGTCTGCTCCAGCAGCTCCCGCATCAAGCTTTTCTTCTCGCTCGCCATCTTCGCTCCTGCCGCCGTGCCATGGCGGCCAACGCTGATTGTAAATCGCTCCCCGTCCCAGTGACTTTGGTCGCTGCCGTCTTTCTCTCCACCCGCTATGTTGGTTGGGTAAAGGAGAACTCCCATGACCACCGCCACCCACTCCCTGCACGACCAGACCGTGCGCGACATCGCCCTCGCCGAGCCCGCCTCCATCCGCGTATTCGAGCACTTTGGCATTGACTACTGCTGCGGCGGACGCAGGCCCCTCGCCGACGCCTGCCGTGAGCGCTCCCTCGCCGTGGAGGATGTCCTCCGCGCCATTCAGTCGGCGGCCCATGCGCCCAGCCAGGCGCCGCACAACTGGGCCGCCGCTCCGCTCGCAGAGCTCACTTCGCACATCATCGCCACGCACCACGCTTACGTCACCCGGGAGCTGCCACGCCTGCGCGAGCTGGCCGAAAAGGTCGTCGCCCGCCACGGCGCCACCCACGCGGAACTCGCCACCATCCAGCAGATCGTCCACGCCCTTGCCGACGAACTCACCCAGCATCTCGCCAAGGAGGAGCTTGTCCTCTTCCCGTACATCACTCAGTTGGAGCAGCAGGCTGGCGCGCACGGCCTGCCGCACAGCTGCTTCGGCACGGTTGCCAATCCCATCTCCATGATGGAACACGAGCACGACTCCGCCGGTAGAGCCTTCGCCGAAATCCGCAAGCTCAGCCACAACCTCACTCCGCCCCCCGACGCCTGCCCCACCTGGCTCGCCTTCTACACGTCGCTCAAGGAATTCGAGGCCGATCTCCACCAGCACATTCACCTGGAGAACAACATCCTTCACCCACGCGCCATCCAGATGGAAGCCAACGCGGCCCGCTGACTCGCTTCCCGCCCGAAACAGAAAAGCCCCAGCCCGCACTCGCGGAGTTGGGGCGATTTCTTGCTCATCGCAGATTACTTCACAGCCTTCACTGCCGCTTGCTTCGCCGCAGTTTGCTTCGTTGTCACTCGCTTCGTTGCGGTTTTCTTCAGAGTCACTCGCTTCACTGCCGCCTTCTTCGCCGCCGCCTGCTTCACTGCTGTTTGTCTCGTCGCCGCCTTCGCCTTCACGCCCCGAGCCTTCTTCAAACTCTCCCAGTCCTTCTCCGTCTGGTTGGCGTAGGCCACGGCAAACTTCGCCAGCGCCTGCAGGAATCCATCTCCGACGCCCATGTAGCCGGCGATCATCTGTACGTCTCCGCTGCGCGCGTGTCCGCGGGCCAGCAGCTCGCCGCACAGCACGGCATAGGCAATCAGCCCCTCGCCCTTCAGGTCGTCCACCTCAATCGAAGCCTTGTGGTCGTTGAGCTGGCGCACCAGGTATTCGCGTCCATCCAACGTCGTCCAGCCCAGGAAAGGATCGCTCTGCATCTGCATGGCGCGCTGCCCCTCGGCCACCGCCCGCCCGCAATGCACTCGCGGAGCCTTCTTCACGTACGGCAAGTACGCCGAGCCCGGCTCCTCCTTGATTTGCAAAAACAGTGGATCCTGCGGGCCGTTGCCCTCCATGTACACGCAGTAATCGCGAGTGCCCACGCTGCCCGTGCCCACCACCTTGAAGCAGACGTCCACTGCCCTGTACTGGTCCAGGATGTGCTGCCGCTCCGGCAACAGGCTCTTGCGATACGCCACCAGAGAGGCCAGCACCGGCGCCGCCTCCTCGGCGTTCAGCCGCCACAACACCGGCCGGTTCTCCTTGAAGATGCGCCGCTCGCCAGACGCCACCGTCAAGGCCTCCAGCGTATGCTGCGGCGTGGAGCGCTCGGCCTTGCGCAGCACTGCGTCCAGCGGCTCCACCTTCAGCAGCCGATGCACCTGGTAGCGCGCCACCTCCAGCACCGGCATGGCGGAAAAGCTGCGCACCGCCTTGTGATAGCACGCCAGGAAGGCCTGCACCGCGATCTTCGCCACCGCCTCGCGATCGCCGGCCTCCCTCGCCGCCAGAATCAAACTCGTCGCCAGCCGCTTCAGGTCCCACTCAAACGGAGCCCGCACCGTCTCGTCAAAATCGTTGATGTCGAAGACCAGCCGTCCGTCGGGTCCGGCATAGGCTCCCAGGTTGCGCACATGCGCGTCACCGCAAATCTGGTTCAGGATGCCCGTGTTGCGCAGCAGTGAAAAGTCAGCGGCCATCACCGGCACCGCGCCGCGAAAGAATCCAAAGGGCGAAGCCAACATGCGCTCGTACTTGATGGGCACCAGCTCCGGCACTCTGCCCTTCATGCTCTCCGCCAGCAACTGCAGTGGGTCGTGCTTCCTCAGCTTCACGTCCCACAGCGCGTGCTGCTGCCGTTTGACCTGCTTGCGCTGCGCCTGCCCCAGCGCGCGCCGCTCCTCGCCGCTGGGCGCTGAGCTCTGCTTCGGTGATGCATCTTTCTGGTTGGCCGTCATGGCCAGAACCATACACCGGCGCATGGCGAGCCTCCAAGTGCTTTCCCGTGGCCCTGGCATCGCTCAAAGCCCACGGCAGTGTCCATGGCAGCCGCTTTCGTGTCACAATGGCAGCATGAAAAACAGGAACATGCGCGAACTTGAGAAGCAGTGGGCCACCAAACAGAAGGAGTCCGCCAAGCCGCCGAAGGCCATCACCAGGAGCCGTGCGGACCGCAACCAGCTCGCCGTCGAGATGGCAAAGAAGGCTGCCAAGAGCTAAGCCTCCGCCCCGCACCATCTCCGCGCCATCCGCCCGCGCGCGAATTCTCCCGCCAGTCTCACTGTGCAACGCAGAAGAACTCTGCTATTCTCGCCGCCGTGCCTGCGACCCAGGCCAGGAGAGAGCACGATGAAACGACTGGCTGCCCTGCTGCTGTTGGGAATGTTGTCATTCAGTGGACTCGCCTTCGCCGGTGTTTCCTGCGAGGACGTGAAGGCCGATATCGCCAAGAAGATTGAGGCCAACGGAGTGAAGGCCTACACCCTTGAAGTCGTCGCCAAGGATAAGGACGCCGAAGGCAAAGTCGTAGGCACCTGCGGTGGCGGAGCCAGCAAGATCGTCTACACGCGCGGCGCGGCCAAGGCGGAAAAACCCGCGGAAAAAGCCCCCGAGAAGAAGTAGTCGCGCGGAGTCCATCCCCCGGAATCTGCACCACTGCTTTGCGAGGGAGCGCGCAACCTCCATGCGCCTCCCTCGTCTCACATCGCTCGCGTCGCCCGCGGATGGCAGACTTTCTCCCTGCGGAACGCGCCACCCTGCCCGCAGTGTCCGCCTTTCTGCCGGCATTAGATTTCACGATTGGCATTGACAATTTCGCCGCCAATGGCAGAGCATCGAAGATAGAAAAAGGCGGTCGTGCCGGCCGGTTTTCATATCCCAATCAAGGTTCGAACCACAAAAGGAGCCACCTTTGGCCACTATCTTTTACGCAAAAGACGCCCATCCCGAGGCGTTGCAGGGCAAGACCATCGCCGTCTTCGGATACGGCAGCCAGGGCCAGGCCCAGGCATTGAATCTGCGCGAGAGCGGATTCAAAGTCATCATCGGATTGGATCCCACGCGTCCCACCGCCAAGCGCGCCAAGGAAGAAGGCTTTGAGGTTGTGTCGGTTACGGAGGCGGCGAAGCGCGCGGATTACCTGCAGATTCTCACTCCGGATGAGACCCAGGGTGAGATGTACGAGGAGCTGATTAAGCCGCATCTGACGAAGGGCAAAGTACTTGCCTTCTCGCACGGCTTCGCCATCACCTTCAAAACCATCGTGCCTCCGCCGGACGTGGATGTGATCATGATTGCGCCCAAGGGACCGGGCCACCTGGTCCGCCGCCAGTACACGGAAGGCCGTGGTGTGCCAGCACTTATCGCCGTCCACCAGGACGCCAGCGGCAAGGCTCACGAGCTGGGTATGGCCTATGCGTACGGCATTGGAGCGACCAGGGCCGGCGTGCTGCAGACCACCTTCAAGGAAGAAGCCGAAAGCGATTTGTTCGGCGAGCAGACGGTGCTGTGCGGCGGTCTCAGCTCGTTGATTAAAAAGGGCTTTGAGACCCTGGTGGAAGCCGGATACCAGCCCGAAATCGCCTACTTCGAGTGCTGCCACGAGGTCAAATTGATTGTGGATTTGATCTATGAAGGCGGCCTGGAGCGCATGCGTTACTCGATTTCCAACACGGCCGAGTACGGCGATCTTACTCGTGCAGAAGTAGTTGTGGGCGACGAGACGAAGACGGCGATGAAGAAAGTGCTGAAGCAGATCCAGGACGGCGACTTTGCCCGCGAGTGGATTGCCGAGCACAAGAGCGGCAACAAGAACTTCAACGCATTGAGAGCAAAGGAGAACGCTCACCAGATTGAGAAGGTTGGCAAGGAGCTGCGCAGCATGATGGACTGGCTTCCGGACGCAACCAAGAGCACGGTGAAGAAGTAAGTTCTCTCCGCAAGAGTTGAGTTAAGCCGCGCATTCCCAAGGGGATGCGCGGTTTTTTGTGCGCCGAATTCGATGATGGCGAATTTGCGCGCGAGCGGGAGATTTTTGCGCTAAACCCTGTTGACCGCGACAGGGTTTGAAGGCGTTCGGCGCGAGTTGGGGCCTGGTCGGCCTCGGCAGCGGGAAAACCTGCGCAGATGACAGGAGAAATCTGAAGTCGGCGCGATGAAGGAGGCGGAGGGGAGAATCTCTGCGAAAAGTGGACATTTGTGCAGGGTTTGGAGGGGATTCTTGAGGTGGAGTGTCTCGCTTCCCACGTCTGGCCAACGGCAGGCCAGACATGGGGCACCAATCTTTCCTGCTTATTCGAAACGTGGGCCACCGGCCCCGCCGAGGGTGCAGATTGCGCGCGGGCGGGAGAGTTTTGCGCTAACTCCTGTTGGCCACGACAGGGTTTGAGGGCGTTCGGCGCGAGTCGGGGCTTGGTCGGCCTCGGCGGCGGGAAAACCTGCGCGGAAGACAGGAAAAATCTGAAAGTGGCGCGATGAAGGAGGCAGAGGGGAGATTCTCTGCGAAAAGCGGAAATTGGTGCAGGGTTTGGAGGGGACTAATTTGAACTGTGCTGAAAGCTAAGGCGATGCTACTCTGGGCCCAAATGCAAAACCTCTTCTATCAGATTACTCATCCATGGCACTGGCTGACCTATGGACAGAATGCGACCGCGGTGGCAGCGATCACGGCCATAGCTGGAATCATTGGTTTGTTCTTCTACACGAAGTACACAAGACGAATGATGGAGCTTGCTGAGGAGACGAGTAGGGCTAATGTTTCTCCGACACTTGCTCTCTCCGGGGATATATTCACGACTGGATCGCCGCAAGCCATCGACTTGAATAACCCAATACAACCAAATGGTATATCTGTTCATTTAAGAATTAAGAATGTCTCTAATGCACCAGTTGTATTCATCATGGCTTGGGCTATACGTATCAGCCGGGAATTCAAGCTGAAGGATCAATCACTCTATCCGAAAACTCCGAAATGTATTACCTGCCGCGTAACCAAACGAGCACTGATGGGTGGAGAGGAATTTCAAGTCATTCACCAAGATGTCCCTCAACTTCTACGAGATGAGCCATG
>CAVRDQ010000093.1:0-6071 GCA_963719655.1 uncultured Acidobacteriota bacterium | reverse complement strand
CGAGCGGCCTGCGTGGTGGACACAAAAGTTCGCGTCCGCCTGGTGGGAGATTTGCAGAGCGAGCTGGTCTTCGACTTCTTCGAGGGCTTCGCCCGCGGCGCGCGCGCCAACGTGCATCTGAAGACGATGTACGGGCGCAGCAATCATCACAAGATCGAGGCCATCTTCAAGGCCTTTGCCCGCGCCATGCGCGTGGCCTGCAGCAAAGACCAGCGGCTGGCCGAGATGCTGCCCTCCACCAAGGGGTTGCTGTGATGACGAGGCTGCTCTGATGACCATCACGCTGATTGATTACCGGGCGGGCAACCTGGCCAGCGTGCGCAAGGCCTTCGCCTTCCTGGGCCGCCAGACGGTGACCACCGAAGATCCCAACGAAGTGCGACGCGCCACGGCTCTTGTGCTGCCCGGCGTGGGACATTTCTCCACCACCGAGCGGCTGGCCACCAGCGGCGTGCGCGCGGCCGTGGAAGAGGCAGTTGCCAACGGCGTGCCATTCCTGGGCATCTGCGTGGGCATGCAGTGGCAGTTCGGCGGTTCCACCGAAGCGCCAAATTGCGAGGGGCTCGCACTCTTCGAAGGCAGCTGCGAGCGCTTCCAGACAGACCTGAAAGTTCCGCACGTGGGATGGAATCGTATTACGCGCACCGCAGAGGGCGCCGAGGCGCGGCTGCTGCGCGGCGTTGAGAATGGCAGCTTCGTCTACTTCACGCACTCCTACCGCGCGCCGGTTGTGGCGGGAGTGGCAGCCGTAACCAGCTATGGCGAGACCTTTGCCGCCGTCGTCGAGCGGGCCAACGTTTTCGGCACGCAGTTCCACCCGGAAAAATCCGGCGATAACGGCCTGCGCATGTTGCGCAACTTCTGCGAAGTGGCCGAGGAAAGGAGCTCGCGATGAGCAACGGCAGCACGCGGCGCATCATCGCCTGCCTGGACGTGACGCACGGCCGCGTCGTCAAGGGCGTGCAGTTTGTGGACCTGATTGACGCCGGCGACCCGGCCGAGCTGGCGCACCGCCACGCCGAGAGCGGCGCCGACGAAATTGTTCTGCTGGACATCACGGCCACCAGCGACGCGCGCCCCATCCTTTTGGATGCGGTGCGCCGTGCCGCTGCGCGACTGTTTGTGCCCTTCACGGTCGGCGGCGGCGTGCGCTCGCTCGCGGATGCGGCGGCGCTGTTCGACGCCGGGGCGGACAAGATCAGCATCAACTCGGCGGCCATCAAGAATCCTTCCATCATCACCGAGATCGCCGAGCGCTTTGGCTCGCAGGCCGTGGTGGTGGCCATTGACGCCAAGCGGCAGCCCGCTGCTTTTGGTTCTGATGGCAGCGGCGCTGACACTGCCGCACCTGTTGGACAGAACCTTGGAGTAGCTTCTTCAGTAAAATCCAGCGTCGCCGCCGAGGTTTACCTGGCCGGGGGACGCGTGGCCACCGGGCGCGATGCCGTGGAGTGGGCACGTGAGGCCGAGTCGCGCGGCGCAGGCGAAATCCTGTTGACCTCAATGGATTGCGACGGCACGCGCACGGGCTTTGACTGCCTTTTGACCGCGGCCGTCGCCCAGGCCGTCAGCATTCCGGTCATCGCCAGCGGCGGCGCCGGCACGCCCCAGCACTTCGTCGAGGTCTTTGACAGCGGCGCGGCTGATGCGGCGCTGGCCGCCAGCATCTTCCACTTCGGCATCCACGACGTGCGCGAACTGAAGGCCACACTGCAGCGCGCGGGAATTCCCGTGCGTCTGCCATGCTAGAAAAACAGTTTTCAAAGTTTCAGGATTCAAACAGCTTCGCAAGGACGGACGATGTTCATTCCCTCGATTGATCTGATGGGTGGCAAGGTAGTGCAGCTGGTGCAGGGCGAGAAAAAAGCTCTGGAGTTTGACGACCTGCAATACTGGATGGACCGCTTCCTCGCTTACCCGATGGTGCAGCTGATTGACCTGGACGCCGCCATGGGCAAGGGCGAAAACACTGCGCTGATTCACCGCATCTGCCAGCACTTGCCCGCACAGGTTGGCGGCGGCATCCGCACGGTGGAGGCGGCGCAGCGTATGCTGCAGGCCGGGGCCAAGAAGGTAATCATCGGCTCGGCCCTTCTCAAGGCCGGCGGCGTGGACCTGGAGATGGCGGCGGCACTGGCGCACTACGCCGCACCGGCGCGGCTCATCTTCGCCGTGGACTCCCGCGGAGGAAAAGTATCCATCAAGGGCTGGAAGGAAGGCACCTCGCTGACGCCCGAAGAGATGATGCGCCAGACCGGCGATTACTGCTCCGGCTACCTGTACACCCACATTGACACCGAGGGCACCATGCAGGGCTTCCCCATGGAGGTGATCCCCGGTCTGAAGGCAGCCACCGCGCGTAAGCTCATTGTGGCCGGGGGGATACGCTCGCGGGCGGAGGTGGACCAGCTCGACGCCCTGGGGGTGGATTGCGTGGTGGGCATGGCGGTTTACACCGGCGCCATGGAGGCCTGAGCATGCAAGAGGGCGAAGAATTTTCGCCTGAGAGTAAAAAATCCCCATCCCGCGCCTATTGGCGAGAATCGAATAAGGTTAGTCGTTTGTGAGATTAGATCGGCCCGCCGCCTCTGTTAACCTGTGCGGTGGGGTAGAAGCAGGCATTCTTATCAGGAAAGCCCCGGAGCCCGGCTCTGGGCCAGGAGCACCGTGTCGCAGGCTGAAATCATCGCTTCGGAAGTAAACCAGACCGCGCCCTCCAGCAAGCGCATTTGGGAGCAGTTTCGCCGCTGGGGTTACCTGCAGGCGGATCTCGACCCGCTTGGACACTTCCTACCCCTCGCCTATCCCGATTTGCAGATTGAGGGCGACGTGGCCGACGCCGCCCGACGCATCTACTGCGGCACGGTGGGCGTCGAGTTCATGCACATTCCTGACGCCGAGCGCCGGCAGTGGATCATGGACCGCATGGAAGGCGCGCCCGAGGCGGTGGACACCAGGGCCATCCTCAGCCAGTTGCTCGAAGCCGACATCTTCGAGCAGATGCTGCAGACGCTCTACATCGGCACCAAGCGCTTCTCACTGGAAGGCAACACGGCTCTCATTCCGCTGATGGAGGAGATACTGACCGGCGCCGCCAGTCACGGCTGCGAGGAGTGCGTGATGGCCATGAGCCATCGCGGACGTCTGGCCGCCGTGCGCAACACCGTGGGCCGCTCAGCCACCGACATCTACGCCGGCTTTGAGGATGTGGACCCGCGCTCGATTCTCGGCGGCGGCGACGTGAAGTACCACCAGGGCGCCACCAATATCCGCGACTTTGGCGGACAGAAGATGCGCATTCACCTGGTCAGCAATCCCAGCCACCTGGAGGCCGTGAATCCCGTGGCCCTGGGTCGCGTGCGCGCCAAGCAGACCCGTCGCGGCGCGGAAGGCCAACGCCAGACCCTGCCCATCCTGATGCACGGCGATTCGGCCTTTGCCGGCCAGGGCATCTGCGCTGAGACCTTGAACATGAGCTACGTGCCGGCCTACAACGTGGGTGGCACCATCAACATCATCGTCAACAACCTGCTGGGCTTCACCACCAATCCTTCGGATTACTGCAGCGGCCGCTACGCCAGCGACCTGGCGCGCCGCCTGCCGGTGCCCATCTTCCACGTCAACGCCGAGGACCCGGAGGCCGTGGTGCGCATTGGACGCATGGCCCTGGAGTACCGCTATCACTTCGGCTCCGACGTGGTGATTGACCTGATCGGCTACCGCCGCCACGGACACTCCGAGGTGGACGATCCGACCATCACCCAGCCCATCGTCTACGCCAAGATTAAGGATCATCCGCCGCTGTACCAGATCTACGCGCAGCGCCTGGGCGTGGACGTGAGCGCCGATGTGGCCGCGGCCCGCAGCCGCTATCAGCAGGCCAAGGCCGACGCCAAGACCATGACGAAGAAGCCCAACCTCTACACGCTGCCCAACTACTGGGACGGCTACGTGGGCCGGAAATGGACGCCGCAACTGGAAGTTCCTACGGCGGTGGACGCCACTGAACTGGCGAACCTTGGCGAAGGACTCTGCCAGTACCCTGAGGGTTTCCATATTCATCCCAAGGTGGCGGCGCTGCTCAAGCAGCGGCAGGAGATGGCCGGCGGCAAGCGCGCGCTGGATTACGGCATGGCCGAGGCCCTGGCCTTCGCCAGCCTGGTCACCGAAGGCGTTCCGGTGCGCATGAGCGGGCAGGACAGCCGCCGCGGCACCTTCAACCATCGCCACAGCTTCCTGATTGACATCGAAAATGAGACCGAGTACGCGCCTCTCCAGCATCTGGCGCCCACGCAGGCGCGCATTGAGATCTACAACTCCGAGCTGAGCGAGGCCGCCGTCCTGGGCTATGAGTATGGCTTCAGCCGTGACTTCCCCGAGGCGCTGACGCTTTGGGAGGCACAGTTCGGCGACTTCGCCAACGGCGCGCAGATCGTCATTGACCAGTTCATCAGCGCCGGCGAAGAGAAGTGGGGACTGCTCAGCGGCCTCGTGCTGCTGTTGCCGCACGGCTATGAGGGCCAGGGTCCGGAGCACTCCAGCGCCCGCGTCGAACGTTACTTGCAACTTTGTGCGCGGGACAACATGCAGGTCTGCCAGCCATCGTCGGCCGCGCAGTACTTCCACCTGCTGCGCCGCCAGGCCCTGCGCAAGTGGCGCAAGCCGCTGGTCTGCTTCACTCCCAAGAGCATGTTGCGCCATCCTGACGCCAGCAGCCCGCTTTCGGCACTGGCCACGGGCCACTTCCAGTGCGTGGTGCCGGATCACACGGCCGCGCCCGGCGAGGTCACGCGCATTCTGTTGTGCACCGGAAAAATCGGCCACGAGCTGGAGGCCGAGCGCAAGAAACTGAACAACACCACGACGGCCATTCTTCTCCTCGACCAGATTTATCCCTTCCCGGAGGCCGAGCTGCTGGCGGCCATTGCGCCTACCAGAACGCTCGCGAGCTGGTGTGGGTGCAGGAGGAGCCGTCGAACATGGGCGCGCACGGCTTTGTGAAGCCTCGCCTGCGCCGGCTGGTCGGAGAGAGGCTGCCTGTGCGCTCGGTGAAACGGCAGGCGGCGGCCAGCCCGGCAACGGGATCGGCCAAGGCGCACCAGATGGAGCAACACGCGTTGCTTTCTCTGGCGTTTTCGAGCTAGCAACAAGGCCGGGCGGCGGCTGAGATGTTCCAGCCTGGAAGCGGTTTTACGGTCGCGTGGGGCGGCCGTAAGGGTTCTAAGTTCTGCCAAGAAGATGCGGTTTGAGAAGTGTTCGGTGGAGGCAACGCAAGGCCGGGCATATCAGTTTTAATGGTACGGCAATTCCGGCCGGCGATGACTCGTGGGGAGGTGGAACATGGTGAACGAAACCATCACACAGGGATGAAGCCCTACCTGATCGGCGAGAAGATCCGCGCTCTGCGTTTGAAAAAGAGCATGGGCCTGGTCGAGCTGGGCAAGCACCCGGTCTTTCAGCGGCCCTGCTGAGCAAGATCGAACGCGGCAAGCTGATCCCGACCCTGCCAACCTTGCTGCGCATCGCCATGGTCTTCAGCGTGGGGCTGGAGTTCTTCTTCGACAACAACCGCAACCGCCACCTCGTCGAGGTCATCCGCAAGAGCGAGCGCAAGCGCTTCCCCGAGCACCCCGGTTCCGAGGCGAGTTCCTACTGGTTTGAGAGCCTGGACTTCAAGGCCAGCGAGCGCAAGCTGAACTCGTTCTACGCCGAGTTCGTCATGATCGCCGCGGATAAACTGAAGCCGCACCAGCATCCCGGCATTGAAGTGGTCTTCATCATCGAAGGCACGCTGGGACTGAAGATTGGCGGCGAAGACTATGCGCTGGAGGTGGGCGACGCCATCTACTTCGACAGCTCGATGCCGCATTACTACTCGCGCATCAATCCCGAGGGAGAGTGCCGCGCCCTGGTGGTAACCGCCGGTTAGCTCCCCCGAAGCCGCGAGCCTGCGTTACACTGACATCATGCGGGTGCCGCGCTACGCGCACCCCGCGGGCCTGTAGCTCAACGGTTAGAGCAGAGGACTCATAATCCTTTGGTTGTAGGTTCGAGTCCTACCAGGCCCACCA
>CAVRDQ010000092.1:0-16724 GCA_963719655.1 uncultured Acidobacteriota bacterium | reverse complement strand
CTAGCAATACGCCATGGCACTGTTCTTCATCACTTCGTTCGGCGTCTTGCTATAGAAGAAGATAATGGGCGCTTGCTTTGTTCGGCACGCCGAATTCCTGCTTGGTTCTCGATGTATCCGTCGAATTTGAGCTGGTCGTGGTATTCCTGATTGCGCCTATCCACGAAAAGTTCGACAGCCGGAAAATAACAGAGTGGACCTTTGAGCAATTGCCACGAAAAATAGTTATAGAGAATTGCACAGGGAGCGGTTTGAAGACCTGCAGTCACTGTGTCGAGTTTCACGACAACGAATTCAATATAGCCATCCACCGCAGCAATTGCGTTAAGGATGTATCCCATAGGAATATTGGGAGTCTGCTTGTAGGTGTAATTGTTGGGAATATCGTTGTTCTTCGGGGCGTGCCACACATTTGTGGCTTTGATCTCCACTGCTCGATTCCAACCATTACGAATCAAATGAGCATTGATATTCTTAATTGCCTTGTTTAAAGCCTTCCCAACTTGGGGTGCTATAAATGCGAGTATGAAATAGTCACTTCCGCCCTGTCCAAATCCAAGATCCCCGCTCTCGTCCATGAATAAGTGTTGCAAGGCACACCGCCTTTGGTCCTATCGAATGTTACATCTGGCCTACGATGCTAACACTCAGATTTCTCGCGGGTACGACAGAATCTGGGGGGCGAGACATGGGTATCTCTCGTCCAGCCTGTCAGTTTATGAGGCTTGCTTCCCCGCTAATTCCTTCATCTCCCGTATGTATCTCTCAGCATTGAACTTTTTCGCTGCCGCCGGGCCGCTCATGTAGCGAATCTGGCCGAAGATGGGCCGCTCAAACCATGGACGGTCAAACTTGCCCGCCACTGCCCAGGCCACTCCGGCGTAGCCGTTGGGGTCTCGGCCGTCGAGCTGGTAGCGGTCATTCATCTCAATGGCCGCGCGGGAGGCCGCCTGCGGCGTGGGCGACCACTCCAGAATCTTTTTCGCCCAGTACATCCGCATGTAGTTGTGCATCCAGCCGGTGTGCAGCATTTGGAGCTGCGCGGCGTTCCACAGCTCGTCGTGGGTGCAGGCCTCCTCCAACTCCTTGCGGGTGTATAGGATAGGGCGCGGATCGGCCGAGTGCGCGGCGAGCGTTCGATGCGCCCAGGGTTCGGCGCACTCAATGGAATCGTACACCGGGCAGTAGGTGACGAAGTTCGCCGCCAGCTCGCGCCAGGTGATGAGCTCGTCGAGATACTTCTCCTTGGATTCGTCAGATGCTTTAGACTGCCGCACGGCCAGCGCCACGGTGATGGGCGAGAGCTGGCCAAAGTGCAGATACGGAGACAAACGGCTCGATCCATCCTGCGCGGGGTCGCCCTGCCGCTCCGGGTAATGGGCCAGGCGGTGGGCGACGAAGTCCTTTAGCTGCGCAAGGCCGGCCGTGGTGCCGGGTGTAAAGCTCTTTACAGGTCGCACGCTGCGGTCGAGCGTCTTCCAATCGTCCAGCAGAGCCGGGCCGGCCGTTAGAGACACGGGCGGCGTGCCCCAGGCGATCTTGGCGCGCGGGTTCGAGCAGGGCACAAGGTAATCGTCAAAGTGAGTCGCAAGCCGCGGACGGATGATGCGCGCCGCGTACTGCGCCTTGGCCAGCAGGCGCGTGGGGACGATGACGTCGGCATCCACGGTAAAGAAGGGGATGCGCAGCTTTTTGGCCAGCGCCTGGCGCCAGCGCTCGGGCTCGCGCAGGGGGTTCTCATCGCCGACGATGAGCGCCGCGCCGACCTCATCGCAAAAGGCGGCAAGGTTGTTGTGCGGATGCTGGCGCAGGACGAAGGCCACGTTGCGCGCCTCCAAGTGGCGCGCGGTGTCGGCCAGCCCACGCAGCATGAAGTCGTAATGTCGCTGGTTGGCGCCGGGAAATGGCACGACTCCGAAGTAGGCGACGACGGGCAGGCCGAGGTGATTGCCCAGCTCAACAGCCAAATCGAGCGCGGGATTATCCACCGCGCGCTGCGAGCGCTGCATCCAGTAGAGGACGGCGCGCGCGCCCATGGCGGAGTCGCCTGGGCTGCGAAAGGAGTTGCGCAGGGTCACACGTTCTTTGTGCGCGGCAAGGATGGCCGAGAGCGAAGTCACTCGGGGTTCTCGGCCAGGATGCGGTCGGCCACGGCCAGGGCTTCCACCGCGGGACGGACGTTGTGCACCCGCACGATGTGCGCTCCGGCCAGCACGGCGGCCACGGTTGCGGCCAGGGTCGCATGATCCAGAGCCGCATGATCTAACGCTGCGTGATCCAGGGTCGCATGATTCAGGGCCGCGTGGTCGAGGGCGGAACGGTCTTGCACGGTGGGCGCAAAGGCGTCCGCCGCGGACTGGGTGGCAGAGCCGATGGCGCTGGACTGGTTTGCGAAAGTAGTGGCGGAAACGGCGGCGGGAGTAGCGGACGAAGTGGTGGCGGGCGCGGCCTCCGCGCCGAGCAGGGCCAGCCGCTCACGAATCGTGCGTCCGAGGAAGCTTTTGCGGCTGACGGCCGCCAGCAGGGGACGCCCAAGCAGCTGCAGCTCGGCGAAGTGCGCCAGCAGCGGATAGTTCTCGTCGAAGTTCTTGCCAAAGCCGAAGCCAGGGTCGAGCACGATGCGCTGGCTGCCTACACCGCGCTCCATGGCGTGGCCCAGGCGCTGGCGCAGCTCATCGCGGACGAGGCCAACGATGTCCCGCGCGGGGGGCTGCAGGCGCCACTGATGGGGCAGTCCGCGAGTATGCATCAGAACGGCTCCGCAGCCCAGCTCGGCCAGCATGCGGGCCATGCCGGCGTCCCAGGTAAAGCCGCTCACGTCGTTGACGATCTCGGCGCCGGCCTCGACCGCCGCGCGTGCGACCTCGGCCTTGTAGGTGTCCACGCTGAGGATCGAGTCCGGGCGCAGGCGTTTGAGTTCGAGGATGACGGGCAGGATGCGCGCCGCTTCTTCTTCGGCCGTCACGGCTCCGGCCAGGCCCAGCTCGCCGCTGGCGGTGGCAGCGCCGGGGCGGGTGGATTCGCCGCCAACGTCGAGAATGTCGGCACCCTCGTCCAACAGGCGCAGCCCGTGCTTGACGGCCAGGCTCGGCGACAGGTGCATGCCGCCGTCACTGAAGGAATCCGGCGTCACGTTGAGCACGCCCATCACCAGAGTTTGTTCGCCCAAGGCCAGCTTGCGCCGGCCCAGGTCCCATTGAAAACGCGGTCGCATAACCGGGAGTGTAGCAGGTGCGGGGCTCATGCGCGCGTGGGCCCCTTTGTGGACAATTTGGGCCCGCTGACTGGTCTGCTAATAAAGCTGTTGCCGGCGGCAATATACCTCCAGGGATCGTCGGGCGCAGCCGTGACGTTGATGCGCGTGGTGGCCGCGACACGCGGCTTCGGCCGGGCGCCATCGGCCATGTCGCCGGAGATGCAGGCGGAGATGCAGGCGGAGATGTAGAGCGGGCTCGCCTTGGCGCAGAGGTCCAGGCCGTTGTGCGCCGCGCGCGTAATGTCCAAGGCCTGTGAGAGCCTGCCCGGGCCGCTGGTCAGAGCCTTGAGCTGCGCTGTGGTTGGCGGCTCGCTCAGATGCAGGCCGCGATTGGCGGCCATCTGTACAAGTCCGGCGACGGGCTCCAGCGCGCGCAGCAACACGCAGCCGGGATCGCCCTGCGGGTGGCAACTGACGTTGGTGCAGTAGTGATTGCCGTAGATGAAATAAACGTAGGCGTGGCCCGGCGGACCGAAGAGCACGCGGTTGCGCTCGGTTGGTCCGCGATAAGCGTGCGAGCCGGGATCGCGCAGCCCGAGATAGGCCTCGGCCTCCACGATGCGGCCGATGAGCAGATGCCGCCCCGCACGGCGCACCAGCAGTTTGCCAATCAACTGGCGGGCCACGGTGCGCGCGTCGCGGAGAAAGAACTCGCGGGGCAGGGGAGTGAGTTCCGAAGCCGTCATTTACTGGCTGCCGTGTGCCGCGTGCCCCGGGCGACGATTGCCAGGTGCAGAGCAATGGTCAGGCCGAGGGCGAGAGCATCGTAGAAATTTCCCACAGCACCTTGATGAAAAGCCCACCAGCCATATCCGCCTAGCGGTAGAAAGAGCATGACCGAGGTTGCTACGCCGGGGTTGTAGCCGCGCTTTACGATGGCCATGACGATATGAACCACGGCGTTCACCAGCAACCCGTAGATGGCGATGAGTCCGAAGCCGGGGTGCACGCGCACGGCCAGCCAAAGCACTACGGCGAAGGCCGCCCATATGCCGAAGATGTTGATCGCGAAGACATCGCGCAAGGTGAGTCCGCGGCGCGCGGGGCCAAGCAGGTTGTTGACGTAGCGGCGGAAGCGGTCGTCCTCGTGCTCCTCGTACTGATGGAACATGTAGGCGGGCAGGCAGAGAAATGTGCAGACCAGCGGCAACGGCCAGCCCTGGGTGAGGAGCGGCGCCAGGGCCAGCAAAAGCGCTCCGGCCAGCACTCCGCCATACACCCAGTTTGCATAGAGCCGGTTGAGCATCGCCGTGGCCAGCCTTTCCCCAATCGCGCTTCGCCTACTTCTGCGCCTTGTACCAGGCCAGAACCTCGTCGGCGTGGCCTTCCGGCTTGACCTTGCGCCACACGTTCTTGATCTTGCCGTCGGGGCCGATGAAGAAGGTGCTGCGCTCAATGCCCATCACCTTTTTGCCGTACATGTTCTTCTCTTTCAGCACGTCGTAGAGCTTGGCCACGGTCTTATCCGCGTCGGCCAGCAACGGGTAGGGCAGCGTGAACTTCTCCTGGAACTTCTTCTGCGCCTTGCTGGTGTCGGGCGAGATGCCGAGCACGGTTAGCCCGGCGCGGGTCAGCTTGGCGTAGCTGTCGCGGAAGCCGCAGGCCTCCACCGTGCAGCCCGGCGTGTTGGCCCGGGGATAAAAGAACAGCACAATGGGTTTACCCTTGAGGGTGGAGAGAGTAATCTCGTCGCCGTTCTCGTCGGGCAGGGTGAAGTCGAGAGCTTTTTCGTTGGTGTCCATGACCATGTATCTATACCGCAAAGCCGGGTTGGCCGTCACGCTGATGGTGATCTTTGCGGCCGGGGGTTTTTCCGCGCAGGCACAAATGCGCCTGTTGCCGCCGGAGCGGACGACGCCGCGCGCCGTGGCCGTGGTGGAGACCGATGCCCGGCACGCGCAGCGCATGATCCCCATCACGCTCTTCTACGAACATCGCTATTACGATGCCGGCCTCTACCGGGCCGCGCCTGTTCCGCTGGCACTGGTGCCGCAGACGGTGTACGAGGTGCAACAGGCGGGCAAGCCCGTGGGACTCTTCACCGTTCTGAATCCCGTCCATGTGGAAGGCCAGTGGATGGCTCGCGGCAAGTACCAGGCGGCCAGCGAAAATTCTGCGCACAGGAAGCACGATGAGCCGGTGGCCAGGGCCGATTCGCCGAACGACCCGAAGCGCCCGGTGCTCTATCGCCGCGAGGGCAGCGAGGGCGACGACCAGTTGACGGCCACGCATGAGGCCGGCGGCTCCGGAGCGGACGTCTTACCGCAGAGCGCAGACGCAGTGGAAGACCCCGAACGCCCGCTGCTTCGGCGTGGACGCGGCCGCGAGAAGCCTGCGGTGGAGAGCAAAATCAGTGAGGTGGAGGACTCCTATCTGTGGGAGGGCGCACGAAGAGAGGTCGCCATCAGCGACGCGGGAAAAGCGCTGCCCCTGCCCGATCTCTTCTTTCACTGTTCGCAGGAGGAGCGGGAGAGCGTGCATCGGCAGGCGCAGAAACTGGCCCTGGCGGAGTTGCAGCAGGTGGCAGCGTCGCGTGCGATTCCCATGGAGTCGCTACGGGCGCCTGCGGAGGAAGACCTCCGCGTCTTCAATCTGGAGCACGGCGAGTTGGAGCCCGGCCAACTGGAAAACGGCGAGTACGCCACCGTGGTGTATTCGGCCAGGTTTGCGCCGGCCAACGCTCTCTCCGAGCAGCCCTCGCCGGGCTGGGTGGCGACCGTGATTGCCCGCTACGACGGCCGGGTGATGACCGTGGTCTATGCGGCCGTCAGCGATCCGCGCGAGCTTGAGCTGTACCCCGAGCTGCGGCCCGTGGACCTGGTGGATGCCGAAGGCCAGGGCCGGTACCTGCTTTTGCTGCGTGAGCGTTTGGCCGGCGGCATCCGCTGGCGGCTGGGGCGTATTACGCCTTACGAAATGCAGACGGTTTTCGTCACCGCCGAACGCTAGGCGAAGGGTCGGGGTTCGCCGGGTGGAATTTGGCCAGAGTGGGATGAAAGCGAAATATTCACATTTTTCTGCATCCTCCGGGATAGACGAAGAATCCTATGGAGTGCATAGTTGTTTCAACAACTATTTAGATTCCCCGATACTCAGGTTCCCCAAGGAGACCAGAAACCATGAAGAAGCTAGTCGTTTTACTCGCCGTCCTGCTGGCCATCACCGTGCCGGCCCTGGCCGTAGACACTTATCACATTGACGGCGCGCACTCGTCCGCCAACTTCACCGTTCGTCACATGGGCATCTCCACCGTGCACGGACGCTTTACCGACGTCAGCGGCGTCGTTTTGTTTGACCCCGCGAATCCTTCGAACAGCTCGGTGACGGCCGTCATCAAGGTCGCATCGGTGAACACCGACAACGCCATGCGCGACAAGCATCTGAGCTCGCCGGACTTTTTTGACAGCGCCAAGTTCCCGGAGATTCGCTTCCAGAGCACGGCGATCAAGTCCCTGGGCGGAGACAAGTACGTTGCCGTGGGCAACCTGACCATGAAGGACGTGACCAAGACGGTGGAGATTCCCTTTACCCTGGCCACGGGCAAGGGCATGAAGGGCGAGGCGCGCCTGGGCGTGGAAGCCACGCTTCCCATCAACCGCTTTGACTATCACGTCGCCTACGACCCGACGGGCATGGGCGTCAGCAAGGATGTCAACATCGAGCTGAGCGTCGAAGCCGTGGGCAACTAAGCAGCACTGAGCCAATTCGCAGAGCAGAGCTCGATCCGACTCCCGGCCAGCGCAAGGGCCGGGAGTTGCCGTCTGCGCGGGAATGCAGCCGCCATTGCAGTGCACGACTCGGCTCCAATCGCCGGAGCCTGCCGCTATACTCAATCGCATGGATTTGCGGAACGAATTTGACTCCGACTTTAACTTCTCCGGATTTAACTTCAAAGACTCGCCCACCCCGGAGCGGCTCGACCCGATGCTGGTGGGGACGGTCTTTGCCGGTGGTGTGCGGCACTTCGCGTCCATTGACTCCACGTCTCTGGCGGCCATGCAGGCCGGGCAGCAGGGCGCGCCTTCGGGCTGCGTGTGGCTGGCCGACGAGCAGACGGCGGGCAAGGGACGCGCCGGGCACCAGTGGCACTCTCCGTCCGGGACGGGGTTGTACCTGTCGGCGCTGCTGCGTCCCAGGCTTGCGCCGGCGGAGGTCATCATCCTGAGCCTGGCCGCGGGTTTGAGCGTAGTGCGGGGAGTGTACGAGGTGTCCGGCCTTGAGGCCGACCTGCGCTGGCCCAACGATGTGCTCTTCGGTGAAAAGAAGTTCTGCGGCATCCTGACGGAGATGAACAGCGAGGCCACCCGCGTGCGCTATGTGGTGGTGGGGATGGGGCTGAACGTGCACCAGGAATCGTTTCCCGCCGACATCGCGGAGATTGCCACATCGCTGCGCATCGAGAGCGGCAGAGAGTTTGATCGCACCGCGTTGGCCGGGGCCATCCTGCGCGCGTTGGACACCGAACACCGGGCGCTGGAGTCCGATCCACTGACGGCCCGCGAGAGCATCCTGCGGCGCTTTGAAGAGCACAGCAGCTACTGCCGTGCCGCTAACGTCTGGGTGGAAGAAGATGGCGGCTACGCTGGCATAACGCGCGGGTTGGACGAGCGTGGATTTTTGAAGGTTGAAACCGCGACGGGAATGCGAACCGTGCTCAGCGGAGGAGTTCGCAAAAGGGAGAAGCGAAACGGATGATCGGCATGAAGACCAAGCGCAAGCTGCTCGGATGGATGAACTGGTGGCCTCCGTTGGCCGGAGCGGGTATCCGCGTGCGGCGCATGAGCGCGGACTACCGCGAGGTGGACGTGGAACTGGTGCAGCGCTGGTGGAACACGAACTACGTCGGCGTACAGTTTGGCGGCTCGCTGTTCGCCATGACGGACCCCTTCTACATGCTGATGCTGCTGGAGAACCTGGGCTCGGAGTACATTGTGTGGGACAAGGCCGCCTCGATCCGCTTCCGGCGTCCGGCGAAGGGCACGGTGCGCGCGGAGTTCCGCCTGAGCGAAGAGCAGATTGCAGACGTCCGCCGCCAGGCCGACGCCAACCCCAAGCACGAGCCGGTGTTCACCGTGGAGATCAAGGACCAATCGGGCGAGGTCGTCAGCGTGGTGGAGCGGACGCTGCATGTGAGAAGGAAGACAGGTTGATTACTTTTGCGACCCCGTCGTCCAGTCCTCAATCTTGAGTTTCTTAATGCGGCTGAAGGCTTTGTCGTTGGTGACTAAAACAGCGCCTGTCGAGAGAGCGTGCGCGGCGATCATCGTGTCCAGGTTTCCCATCGGCTGGCCAAGGTCTTCCAGCCAAGCGCGAAGGTGGCCGTACTGCTGAGCGGCCGAGGAGTCCCATGGCAGGATGGCGACGCGGAGAAGAAATTCTTCCACGATCTGCCGTAGCCGCTTGGCCTCGGGACGGCGTGCCAGACCGAAGCGTAACTCGCCCTCGGTGACCGAGGAGATGGCAACCTGCGCCATAGGAATAGTTGCGAGGCGGCGCAGAACGGCCTCATTGCCCTTGAAGATGAAACTGACCGTGTTGGTGTCCAACAGATAGCGGCGCGCCATTTAGAAAAGCTCGCGCTTCTGCGGCGGCGCATCCTGACGGTCAGAGAGAAAGTCCTCGGGCACGTTGGCCTGGCGGACGAGCGCGAGAAAATCGTCCCATGACGCAGGGCGGCGGGAGAGGATCACATCGCCGGTGCTGGAGTCCTTACGGATGAAGACCTCGTCGCCTTCGAAACGAAGGTCGGCGGGCAGGCGCACGGCCTGGCTGCGTCCATTGGTAAAGAGCTTGGCAGTGCGCGGCATCAGGACCTCCCCTGGTGTGGTATATACCAAAGTATATCACATAATTATTATGGAGCGTACGCTGCATGTGCGGAAGGAAGTAGGCGTGCTCCACGGATATCGTTTCTGGAATTGGCAATTCCCTCATCGCCGATTCTTTCTGTTTCCCCTTTGGCCGCTTCGTCATACACTGGAACGTTCCGCTGGTGGGGCCAGATGGCGCAAGGGACTGGTGTGCCTCCAGCGATAAGCGGCATTTCATAGTTCGTACAAACGGCATCGTTTTCAGCAAAATCCATCTCAGCACGACGCAGGACGATATCAATGAATACATTTGGCAGCCGGTCCACGCTTACCGTTGGCGGTAAACAGTACACCTTCTATCGCATCTCCGCCCTTGACTCGCATGGCTTCAAGACCGCGCGCCTGCCTTTTTCGCTGCGCATATTGCTGGAGAACCTGTTGCGCCGCGAAGACGGCGAGACCGTTACGCCGGAGATGATTCGCGCCGTGGGCGCCTGGGTTCCTTCGGCCACCAGCGAGCAGGAGATCAGCTTTATGCCCAGTCGCGTGCTCATGCAGGACTTCACCGGCGTTCCGGCCGTGGTGGACCTGGCGGCCATGCGTGAGGCGGTAGAGAAGCTGGGCGGCGACGCCAAAAAGATCAACCCGCTGCAACCGGCCGAGCTGGTCATTGACCACTCCGTGCAGGTGGACGAGTACGGCACTCCGCAGGCCTTTGACCTGAACGCGGCGCTGGAGTTCCAGCGTAACAAGGAGCGCTATGCCTTCCTGCGCTGGGGCCAGGGAGCGTTCAAGAACTTCGCCATCGTGCCGCCGGATACGGGCATCGTGCACCAGATCAACTGCGAGTACCTGGCGCGCGTGGTGTTTGTGCTGGAGGGCGACGCTGCTGCGCCGGGTAACGCTGCGCTGCCGGCCGCGGGCGCCACGGCCTATCCCGACACCTTGGTCGGCACCGACAGTCACACGACGATGGTCAACGGGTTGGGCGTGCTGGGCTGGGGCGTAGGCGGAATCGAAGCCGAGGCGGCCATGTTGGGCCAGGCCGCGTCTATGCTGCTGCCGCAGGTGGTGGGCGTACGCTTTACCGGCAAGCTGCGGGAGGGTTCCACGGCCACCGACCTGGTGCTGACCGTGACCGAGGCTCTGCGCAAGAAGGGTGTGGTGGGCAAGTTCGTGGAATACTTCGGACCGAGCCTGGCGTCGCTTTCGGCGGCCGACCGCACGACCATCGCCAACATGGCTCCGGAGTACGGCGCGACCTGCGGCATCTTCCCGGTGGACGACGAGACGCTGCGTTACCTGCGGCTGACCGGACGCAGCGAAGAGCAGATCGCGCTGGTGGAGGCCTATTACAAAGAGCAGGGTCTCTTCCACACCGCGCAGTCTGCGGAGGCCGAATACAGCGACGTGCTGCACATTGACCTCGGCCAGATTGAGCCGTCGCTGGCCGGGCCGAAGCGTCCGCAGGATCGCGTCACGCTGGGCGATGCCGCCGCTTCGTTTGGCAAGGCTCTGCCCACGCTGCTGAAGCCCGATGCCAAGGTGAAAGAAAAAGCCGCGGGGCGCGCCGACCGCTCCAGCAAGGATCCGGCGACGGCCTTGCGCCACGGCAGCGTGGTGCTGGCGGCCATTACGAGCTGCACGAATACATCGAATCCCAATGTGCTGGTGGCTGCCGGACTGGTGGCGAAGAAGGCCGTTGAGCTGGGGTTGACGCGTCCGGCGTGGGTGAAGACCTCGCTAGCCCCGGGCAGCAAGGTCGTCACGGAATATCTTGCGGCCGCCGGATTGCAGAAGTATCTCGACCAGTTGGGCTTCAACCTTGTGGGCTACGGATGCACCACCTGCATTGGCAACTCCGGCCCGCTGCCGCAGCCGGTGAATGACACCGTGGTGGCCAACGGACTGGTGGTGGCCAGCGTGCTGAGCGGCAACCGCAACTTCGAGGGGCGCATTCACTCGGAGATTCGCGCCAACTACCTGGCCTCTCCGCCGCTGGTGGTGGCCTTCGCATTGGCCGGTGAGCTGATTGATCCTTACAAGGAGCCGATTGGCGAGGGCAAGAACGGTCCTGTGTACCTCAAGGACATTTGGCCGACGCAGAAGGAAGTGGATGACGTGGTGGCCAAGTGCGTCACCAGCGAAATGTTCCGCTCGAGCTACGCCACGGTGCTGGCGGGCGACGCGCGCTGGCAGGGTCTCAAGGTTCCCGCCGGTGACACCTACGAGTGGGACGCCAAGAGCACCTACATCCAGAACCCTCCGTACTTTGAGGGGATGCCCGCCACTCCTGCGGCCGTGCCGCCCATCAAGGGCGCGCGCGTGCTGGCATGGCTGGGCAACTCGGTGACCACCGACCACATCTCCCCGGCGGGAAACATCAAAAAAGACAGCCCGGCGGGCAAGTATCTTACCGAGCATGGCGTCGGCGTGGCGGACTTCAACAGCTATGGCTCCCGCCGCGGCAACCACGAGGTGATGATGCGTGGAACGTTTGCCAACACGCGCATCAAGAACCGCCTGGTGCCGCACATCGAAGGCGGCTATACGAAGCTCGTCCCCGGCGGGCAGGAGATGGCAATCTACGACGCGGCCATGGAGTACAAAAAGCTCGGCGTGCCGGTCATCATCCTGGCCGGCAAGGAGTACGGCTCCGGCAGCTCTCGCGACTGGGCGGCCAAGGGTCCGCGGCTGCTGGGCGTGCAGGCCGTCATCGCCGAAAGCTTTGAACGCATCCACCGTTCGAACCTGGTCGGCATGGGCATTCTTCCCTTGCAGTTTCTGAACGGCGAGAGCGCGGAATCACTCGGCCTGACGGGCGAAGAGAGCTACGAGATCACGGGCCTCGACGCGGCGCTGGCCAGCTTCGCGCCGGGCAAAACCGTGGAGGTCAAGGCCACCGCGGCCGGCAAGACCACGAGCTTCAAGGCCACTCTGCGCATTGATACTCCGCAGGAGGTTCTCTACTACCACCACGGCGGAATTTTGCAGTACGTGATTCGGCAGCTGGTGAAGTAGGGAAAACGAGGTTTCGGATGTGTCGGAAGTTTCGAAGGTTTCGAAATGCAAAAGCAAAGGCGCGGACCGCAAAGTCCGCGCCTTGTTTTTGCGTAATGCGCACCGTGCAATTCGCCACGGCGCGCGTGTGTAACGCCGCCTTCTACCAGACCTCGCAGCGCTTCTCTGCCGGGCGCACCATGGCCGAACCCGGCGCGCAGTTAAATGCTTTCTGGAAGGCCGGAAGGTTCGAGAGTGGTCCGATGACGCGGAACTTGGCGATGGGGTGCGGGTCGCCCTGAATCATCAACCGCTGCGTCTCCGGACGAATGTTATCGCCGCGGAACTGTCCCCAGGCGATAAAGAACTGCTGCTCGGGGGTGAAGCCGTCAATCACCGGCAGCGGCGGCTTGCCCTGCTGCGATTTCTGGAAGGCCAGGTAGGCCAGCTTGGCGCCGCCCAGGTCTCCAATGGATTCGCCCAGCACCAGCTTGCCGTTGTGGTGGATGGTGGGCTCGATGAAGTAGCCATCGAACTGATTGCTGACGCAGGCGGTCTTGGCCTGGAACTTCTTCTGGTCGTCGGCCGTCCACCAGTTGCTCAGGCTGCCGTCGGCGGCATACTGCGCGCCCTGGTCGTCAAAGCCGTGGCTGATTTCGTGTCCTATGACCACGCCGATGCTGCCGTAGTTGACGGCATCGTTGGCGGCCATGCTGAAGGCCGGCGGCTGCAGAATTCCGGCGGGGAAGACGATCTCGTTGAGCTGCGGGTTGTAGTAGGCGTCGGAGGTCGGCGGCGTCATGCCCCAGCGCTGGCGATCCACCGGCTTGCCGATGTGGGCGCGATCGTCGGCGACGAAGAAGCGGCGGCCCTCGACGAGGTTGGCAAAGTAGGCGCCGCGCTCAATGTGCACGCTCGAGTAGTCGCGCCACTTGTCGGGATAGCCGATCTTGGGATTGAAGGTGCTCAGCTTGAGCAGAGCCTTCTGCTTGGTCTCCGGACCCATCCAGTCGAGTCCCTGGATGGTGTCTCCCATGGCGGCAAGAATGTTTTTGACCATCTCCTGCACGCGGGCCTTGGCCTCCGGCGGGAAGTAGCGCTTGACGTACTCCTGCCCAAAGGCCTCGCCCAGCAGCTGGTCTTCCTGCTCCACGCAGCGCTTCCAGCGCGGCTTGATCTCCTTGGTGCCGGCCAGATAAGCGCTGTTGAAGCGGTAATCCTCTTCCACAAAGGGCGCGGAAAGCGCACCGGCCGCGCTGTTCAGCACGTGCCACTTCAGGTAAATCTTCCAGTCCGCCAGCGGCAGATTGAAGTACTGGCGGTCGAATTCTGCGAGGAACTTGGGCTGGTCCACGTTGAGATCGGCGGTGGAGATCTGCGCGCCTTTGAAGTAGGCGGCCCAGTCAAAGTGCGGAGCCATCTGGCCGAGGTCGCTGAACTTGACCTTGTGGTCGGTGGCCGAAGGGTCGCGCAGCTCGACGTTATCAAGCGTCGCCTTGGCCATCGCCGTTTCCATGGTCATCACCGTGGCGGCCATCTTTTTGGCCTCCTCCGGCGAGCGGCCGGCCAGCTCGAACATCTTCTGCACGTGCTCCACGTACTTGACGCGGGCGTCGGCAAAGCGCTCTTCGGGCTTCAGATAGTAGTCGCGATCCGGCATTCCCAGGCCTCCGGAGTAGAACTGCGCAATCACCTCGGTGGGCTGGTGGTTATCCTGCCCGCTGACGATGGCGAAGGGAACGAACTCCGCCTGGTTGTGCAGGTCCAGAATGACCCGCTCCAGGTCCACGCGGCTGGCGATGGCGTCAATCTTCTTGAAGTAGGGCTGCACGGGCTTGATGCCCAGCCGATTGGCGGATTTTTCATCCATGCAGCTGGCGTAGAAGTCGCCTACCAGCTGGGGGACGGAACCCGCGGGCTGGTTGGTGAGCGCGGCGTCTCCTTCGGCGATCAGCTTCAGGTGGTCCTTGTTGCTCTCACCGGCCTGCCAGCGGCGGCTCCAGCGCTGCATGCTGGCCGGGATTGGGTTGGCCGCCCGCCAGGCGCCGTTGGCGAATTCGTAAAAGTCCGTGCAGGGGTCTACCGAGCGGTTCATGTCGGTAATTTCCGGACCCTTTTGCGCGGCCAGCTGAGCCTGGGCCAGGGTACAGGTCACGGAACCTAGCGCCAGCAGCAGCGCGGCATAATGCGGCAATCGCTTCAGCAATCGCATTTTGGATGATCCTTTCGCGCCCGCTCCACGCCTTTGGCGGGAGGAGCTGAAGACAATGGCCAGAATCTCCGCGCACCATGCGCGGCGCACAATTCGACCATTGTCGGCTGATACGCAGTGTAGTCCCCGGCGGTTCCCGCGGCGAGCAGCGGGCTGTGGAAGGAAATCGCGATGTGGGCGCGAAAGAAAAGCGCGGAGAGTGATCTCCGCGTCAAAAGTTTTTACTGCTTTATCGGCAGCTTAAATCCCCATCGCCGTGTAGTCCTCGTCCTCGCTCATGCCGCGCTTTTCCAGCTTCTTCCACGCCGTGTAGGGACGGTTGTTGAAGCGGCGCCGGCGCAGCGAGTAACCCGCCCACAGGCCCACTCCAACGGCGGCCAGCACGCCCACGGCCACGCTGACGGTGATGACGGGATGCTCCGCCATGGGGCGCGCAATGCGTCCGCCGCGCAGCAGCGCACGGCCTGGCATGCCAAGCTCGCCGCGGAAGTTGACCACCGCGTCATAGCCGCCACGCTCGATGGCGCGGTAGGCGTTGAGGAAGGTCTTGACCGAGGGCGTAATGGAATCTTCGCCGCCATGCACGATGGCGTGATCCACTCCGTCTTCCTTTTCGCGCTCCAGCAGCTCTTCCAGGGCCGCGGCCAGCGAGGGTGCATGCGAGGCCAGCGAGCGGTAGGCCACGCGTCCGCTCTTGTCCACGATGAAAGATGCGTTGGGCAGAGCTCCGTACAGGCGATGCACCTCGCCGCCAAGCTCATCCACCAGGATGAGCTTGGCGGCGAGGTGCAGTCGCCTGTACGGAGCTCTGCCCAACGCATCTTTCATCGTGGACAAGAGCGAGGACGCGTGGCCTACCGCTCGGCTGGCCTCGCGTGCGCCCCTCGCTGGCCGCGGCCCTGGAAGAACTCATGGAGCGCGAAAAGGAAGACGGAGTGGATCACGCCATCGTGCGTGGCGGCGGAAAACCCGTGCGCCCTCGGTCAAGACCTTCCTCAAAGCCTACCGCGCCATCGAGCGTGGCGGCGATGACGCGGTGGTCACTTCCGCGGCGAGCTGGCATGCCAGGCCGCGGATGCTCGCGGCGGACGCATCGCGTGCCCGATGGCGGAACATCCGTCATCACCGTCAGCGTGGCCGTGGGCGTGTTGGCCGCCGTTGGAGTGGGCCTGTGGGCAGTTACTGCTGCGCCGGCGACGCTTCAACAACCGTCCCTACACGGCGTGGAAGAGCTGGAAAGCGCGGGCATGAGCGAGGACGAGGACTACACGCGATGGGGATTAAGCTGCCATAAACAAGTAAAAACTTTGACGCGGAATCACTTTCCGCGCTTTTTTTTCGCGCCGACATCGCCATTCCTTCCACAGCCGCTGCTCGCCGCGGGAACCGCTGGGGACTACACTGCGTATCAGCCGACAATGGTCGAATTGTGTGCGGCGCATGGTGCGCGGAGATTCTGGCCATTTCTTCAGCTCCTCCGCCAAAGGCGTGGAGCGGGCGCGAAAGGATCCACCAAATGCGATCGCCGCAGCGATTGCCGCATTATGCCGCGCTGCTGCTGGCGCTAGGTTCCGTGACCTGTACCCTGGCCCAGGCTCAGCTGGCCGCACGCAGAAAGGGTCCGGAAAATTACCGACATGAACCGCTAATTCAGCGCCCTATCTTTGACTTTTACCTATTCGCCGACGGCGCCTGGCGGGCAGCCAACCCGATCCAGGCCGGCGTAGAGCACTGGAGCCGCCGCTGGCAGGGCCCGTCAGAGCAACGAGGACCACCTGAACTGATCACAAAAGGAGCGCCGCGCCCCCTTTTCGCAGGGTTCCGTACCCCAGTCCGTAGACGAGTTCTACGCCAGCTGCATCGATGAAAAATGAGCCGATGAGCTAGAGGCGCCCGAGCCCGTGCAACCCTATTTTAAGATTGTTAGACACCGGTACTCGCCAGCCGCGCTGGACCTGGAGCGGATTCATACTCGACCTGCACAACCGGGCGAGAGTTGGTTTCCCTTGCGCCATCGTCCGCGGGCAGGAGGATCGCCGGCCCGCAGAGGGTGATTGCGCAGTTCTTGGCCGGAGGCCTGGGAAGTGCCGGATGGCAACCGCTATCTGAAACCCGAAGAGCGCTCAGCCAGCGCCAGCGTCGAGTACGTGGAGCACGTACAAGAGATGTTCGAGCTCGCACAGCAGCTCAGCCGGAGGAGGCCGAAAAGATGGCCGCCACGGTGATGACCATGGAAACGGCGATGGCCAAGGCGACGCTTGATAACGTCGGACTGCGCGACCCCTTCCGGCCACCGACCACAAGATTCAAGTTCAGCGACCTCGGCCGGATCACTCTGCACTTTAACTGGGCCGCCTACTCGAAGGGCGCGGAGCAATTCTCCACCGCCGGATCTCAACGTGGACCAGCCCGAAGCTCTGGCAGAAAATAACAGCCAGCTGTTCAG
>CAVRDQ010000091.1:0-3019 GCA_963719655.1 uncultured Acidobacteriota bacterium | reverse complement strand
CGTGGACGCAACGCGCAATGGCCAGGAGGCCCTGGAGCTTCTGACGCCGCTCGCCATCACGTTCTTGTCAGTGACATCCTGATGCCGGAACTGGACGGCCTCGAGCTGGCAACCCTTCTACGGCAGCAAACCCAGTTGCCCATCGTGCTCGTCAGCGGCTTCAGCCAGGAGATTGGCGTCTTCAACAAGCTGCCTCCGGGCAACCTCAGCTACCTGCAAAAACCCTTCGCGGCGAGAAGCTCATCGAAGCCATCCACAGCCTATTGGCGCAGAGCGGCACAGAACAACCGGGCACCGCGCAGCAGCCCACGCCGCAATCCTGAGCGCTCCTGTTGTCAGCACGAAAAAGCCCATCCACGCGGGATGGGCTTTTCACTAAACCTTGTTGCCGCCTAAAACTTCAACTTCTTTGCCACGCCCTCTGGGATGGCCTTGATGATGGCCATGATCAGCCACCAGTAGCCGGGCACGTAGATCACGTCCGCCGTGCCGTCTTCCATCTCGCGATAGATGGCCGCGGCCACCGCCTGCGGAGTCGCCATCAGCAGGCCTTTTTTCATGTGCGCCGTCATCGGAGTATCCGCCGGACCGGGCTTGATGGTCAGCACCCTTACGCCGCTCGTAAACAGCCGCGCACGAAGTCCCTGCGCAAACAGGGTCAGCGCACCCTTTGCCGTGCCGTAAACATAGTTCGAGCGTCGCGCGCGGTCGCCGGCCACGCTGGTGATCACGGCCAGAACGCCCTTCTTGCGGCCCTCGAACTGCTCTGCCGCGTGCGAGAGCAGGCTGACCGCGCTGGTGAAGTTCGTATTCAACTCGCGCAGAGTGTAATCAATGTCGTGGTTGGCGCGCTCCTGGTCGCCGAGCGAGCCATAGGCGAGTAACACTTCGCCGGCGTCCGGCATGTCAGCCTCAATCTGCTCCCACAGCGAAGCATGCGTGCTGATATCGGCCAGGTTGGCGGCGATGACCGTGACCTTGGAGGCGCCGCGCGCGCGCAGATCGCCGGCAATGGCCTCGGCACGCTCCATGCTGCGCGCCACCAGCAGCACTTCGCGGCCATGGCGTGCGGCAACCCGTCCCACCTCCTGCGCAATCTTTGAGGTCGCACCCAGAATGATCAATCCTTCGCTCATCGCCCCACCTCCGCTACTCGCCGCCAGAAGCTGGAACTCAGTGCCGGGTCAACGTACTTGCGGAACTCCTCCAGCCGTGGATAGCTGAGCCGGAACATGCGCGGACTCATGCGCGGGTCCTTGGCCGGGTAGAGCGCGCCCTTTGCGGCGGCAACCACCTCGTCCAGTTCGCTGAACAACCGCAACGTCTTCTCGCCCCTGAAGGGAAAATCCAACGCCAGCGTCAGCCCCGGGCGCGGAAAACTCATCATCCCCGGCGAAGGCACGTTACCGAACTTCTTGATGACGCCGAGGAACGAGCCCTGGCCGCAATGCGCAATGCGCTCAAGAATCTCCTGAAAAGCCGCGACCTCCGTCTCCGGCACCACGCATTGGTACTGCGTGAATCCACCCTCGCCGTAGATGCGGTTCCAGTTGTCCACCTTGTCCAGCGGATAGAAGAATGGATCGTACGGAACCTGCGAGTGCCCACCCCTGGCCTTGCCCATGGCGTAATACAGAGTATTGAAGGCGCGAATGGTCAGCGGGTTCAGCGTAAAGCCCGGAAGGTTGAACGGCACGTTGAGCTTGATCTTTTCCGGATGCGTATGGAGCCCGCCCGTGGTGGCGTGATTGCCGCGCATGAAGATGCCGCGCGTCTTGCGTCCGCTCAGGCAGTCCACCCAGCCCACGGTGTACTCGTAGTGTGCGCCTTCTTCGTCGCTGCTCAGGCGGGTGAAGTCCTCAAAGGTGTTGAAGGCGACGGTGTCCATCTCAATCAGCGAGCTTTCAATCTTCTTCAGCCGCAGCTCGGCCCACGGAATGATGCCGGTCAATCCCATGCCGCCGATGGTCGCCGCAAACAGCTCCGGGTTTTCCGTGCGCGAGCAGATCACGGCCTCGCCCGTCGAGCGCACCAGTTCAAAGCGCTCCACATGGCAGCCGATGGTGCCTTCCACATGATGATTCTTGCCATGCACGTCGTTGGCGATGGCGCCTGCCAGGGTCACAATCTTCGTCCCCGGAGTCACCGGCAGAAACCAGCCGCGCGGCACCGCAACCAGCAGAATCTCGCCCAGCGAAACGCCGGCCTCGCAGACGATCCTCCCCGTCTCCACGTCGAACTCAAGAATGCGTTCCAGGCCGCGGCAGTCCAGCAGCGTGCCGCCATCGTTCAGGCAACTATCGCCGTAGCTGCGCCCCAGCCCGTAGGCCAGCAGCGGAGCATTCTCCCTGAGCGTCGCGCCGGTAATCTCATCCATCCACGACGGCCGCAGAACTTTCTTGTGCGCCGCCCGTGGATAGTTGCCCCAACTGCGATAGCTCGTGTCCTGCGACGGATCTTCGTGCTTCCCGCTATTCATTCCGTATGAGTCCTTCCCTGCCATGCAGGAATTCCATTTGCTTTCGCATTGCCGTTAGAAAAGTCACCGCAAAACAAACGTTAGCAGGATGCAGAAGATGCAGGCCACGCCTACCGCATAACTCATCGGGTCTCTGAGCGCCAGTGTGACCGGATCCTCCTGCAACTCGCCGCGCCCGGCGCGCAGCCAAACCCGCATCATCCAGTACAGCAGCAGCGGAGCGATCAGCCCCAGCGGCCACGGGTGCGGGTACAAACCGGAGACCTCCGGGCTGCGCGTGTAAAAGCTGAAGACGATAATTGACGCGAAGCCGCTGGCAACGCCCATCATGGCCAGCAGCGGCTGATCCTCGGCCTGGTAGCCGCGACCGCTGTTGCCGGTCTCCAACAGCTCGTGGGCGTGACGCAGTTCGCTGTAGCGCTTGGCCAGCGCCAGGCTGAAGAAGAAGAACATGGAGAAGATCAAGAACCAGCTCGAGAGCGGCGTGCGCGTAATCAGCGCGCCGGTAATGATTCGGATGCCGTAAAAACTGGTCAGCAC
>CAVRDQ010000090.1:0-13874 GCA_963719655.1 uncultured Acidobacteriota bacterium | reverse complement strand
GTCACCCTTCTGCAAACCCAGTTCGAGTTCCTGCGCGCCCAGTTGCAGCTGCTGCGCCAGACCGGCGAATTGCGCTCATGGGCGCTGGGCAAGTAATCCGCAATACTATTTCAAAAAGAGGCGCGCGATGACCCTGCGAAAATACCTGGTGCTTTTGGCCGTCGTCGCCTTCGGCGCCACGGGAGACACCTTCCTGGCGCGCGGCATGAAGCAGGTGGGCTCGATTGACGTGCAGCACCTGCCGCACCTGCTGCACGCGCTGCTCAACCCCTGGGTCTTCGTCGGCATCTTCTGCCTGCTGGGCTTTATGTGGAGCTACATGACGGCGCTCAGCTTTGCCGATCTCACTTTTGTTCTGCCCGCCACGGCCGTTGGATACGTTGTGATGGCCCTGCTCGGACGCTTCTGGCTGCACGAGCACATCAGTCCTCTGCGCTGGCTGGGCATCGCGCTCATTGTGGGCGGCGTGGGACTGGTCGCCGGCGGACCATCGCGCACCGAGCACCCTGCCGACTCCCATGCGGAGGACGGCCAATGAGGGTTCTGTACACCTGGGCCTGCATCGCTATCACTGTCTGCGCCGCCGCCGCCGGAGACGTCTTCCTGGCCCTGGCCATGCGCCGCATTGGCGATCTTGGCGAACTGCGCAAGCAGCATGGCATTCGCTCCGTCCTCGGCCGCGTGCTCGGCAGCAGCGCCCTGTTTTGCGGAGTCTTCTTCATGGCCGTCGCCTTCTTCAGCAACCTCGTCGGCCTCAGCTGGGCGGACCTGACACTGATGGGGCCGGCCTCCGCCGCGCTGACCTTCGTCACCAACGCCCTGGGCGCAAAGCTTTTTCTTCATGAGAACGTGGACCGCCGCCGCTGGATCGCCACCATCTTCGTCTGCCTGGGCGTGCTGCTGCTGACGCGCAGTTAGAGCCACGTCCGGCCCATGGCTGGTAGAATGAAGGCAGTGATGTCCATCAAGCGCTCCGCCAAACCCTCAGTTCCTCCCACCTCCAAGGCCGCGCCGCGCGTGGGCTTTGTCAGCCTGGGCTGTCCTAAGAACCTGGTGGACAGCGAAGTCATGATGGGCATGCTCTCCGCCGGTGGAGCAAGCATCACCTCCCGCGCCGAAGATGCCGACATCATCGTCGTCAACACCTGCTCCTTCATTGACACGGCCAAGCAGGAGTCGGTGGATACGATCCTGGAAATGGTGCGCCACAAGACCGAAGGCCGCGCCAAGAAGCTCATCGTCGCCGGCTGCCTGGTCGAGCGTTACCGCGAAGAGATTCAGAAGAATATTCCGGAGATTGACGCCGTCATCGGCACCGGCGAGCTGGCGGACATTCTTGCTGCCGCAGGCATGGCACCAGCCGTCGAGACGGCGTCGCCATTCAACATCCTCACCGGGAGCGGAGCACACACGCACTCGAGCGCCTCGCAGCAGCTCAAGAGTGGCATCGCGCAGCCCTCGCGCCCGGAGGGCAATGCCCGCGAAAAAGCCGGACGCTTCGCCCGCGATGGCTGGGATGGCGCAACCGCTGCCCTGCCGACCTATCTCTACGACGAGAACACTCCGCGCCTGTTGGCCACGGCCAAACACTCGGCCTACATCAAGATCGCCGAAGGCTGCGACCATCCCTGCTCCTTCTGCATCATTCCGCAGCTGCGCGGCAAGTTCCGCTCGCGCCCCATTGCCAGCGTGGTGGCCGAGGCAACGCGCCTGGCCGAGCAGGGAGTGCGCGAGATCAACCTCATCGGCCAGGACACAACCTGCTACGGCGAAGACCTCGGCATCCAGGATGGATTGGCGAGTCTTCTGGAGGCCCTGGCCGGTGTGGAGAAGCTGCGCTGGGTACGCTTCCTCTACGCCTATCCCAACAAGATCACGCCGCGATTGCTTCAGGTGCTGGCGCAGCACGGAAAGCTGTGCCCGTACATTGACGTGCCCCTGCAACACGCTGCGCCCGCGGTGCTCAAGCGCATGAAGCGCGGCGGCTCGGCGGAGATTTTCCTCAAGCTGCTGGCGAAGATTCGCCGGGAGGTTCCGGGCGTCACCTTGCGCACTTCGTTCATCGTCGGCTTCCCCGGAGAAACGGAGGAAGACTTCCAGCAGCTCTGCGACTTTGTGGAGGCAGCCGAATTCGACTGGATGGGCGTATTCTCTTATTCCGACGAAAATGGCTCGCCGGCATATCTGCTGGACGAAAAGGTTCCCGCGCGCACCATTGAACGCCGCCGCCGCAAGCTGATGCAGTTGCAGAAGAAGATCAGCCGCCGTTTGCGCAAGCAGTGGATTGGCCGCGAGATTGAAGTTGTCCTCGAAGGCCCCAGCGAGGAGACTGACCTGCTGTGGGAGGCGCGCACCATGGCGCATGCTCCGGAGATTGACGGCAAGGTTTTCATCAATGATTTCGGTGAGCTCACGAATCCAAGAGTCGGCACCTTTCACCGCGCCATCGTCGAAGAGGCGCACGACTACGACCTGGTGGCCCGACTGTTATAGAAAATTATGGCGAAGAAGAAAACCATCGCGCTGCGTTGTCCCACCTGCCGCCAGCTTGTGCTGGCCAAGGACGAGCTCTTCCCTTTTTGCAGCGACCGCTGCCGTGTGATTGACCTTGGCAAATGGATCAGCGGCGGCTATGTCATCTCCACGCCGGTCAACGATCCGGAGAGCGGCGGCGAAGCCGAGTACACCGACGGGCGCCGGCACGCGAGCGGCGAAGGCAGCGCACGCAGTAATCCCTCAACCCACGGAGAGAGCGATGTCCGCAAGCCAAACTGAGCCACCCGCGCACACCAAGAAGGGCTCCGTGCGGCCGACGCGGCCCTACTGGGCGTGGACCATCTCCACGTTCTTCGGCTTTGGCGCGCTCAAGCCCGGACCCGGCACGTGGGGCTCGGCCGCGGCCATGCTGAGCTGGATGCTGATTGCGCGCCACCTGCCGGAGGCGATGCACATCCCCGGAGCGCTGCTCTACTGCGCGCTGGCCACGGCCATTGGAATCCCCGCAGCCACGCTTACGGCGCGCGCCTGCCATCGCGACGATCCCTCGCACGTGGTGATTGATGAGGTGGCCGGGCAGATGCTCACCTTGGTCGCCGCGCCCATCACCTGGAAGGCGCAGATCGCGGGCTTCATTCTCTTTCGCGCCTTTGATATCTTGAAGCCGCCGCCCATTCGCTGGCTCGAGCGTCTGCGTCCGGAAGGCGTCGGCATTGTGGTGGACGATCTTGGCGCAGGACTGTATGGCCTGATCGTTCTGCAACTCATTCTGCGCACCGGCATCTTAAGCTAGTAGTTGAACCGTTGTGTTTTGCCAATGCGGTATAAAGGTCATCATGAGTGTTAGCCCTGAAGCTCCCGTTGTCTCGTCCGTGGAACCCGCATTCGCCCTGCCTGGCGGCGAGATGGTGGTGCATGGCCGCGCGCTGCTGAACTCCGTGCATGAAAGCACCCGCGTTGTCTTTGGCACTGCCATCGCCAACCTGGTCTTCGCCTCGCCCACGCGGCTCGTGGTGCAGGTACCGGACGCAGCCTCCGGAGCCGACACCATGACCATCGCCACCGCGCATGGTTCAGTGAACGTGCCGGTTACGGTGGCCACTCTGCTTGGCGAGGAACTGCACCCGGTGGCCAACCCCGCCGTGGATGAGCTCTCGAATATCTACATCACGTTTTCCGGTGGCCGCGGCCAGAGCGTGCCTACATCGCTCTATCGCATTGACGACTCCAGCATCGTGCATCCATTGGTCGCCGAGGTTATGAACCCTACGGCGCTGGCGCTCGATGCCGCCGGCAATCTCTACATCTCCTCACGCCATGATGGAGCCGTCTATCGCCTGACTCCCAGCGGTGAGCTTGGACCGTACGCCGAGGGCATGGGCGTGGCTACCGGCATGGCCTTTGACGCCTCCGGTAACCTTTACGTCGGTGATCGCAGCGGCACCATCTTCAAGATCGCGCCCAGTAAGGAGATCTTCGTCTTTGCTACCCTGGAGCCCAGCGTCGCCGCCTATCACCTGGCCTTTTCGCCCAATCGCAACCTCTACGTCACCGCTCCCTCGACGTCCTCCAATGATTGCGTTTACGAGATCACTCCGCAGGGCATGGTCACTCGTTGGTTCGAGCACCTGGGGCGGCCGCAGGGCATGGCCTTTGATGATGCGGGCAACCTCTACGTCGTTGCCTGCTGGCAGGGGCGCCGCGGAATCGTGCGCATCGCTCCGCAAAAGCAGGCCACCCACATCATCGCCGGCCCGTCGCTCGTCGGCCTGGCCTTTGACGCGGGCCGATCGCTGGTGCTGGCCACCACTTCGGCTGCCTACTTCATTCCATGGAAGGTCCAGGGATTCATCCACCGGCCGCTGCTGCCGTAGAGGTCGCACACAAACTATTCCGCACAAAAGAACAGCGCACCCAATCAGGATGCGCTGTTTCTTGTTGGCTCAATGTTGAGCGCTAGTTGGCCTCGAGCAGCTCCACGTCGAAGAGCAGGTACGCGTTTCGCGGAATGTCCGGCGGCTGGCCGCGATAGCCATAAGCGAGCTCGGGCGGAATGCGCAGCTGGCGCTTGCCGCCCACCTTCATGCCCACCACGCCGATCTCCCAGCCTCGGATGACATCGCCGGCGCCGACCGTGAACTCCAGAGGCTTGTTGCGGTCGTAGGAGCTGTCAAACTTCGAGCCCTGCTCCAGCAGCCAGCCCGTGTAGTGCACCTTGAGCTTGCTTCCCTTCTTCGCCACCGCGCCGGTTCCCACGCGCAGATCCCAGTACGCCAGCCCGTTGGGCAGTGACACTTCCGCAACGCCATCCACGCTGTCGGGATGCAGCGGCGCGGCCTGCTGCGCCCTGCCCGCGGCAGGCAGAAGCATCAGCAGCAGCGCGGCCATGGCCAGGCTCAGAACTAAGCGGCTTGTACGCGTCTTCGTCCCAACAATCATCATCGCAACAATCTTCATTCCTCGAACCATGATCTCTCTACTCCTTTGCCGCCGCGGCCTTTACCGTGCTGTGCGCTGCGTGCAGCTCCTGCAGGTTCAGTACGCTCACCTCACCGGCCTGGAGCACGGGAATCGCCTCAATCACGGCCCGCGCCGCCGACAGCGTGGTGATGGTGGGAATGCGCGCCGTGATGGCCGCCCGCCGGATCGCCTTCTCGTCAAACCAGGGCTCTCCGCGCGCCTGTGGAGTGTTGATGATGAGCTGGATGCGGTCGCCCTTGATGAGGTCCACCACGTTCGGGCGGCCTTCCTTCACCTTGTAGACGCGCTCCACGCGCATACCGGCCTCTTCCAGCGCCTCGGCCGTGCCGTGCGTGGCAACCAGCTTGAAGCCCATGTCCACGAACATGCGCGCCACTTCGGCCACCTGCGGTTTGTCGCGTTCATTCACACTGATGAAGACCGTCCCCTTTGAGGGCAATGCCTGTCCGGCGGCGAGCTGCGCCTTGGCAAAGGCTTCGCCGAAGTTATCGGCCACGCCCATCACCTCGCCCGTCGAGCGCATCTCCGGACCCAGCACGGTGTCCACACCGGGGAACTTGTTCCACGGGAAGACCGGCGACTTGACGAAGAAATAATCGCCTGTGTTCAGGTCGCTCTTGCCGTCAATGTTTTCCGGCAGGAACTCCCGCAGCTTGCGGCCGGTCATCATGCGCGCCGCAATCTTGGCGCATGGCACGCCCGTCGCCTTGCTGACGTACGGCACCGTGCGCGAGGCACGCGGGTTCACTTCGATGACGTACACCTTGCCGCGCTGCACCGCGTACTGAATGTTCATCAGCCCGATGACGTTGAGTGCCTTGGCCAGCTTGTGCGTATACTCGCGGATGGTCTTCAGCACATCGGGCGACAGGTCCACGCTGGGCAGCACGCACGATGAGTCGCCGGAGTGAATGCCCGCCTCTTCGATGTGCTCCATGATGCCGGCGATGACCACGTCCTTGCCATCGCTCAGCGCGTCCACGTCCACCTCGGTCGCGGCTTCGAGGAAGTGATCAATCAGGATGGGCCGGTCCTGCGAATACTCGACGGCCTGGCCCATGTATTCCTTCACGCCCTTTGCGTCGTATGCGATCACCATGGCGCGTCCGCCCAGCACATAGCTGGGGCGCACCAGCACCGGATAGCCAACCTTCTCGGCCGCGGCCAGCGCCTCGTCCACGCTGCTGGCCATGCCGCCGGGTGACTGCGGAATCCCCAACTCATTGAGCAGGGCTTCAAAGCGCTTGCGGTCCTCGGCCAGGTCAATGGACTCCGGCGAAGTACCGATGATCTTCACACCGTTGCGCTTCAGCGGCAGTGCCAGGTTCAGCGGAGTCTGTCCGCCGAACTGCACAATCACGCCAATCTCGTCCGTACCCTTCGACTCGTGATTGTAGATGGCCATCACGTCTTCGAAGGTCAGCGGCTCAAAGTACAGGCGGTCGCTGGTGTCATAGTCGGTGCTCACCGTCTCCGGATTGCAGTTGACCATGATGGTCTCAATGCCGTCGTCGCGCAGAGCAAAGGCCGCGTGGCAGCAGCAGTAGTCGAACTCGATGCCCTGCCCGATGCGGTTCGGCCCCGAGCCAAGGATGATGACCTTGCGTTTCGCCGTGGGCTTGGCCTCGTCCTCATCCTCAAAGGTCGAATACATGTACGGCGTAAAGCTCTCGAACTCGGCGGCGCAGGTGTCCACGCGCTTGTACACCGGAGTGATGCCCAGCCCTTTTCGTTTCTCGTAAACCTTGATGGCGCCTTCGCGGCCAGGCAGCTCCCATAGCTCGCTCAAACGCGCGTCGCTGATGCCCTTGCGCTTGGCCTCGCGCAAGGCCTCCGGCGTCACCGCCTCGAGCGTCGTCTTCCCCAGTTCGGCCAGCTCGTCGCTGATCTCCTTGAGCTGATACAGGAACCACGGGTCCATGCCGGTCAGCTTCGCCACGTGCGGCACCGTCCAGCCCTGGGCCAGCGCGTAACGCACATACTGCAGGCGCTCTGGGTGCGGCGAGACCAGGCGCTTGGTGATGATCTTCGGCTCGATGGCCTCGGACTCCAGCCTCTTGCCGGTCTCCTGCGAGCGCACGGCCTTCAGCAGCGATTCCTTGAAGGTGCGGCCAATGGCCATCACCTCGCCCACCGACTTCATCTGCGGCCCCAGGCTCTCATCCGCGCCGGGGAACTTTTCAAACTGCCACTTGGGAACCTTCGTCACTACGTAATCCAGCGTCGGCTCAAAGCAGGCGGGAGTCTTCTGCGTGATGTCGTTCGTAATCTCGTCGAGCGTGTAGCCCACGGCCAACCGCGCCGCGATCTTCGCAATCGGGAAGCCCGTTGCCTTGCTGGCCAGGGCCGAGCTGCGCGAGACGCGCGGGTTCATCTCGATGACGATCTGGCGTCCGCTGGTGGGGTCCACGGCAAACTGCACGTTGCTGCCGCCGGTCTCCACTCCAATCTCGCGCATCACCAGGATGGCGGCATCCCGCATGCGCTGGTACTCGCGGTCGCTCAGGGTCTGCGCCGGCGCAACCGTAATGGAGTCGCCGGTGTGCACGCCCATGGGGTCGAAGTTTTCAATCGAGCAGACGATGATGACGTTGTCCTTCAGGTCGCGCATCACCTCCAGCTCGTATTCCTTCCAGCCCAGCACGCTCTCTTCCAGCAACACTTCGTGCACCGGGCTCAGGTCAATTCCGCGGGCCAGCAGATCCATCAGCTCTTCGCGGTTGTAGGCGATGCCGCCGCCCGATCCGCCCAGGGTAAACGACGGCCGCAGCACCAGCGGAAAGCCGATCTTGGCGGCAAAGTCCATGCCGTCCTTCAGATTGTTGACCAGCGCCGAGCGCGGCACGTCCAGCCCGATGCGCGTCATCGCATCCTTGAACAGCAGACGGTCTTCGGCCTTCTTGATGGCCTCCAGTTGCGCGCCAATCAGCATGACGCCGTACTTTTCCAGCACGCCGCTGTCGGCCAGTTCCACGGCCAGGTTCAGCGCCGTCTGTCCGCCCACGGTGGGCAGCACGGCCATGCCCTTGCCCACGCCCAGCTCCACCTCGCGGCGGATGATCTCCTCCACGTAGGTGCGCGTCAGCGGCTCAACGTAAGTGCGGTCGGCCATCTCCGGATCGGTCATGATGGTGGCCGGGTTGGAGTTCACCAGCACCACCTCAAAGCCCTCCGCCTTGAGAGCCTTACAGGCCTGCGTGCCGGAGTAGTCAAACTCCGCCGACTGGCCGATGACGATCGGTCCCGAGCCAAGAATCAGAATCTTCGAAATGTCCGTGCGGCGTGGCATCTATGTTCGTCTTCCCATCGTTATAAGTGCGCTCTTACTGCTGAATCCTTACTGCTGAATCAATGTGAAGAACGGCAACTTCTCCAGGTGACGGTACGGCCAAACCGCCGGGAAACCTTTTGCCGACTCCGGCTCCGCCATCTCCGCGCCGCTCTGTACACCCATAAATTTCTGCTCGCGGCGCATCACGCGGCCCGACTCCAGATCAAAGTGCAGCACGGTGTAACGCATGCAGCCGCAGGCTTCCATGTCCATGTAGCGGTCAATCAGCCCAATGGCGCGCCCGCCGGGATCGAAGCACATCTGCCCAGTGTGCATCTGCGTCACGTTCATGCCGGCCGACGGAGAATCATGCAGGTCCACCATCCAGTTGCCCTGGTGCCACACGCGAGCCACACCGCGGTCAGTGGGCAGGGGCCGCGCGTCGCTGGTGACCACCTTCCACACACCCTCGGCCGAGCGCGTCAGCCTTCGCGAGGCTTCCACCGACGGGTCCTGGATGCCGCACATCTGCGCAAAGTCCGTGCGGCTGCTGGGCATAACGCCCTGCGGAGCCCCCTGCGAAGTTCCATGCGACGGCGGCATCTGTGCCACGGCCGCGGCCGCCATTAGAATCAGTGTTCCAAAAACTGCTTTGCGCACTAACCTCTCCAATCGTTCATCATCTTCACAAAGTCTCCAAACAGGTAGTGCGAATCGTGCGGCCCGGGTGACGCCTCGGGGTGATACTGCACGCTGAACAGCGGCATCGTGCGATGGCGCAGGCCTTCCAGAGTGTTGTCGTTCAGGTCCACGTGCGTCAGTTCCACCTCGCTCTGGTTCAGCGAATTGGGATCCACCGCGTAGTTGTGGTTGTGCGCCGTAATCTCAATCTTTCCGGTCTTAAGCTGCTTCACCGGATGATTGCCGCCATGGTGGCCGAACTTGAGTTTGTAGGTCTTTCCGCCCAGGGCCAGCCCGGTGAGTTGATGTCCCAGGCAGATGCCGAAGATCGGAACGCGGCCCATCAGCTTCCGGATCGCCTTCTGCGCGTACACAACGGCCTCCGGATCTCCGGGCCCGTTCGACAGGAAGATGCCGTCCGGTTGCAGTGCGAGCACGTCCTCCGGCAGGGTCTGCGCCGGCACCACCGTCACATCGCAGCCGCTGGAAACCAGCCGCCGCAGGATGTTGTGCTTGATGCCGTAATCGTAGGCGACCACCTTCTTGCGCTCCGGCGACTTGTGCTTTGCCGCCGACTCTGTGGTCACCACCGTCAGCCGCGCCGCCTCATGCGGAACTTCAATCAGCCGCTCCTCGACGTCGCCCTTGGTCCACTGGTAGCTGGTCTTGCAGCTGACCTCCTTCGCCAGGTCGAGCCCGTCAATCGTCGGAGTGGCCTTGGCCTGCGCAATCAGCTTCTCCGGATCGCTCTCCAAAGTGCTGAGCACGCCGCGCATGACGCCGCGGTCGCGCAGGTGCCGCACCAGGGCGCGGGTGTCAATGTCGCTGATCACCGGAACCTTGTGGCGCTCCAGATACTCGTCAGTCACCTGCTGGCTGCGATAGTTGCTGGCGTAGGGCGAGAACTCGCGCACCACCAGTCCCTCGATGTAAGGCCGCGTGGCCTCTTCGTCATCGGGGTTGGTGCCGTAGTTTCCGATTTCCGGGTTAGTGAGGACGACGATTTGCCCGGCATAGGAGGGGTCGGTGAAAATTTCCTGGTAGCCGGTAATGGAGGTATTGAAAACGACTTCGCCGGTACGTTCCAGGCGTGCGCCGTAGCCTTTGCCGCGAAAGACTTTGCCGTCTTCCAGCGCAAGGAGTGCTTGCATCGCATCCTCGGGGGAGTGGATTTTATTAATTCTATCAGCGATTTCCCCTGGCGCCAAACAACCGGCAAAATATGCATAGAAATTCAGATATATGCATATTATGCGCTGTTTTGCAGCCGTTTCCCTGCCGCCTACTCCGCCTCTATCGTCGGAGCCTCACCCACCCATAGCCGCTTCTCCACCGCGTCCAGGATGGCCGACGCCACATCCGCCCGCGAGATCTGAATCTTCTTCGGCGCATCCTGCGTGGCCCGGTACCAATCCAGGACGGTCAGCGGGTCGCTCAGGGATCGTTCAGGCCGCTTGAGGAGTTCCCGATAAAGCAGCGGTGCCCGGCGCTGCAACCTGCAGGCCGCCCGGCAAAACGCCCGACTCCTGGCACCCTCGGGCAACGCAATCCTGCATCGTCCCCCAGATCCGTGCAAGCCGTGCGAGAATTTCGCGTTCAGGCCGTTGGGCCATTTCGTGCTCCAGCACGGCCCGGCTGATGGAAGATCCGGTCGCATGACAGTGGGCGAGGAGTTGCTGCGGGAAGGCATAGCCTTCCGTGTTTGGCTTGGTTACGGCGATGGCGGCATCATCTGCTGTTACGATGAATCCCCCGCCAATCGAGTAATATTCCCTCACCGCGATCTGGTTGCCCTTGTGATCCCAGGCCCAAAATCGCATGCCATTGGGGTGCAGCGGCAAGGTCGCCTTTGTGAAAGACCAGGGCGTTGGCCGGATCGAAGGCCAGGCTCGTTCCCGTGCGGCAGTCGTATGCGGCGATTGGCCTGAATTGCCGCCACCCGCTGGGGGAGTTGCCCCACATCGAGATCCTCCGGGCTCTCCCCCTCCAGGCCCAGAAGAATCGCGCGGTCTGTTCCGTGCCCCGGCCCGGTAAGCCCCAACGAGCCAAACAACTCGACCTTCAGGGGCCCGGCCGCCCGGCAGCCCGAGGAATTCAAATGCATGGCAAAACGTCGTGCCGCGCATCGGGCCAACGGTATGGAGCGGACGGCCCAATGCCGATCGTGAACATGTCAAGAACGCTATTCATGTCCATCGGAACCTAGCCGCCTCCGATCCGGCCTGGCCAGTCCCTCGCACCGCGTCGACCAACAGCACCTCTTGCTGCTTGGGGCCGGTCTGCACGCGATACCAGAACGTGTTGTTGCCCGCCAGCCAATGCGATTTGACGCGATCCCGATCAACGAGGTCCTCCGTCCGCTTGCTGAGACTCATGGCCCGCTCATAATCGGCCTTGCTGCCTTGTGCAAGAAGTTGAACCGGCATCAGCACGATCATGAGGAGGCACGTCGAAACCGGAAGCGGCGCGGGCCGGCATGCGCGGTGAGCGGAAAGGCCAAAGTCATCTGCCATCGAACCCATTTCAACTCCTTCCTTCATTTCGGCGGCCCGATCGCCGTCAGCCGTTCCAGCTGGCACGAACGGAGTTCACGTCGGCTTCCCGGGGAGAGGCTGGGCCGACGTGAAGATTACTCCTTTGGGTCGCCGGTATCGTCATAGAGTTCGGCGAGGGGGTAGATCCTCAACCGCGCCGCGGGAGCCATCCGCTGGCTTATTCCCGGGTCCCGTAGGGGCGGTGGTTTGACAAAGCCTTTCCAAAGTCGTTCGCTGAGGTCACGTCGCGCCCCGACGACGCCCGGTTGCATGGCGATGTTCAGGCGTTCTCGCCGGGGGTCGTTGGTGATCATAAAGCTCCGCTGCGGCCACTTGTCCCGTCTCGCGGCTGACCCATTCGATGTAGCGATAGCGTTCGGTGCAAAGGGCGTAGCCCATGTAGTCGTGGCCTTCGTGTCGGCGTGGGAACTGGCTGAACGCGGCGTCCTTCAGCTTCGCGGCGGGATCGGCCAGAAGGGGCACCAGACTCAAGCCTTGAAGTGTTTGCGGCACGGGCAATGCGGCGAGCTCGCAGAGTGTCGGGTAAATATCGACGAACTCCACCAGGAAGTACCGGATCGCTGCCCGTTGGCCTTGACGCCGGTCGCATAGATCATCAGCGGCGCCCGCGTATCGACATCGAAGTTGGTCTGTTTGCACCAGCCATTGTGTTCACCTAGCTTCCAACCGTGATCACCCCAGAGGATGATGATGGTGTTTTCGCCTAATCCGAGCCGATCGGCTTCATCGAGCAGTCGTCCCACCTGGACGTCCGTGAAACTGACCGACGCATAATAACCATGCTTCAGCCGCCGCTGCGCGATACTTCCGGCAGCGAACCCACGAAAGGGCTGGTGTCTCTGAAATCCATGCAATCTCGCAGTTCGTACATTCCTCCCATGGACTGTTCCGCCAAAGGCCACGGCCGGCATCCCCCGCCGGCAGATAGCCGTTAGGGGCCAAGGGAAGGTTCGCAGGATCATAGAGATCCCAATACTCCTTCGGCGGAGTGAACGGCAAATGTGGGCGAATGAAACCGACCGCGAGGAAAAAGGGAGCCTTCTGCGCGGCCGCCTTGCGCAGTTCTTTAAGGGCCAGATCGCCCAGGGCGCCGTCATAGCGTTGGTTATCCGGAACATCGACGCATCGTTGCCGGGCCGCGGATGCGATTGGCGATCTCCTGCTCAGTCATCCCGCCGCTGTTGTGTGCTTGATTTAGTTGCTTCAACACCTCCTCGCTGTATTCGAAGGTGGGGGCAATAGTGGGCCGCCTGGGGAACTGACCACGAGCGAGGTCGGTAAGGCGTTGTGGAAAATCTTGCCCATGCCCACAGTGTAGTAGCCATTTTGCTTGAAGTACTGAGGCAACGTGACGACGTCGGGAACCTGCTTGCGCATGTGGTGACCAGGTCCCATACCCGGATCGGATCGGGCCGCAGTCCTGTCAGCAGACTGTGTGACGGGTTGCATACAGCCTGTTGACAATACGCGTGGTCGAACACAACCCCGCGCAGCTAAAGAGCGGTCAATATTGGGCGACTTGATTTCCTTCACGCCATAGCAGCCCAGTTCGCAGCGCAGATCGTCCACCGCGATGAACAGAACATTGGCCTGCTGGCTGCAGTCGCCAGACTTTGGAGCAACAACGCGCGACAAGAACCAAAAGGGGGAGTGTGTGGGATTCCATCGGGTGCTCCTGGTTCAACGGTTGGCGGCAGCCGCGGGCGGCCTCTTGCCCTGAAAACTCGTCGTGTTCCGTGCGGGCGATGATTTCCTCTTGGAGCTGTAGCGTACAGATCGCAGAAGTAGTCGCTGTAACCGGCCACGCGGATGATCAGGTCGCGATGGGACTCCGGAGAGGCCTGTGCGCTCGCAGAGTCTCGGCCCGCACAACGTTGAACTGTACGTGGTGGCCATCCATCTTGAAATAGCCCCGCACGAGCTGCGCAAGGCGATCGATGCCCTTCTCATCCGCGCAGCAACTCGGGCGAGAACTTCATATTCAACAGTGCGCCCCCCGTCTTGAGTTGCATCGTATTGGCCGCCGAACGCACGACGGCCGTCGGGCCGTGGCTATTCCGGCCTGCGCCTTGCACCGGCGCCATTCTCTCGGAGAGTGGCAAGCCGGCCTCTGCCCGCCGTCGGGCACGGCGCCGGTCACCGTGCCGAAATAGACGTGACAGGTCGTGGGCACATCTCGACCTAACCGGTACGCACCCCCTTTGGAGTTAGGCCGGCCATCGAGTTCCTCGAAACACGCGGCGAACGCCCGCACCATCACCTCGTCGGCCTCATCGTCGTCATTGCCGTACTTCGGCGTTTTGTTCAATGCCGCCTGCCGCAGGTCTTCGTGACCCGCGTAGTCGTGATCCAGGATCTCGACAAAGTCGGCCAGCGCGACGCCCCGTTTC
>CAVRDQ010000089.1:0-26501 GCA_963719655.1 uncultured Acidobacteriota bacterium | reverse complement strand
TGCTCTTGCCCACGTACATGGCGGCCGTGTCACCCACCCACACGGCAAAAAAGATAAACAGCACATACACCCAGCCACGATGGCTTTCACGCAGCATCACCAGCAGCAGCAGGGGCATGCCAATGTAGGCCACGCCCAACTGGCTCATGGCGGCCGAAGGCACGGCCGTCTTCAGGTTCTCCCGGCCCAGCGCGGTCGTCATCATCAGGAAGGGTCCGAACAGCAGCAACAGCAGCACGCCCGCCAGCAGAGCCACTCCGCCATAGCGCTGCGCTCCGTAGTAAATCACGAACAACGACGCCGTGTGCATGTAGGCCAGCAGGCGAAATGGCTCGAGGTTATAGGCCGCGGTGATGGTCAGGTATTCGCTCAACGCTCCCAGGGCAACCACCACCACCACCAGCAGAAACAGCCACAGCGGCGCGCGGAAGACGGCCAGCAGCACCAGGGGAATCAGAACCAGTGCGGTAAGAATGCGTTTCATGGATTCTCCTCGGAGGGGCTGGCCGCAATGCGGCGGGGTGCAAAGTGGAAGGGTTAAACGGCTTCGCCCACGGCGCCGTAGCGGCGCTCGCGGCGCTGGAAGTCGGCGATGGCTTCCAGCAGGTGGTTGCCGTCAAAGTCCGGCCACAGGGTCTGCGTCACGTAGATCTCGGTGTAAGCCAGTTGCCACAGCAGGAAGTTTGACAACCGCATCTCGCCGCTGGTGCGGATGACCATATCCGGGTCGGGCAGTTCGGGCGAATACAGATTCCGACTGACCATCTCCTCGGTAATCTCCAGCTTATCCAGACCACCGTTTTTCTGGGCGGCACACACAATGGCCCGGAAGGCGTCCACCAGCTCGGCGCGTGCTCCGTAGTTCAGCGCCAGGGACATGATCATGCCGGTATTGTTCGCCGTCTGCTCGGTGGCCCAGCGCATGCGCTCCTGCACCAGCTCCGGCAGCTCGTGGATGCGGCCGATGTAGCGCAGCCGAATGTTGTTCTCGTTCATCAGCGGCACTTCGTTTTTCAGGTAGGTGCGCAGCAACTGCATCAGGAAGCTGGTCTCGGTCTTGGGGCGCTTCCAGTTCTCCGCGCTGAAGGCGTACAGGGTCATGGCCGGCAGATGCAGGCGCGCGCCCAGGGTGATGATGTCGCGCACGGCCTCGACGCCGCGTTTGTGCCCGGCGATGCGCGGCAGGTGACGCCGGCGAGCCCAGCGTCCGTTGCCGTCCATGATGATAGCGATATGCCTGGGGAGCCGATCTGGGTCAAGCTTGGCGTACAGCTCTACTTGCTTGCGCGTCAGCCCGTTCGGGACCTTGTTATGCAAAGCAATGCCTCGGAAATCAGTACTTTGAAGCTAGCATAGGCCGTGGCAAGTTGCAACGCGAACAGGGCCCGGGGGAAGGCCGTTGGTGCCAGCGCCGCGGCGCCGTTGCTGCGGCTGCAAAAGGAACTTCGAATGGCTTCTTCCGGCCGGGGATTGTGGCGGGAGCGGGCCGGCGCACCGTAATGGCGCACCGGCCCTGGCCGGACTGAACAGAGAAGAGGAGTTGCCCGGAGCCAAGCCTGAGCCTTGGAAGGCTAGGCCATGCGCCGCGGCATCGCCATCAGCTCCCGAACCTGGTTCAGCACGCTCATCCACTGCACCCCGTTCAGCTTCTTCATGTAGGGAATCAGCTCGGCGATGAACTCGTCCTGGCTGAGTTCGCGGATGTCGTCCTCGAGCGTGTGGCCCGTGGTCAGCAGGTCGCAGACGCGCACATGCAGCGCCGTGGCCAGCCGTTCCATGGAGCCCAGGGTCGGGCAGGCCTTCTCGTTCTCAATCTTGCTGACGTAGGTGCGCGGCACGTTCATGCGCAGCGCCAGTTGACGCTGGCTGAGCCCGGCGCGCAGGCGCAGCGCACGGATGGCGGCGGCCACCGGAAGCTGACGGCTGGGCATCGTCTCCAGGTTGTCTGGCGGAGCGGCAACCGCAACCGGCTCCGGCTCCGGCACTTCATCCAGAGACGTTTTGCAGCGGCGGCAATAGTTATTCGTGGTCCGGAACTGGACCAGGTGGCATTGATCGCAACGGACCACTTCCCGTGAATCCACGGGTGCAAGAGTCGTAGCAGCCATTCGTATTGTGCGGAGCCGCCAGAGCGGGGGCCAACTCCCGTCCTCCGAACCCCAACTGACAAGCATCCAGCTGGTTACCGGGTGACAGCTTGTAATTTGCGGGATTTGTGCTTGGGTGTCAACTGGAAAATAGGACAAACTTCTGTAATAAATGGATTAAACCCTAAGAAACCCGAAGATAACAGGCGAAAATACGGAGAAACGCGGATGCCGGGAATTGGCCTTTTGCTATTAACCACCCTGGTTCCTTGTGATTGCAAAAACCCCCACTTGACGAGTAGCAGCCCCTCAAATCAGCCCTCAGCAAGCGAGAAATTGCCTCCCAGTCAAAAAAATTGAGCCAGCTTTTGACTGGCTCCGTGCAGACTAATCCCTGACTGGATGAGCGAATTTTGCAGGCCGCCGGATGGCTCGAAAGCTCTCCCGGCCGCGTAGGGGCCACCCGCCACGCACACTGCTATCGCAGCGGCAGAAGCGGTGTGACCAGGAATGCCACCTTAGTGTGCAATCAGGACGCCAAAAGTCCGATCCTGTAAGCCATTTTCATTCATAGACTTAGCAGGTCTGTGGATTCCCCGGCTCTGGATTTCCATACTTCACCGCCCCGGTCATCCCGAATCCCGTATCCGGCTGTGACTACTCCAACACGGCGGCGATCTTGCCGGCGCGGATCACCTCGGCCACATCGCGGATGTCGCGGGCGATCGAGCGGTCCTCTTTGTACATGGGAGAGACCTGGCGCACCTCGCGCACCGCCTGCTGTGCCGGAGGGCTGGGCAGCAACGGCGCGAGCAGATCCACGGCCTGGGCGGCGGCCAGAGCCTCAATGGCCAGCACGTTGCGCACGTTGGCCAGCACCCGGCGCAGCTTCAGGGCGGCACACATGCCCATGCTGACGTAATCCTCCTTGTTGCCGCTGGTGGTGATGGAATCCACCGACGCCGGATGGCCCAGCACCTTGTTCTCGCTTACCAGGGCCGCGGCCGTCACCTGCGGCATCATAAAGCCGGACATCAGCCCCGCCGAGGGAGCCAGAAATGGCGGCAGCCCCTCGCTCAGCGCGGGATTCACCAGCCGTTCGATGCGGCGCTCGCTGATGCCGGCCAGCGTCGAGACCGAGATGGCGAGGAAGTCCAGGGCAAAGGCCAGCGGCTGCCCGTGGAAGTTGCCGCCGCTCAGCACCTGGTCGGGTTGGCCGTCTTGGCCGACAAAGACCAGCGGGTTATCCACCGCCGAGTTCATCTCAATCTCGAAGACCTTCCTGGCGTAGCCCAGCACGTCGCGCACGGCTCCATGCACCTGCGGAATGCAGCGCAGCGAGTAAGCATCCTGCACCCTGGTACAGTCGCGATGGCGTTCGCGCAGCGCGCTGCCCGCAAGCAGTTTGCGCAGCCGCGCCGCCACCGTGACCTGTCCGTTGTGGGGACGCGCCAGGTGAATGCGCTCGTCGAAGGCGACGTCGGTGCCCTGCAGAGCGTCCAGGCTGATGGAGCCCACGACGTCGGCCGTATCGGCCAGAATGTTTGCCTCCAGCAAGGCCAGCGAGCCTACGGCCAGCATGGCCTGCGTTCCGTTAATCAGGCTGATGGCTTCCTTGGCCTCCAGGCGGATGCATTCAATCCCCGCCTCCAGCATGGCCTCGCCGCCCGTCAGCGGCTTGCCCTTGTAGATGGCTTCGCCCTCACCCACCAGCACCAGCGCCAGGTGCGCCAAGGGAGCCAGATCGCCGCTTGCCCCCACCGACCCCTGCGAGGGGATGACCGGATGCACGCCGCGATTCAGCATCAGGCACAGGGTGTCCAGCACCACGGGGCGCACGCCGCTCAGCCCCTTGGCCAGGCTGTTGGCCCGCAGCAGCATCATCGCCCGTGACTCGGCCTCCGACAGCGGATCGCCCACGCCGACGGCATGCGAGCGCACCAGGTTGATCTGCAACTCGCGCGCCTGTTCGTTGCTGATGCGCACGTCGGCCAGGTGCCCGACGCCGGTGGTGATGGCGTACGCCACTCCGTCGCCGGCCACAAGCGTGTCCACCACCTTGCGTGCGGCCACCACGCGCTGGCGGGCATCGGCGGCCAGTTCCACGGCGCGATGCTCCAGCACCACCTCGGCGAAGCTCTCCAGCGTAAGATCGTTGCCATTCAATTGCAGGGTCTGCATAAAATTACTTTCCTTCCTGGGTGGTCGCGGCTTCCGGCGTGGAGCTCCCATGCGGGTGCGCGTGATGCCGGGATGATTTCTTGGTGGCCGCGTGTGCGGCGTCCGTGATGACGGCCTCGGCGGCGTCGTGGAAGGCGCTCAGATATTTTCCCGTCAGGTGGGTGCGCTTCATGTCCGCGCCCACCACCACGTGCACGGTTTCGCCCTCGCTCAGCAGGCGCCCGTCGGCGTTGCGAATGATCTCATATTGAAAGCGCAGCAGCGAGGGCCGCATCTGCGACAGGTGGCAGCGCACAAGGATCTCATCGTCATAGCGCGCGGGATGCTTGTAGCGGCAGCGCGCCTCCACCACCGGCAGGTTGAGGCCGTCCTGCTCCATCTCCACGTAGGTAAAGCCGAGCTTGCGCAGCAGCTCGACCCGGCCCACCTCAAACCAAATAAGGTAGTTGGAGTGATAGACGACGGCCATTTGATCGGTTTCCGCATAGCGGACGCGCAGGAGGGTTTCGCTAGTAGTGCTCATGCTTCTAGGTTACAACAACGGACGCGGAGCGGGCCGTGAGAAGGTTTTCAACCTCCGCAACCTCCGCAACCTCCGAAACTTTGAAACTTTGAAACTTTGAAACCTTGAAACTTTGAAACGGCTCTCTCACTCGCTCCACCGCGGCTTGCGGCGCTCCAGAAAGCTGCTGACGCCTTCGGCGAAGTCCGCCGTCTGGCGCATGTGGGCGTTGGCCTCCATGCCCAGGCGAATGTCGCGCTCAATGGCCTCGCCGTGATAATCACGCAGCAGAGCCTTGGTGGCCCGCAGGCTTGCCGGAGAGTTCTCCAGCAGCTCGGCCGCCAACTGGCGCGCGCGCGTCTGCAAGGCCTCCGGGGCGACCACCTCGTTAATCAGCCGCATGCGCCATGCCTCTTCGGCTGTGATGATGCGCCCGGTCAGCAGAAGGTCGCGCGCGTCTTTGTCTCCCACCTGGTGGATGAGGAATGCCGAGACGATGGCCGGCACAAAGCCGATGCGCACCTCGGTGTAGCCAAAGCTCGCCGCCGGAGTGGCCAACGTGAAATCGCACAAGGTGGCCAGCCCCGCGCCGCCCGCAATGGCCGCGCCCTGCACGGCGGCAATCGTCACCTTGGGGAACAAGTAGAGCGAGCGGAACAGATGCGCAATGCGCTCGCTGTGCCGGTGGTTCTCCTCGGCCGTGTGCGTGGCCAAGGCCTTCAGGTCTTCCAGGTCCATGCCGGCGCTGAAGGCCTTGCCCTCGGCGGCCAGCAGCAGCACCTGCGCCCGGCTGGCGGCAACCTCGTTCAGCGCGGCGTCGAACTCGTCCATCAGCGCATGGCAAAGGGCGTTGCGCTTCTCCGGACGGTTGAGGGTGAGTACGGCCAAACGGTCTTCATAGGCGAGCGTAAGCGTGGTAGGCATGGCCGGAAAAGCTTAACCGCGCCAGGCAGGGAAGGCAAACGGAAGAGAAAGCCAATGGGATTATTTCAAGGAGTTAGTACGTTACTAGGTGATTATTGCCACCGACCAAGGCTCAGCCTGGGCCAGTTGCATAGGGTGTCTCGGGGGTGATCTTTGTGTTGAACTCGCGATACCACCGTTTCTCTTGAACGTTAGGTAGACAGAGTAGTGCTTGTTCGACTGTGTAAGCGAGCGTACGCAATTCGCTCTCTTCAGACTTGCCAAAGAGCTGGCCGATGATTCCAACGGTTTTCGTCCAGAAAATCTCCCAATGCCCCATGGTGATCCAATCGAAGGCTACGCACACGCTGTAGCAGCGTTCTCCGACTTGGCAGCTAATTTCATGTGCGTACTGCAAATCTTCATGGCCAAGCACCAGCACTCCTTCTTGTGAGAAACGAGACATCAAGTGATCGACAATCGGGCCACCGGGCGAGGGATCATATTCGATAGTGGTTGGCATGGTTGGGCCACCTGAAAACCGTACGTATCTGCAGATTGGCAAAACTGGGCACCTCGCAGCTCAAGATGGTACATTGTCGTAAAACGTGGGTTAGAGCAGCACTTTACATCGAAATATCAGTACCTACAACGGCCACGTTCGTAACCTTCCTACCGAAACAAATGCGGCACAAACCGGCTGCGGTTGGTGGTGATGATCGTGTCGCTCTCGCGGATTCCCATGCCGGGCGCGGCTTTCGGCAACTTCGTTCAGCGCGGCGTCGAACTCGTCCATCAACGCATGGCAAAGGGCGTTGCGCTTCTCCGGACGGTTGAGAGTGAGAACGGCCAAACGGTCTTCATAGGTGAGCGTAAGCGTGGTAGGCATGGCCGGAAAAGCTTAACCGGGCCGGGCAGGGAAGGCAAACGGAAGACGCGACGTTATATGACTCCCTTTCGGGACTGCTCGATGCGATCAAGAATTTTGTATAGCTCCACATCTTTCAGATCGGATACATCTACGCCATAGACCTCTTTGATCTTGGCGACAAGAGCATCGTTATTATCCTCAGAATGAAAGTCCCGAAGACTCGACTCATCAGTGAGTAGAGCCCATTCCAGGCCGAGGACTCGTGTGACGAAATCATCCCCGATGTCACAATATTTTGTGATGTGCTCCATGGATGCAAACTCAATCGGCGGCATCACGCCTGGCCGTGGAGTGCGCTTGCCCTGTTTGGCAAGTTCCATCTTGGCCTCGGTAAATGCGCGATGCAGGTCTTGCATCGATTCCTCGGGGGAATATCCTGTTCCTCCGACGTGCCAATTCAAAATGTATGCGTGCCAGGGTTTGACCTCAACAAAGCGTCCCTTAGCCGCCTTTGGCTCTTGTTGACGGAGTGCGACGGGATAGTCTTCAAGCTCCCAATCTGTCTTGAAGTAGGAGAGGGCTCGCTTCCACGAAGTCAGCGACCAGTTCCAAATTTTGACGCGCCGCGAGAATGGTTGCATATCGAATCCCCCTACCGGAACAAATGCGGCACAAACCGGCTGCGGTTGGTGGTGATGAACGTGTCGCTCTCGCGAATCCCCATGCCGGCCGCGCCCTGGTCGGCGATCATCCAACTGCCCAGCACGGGGTAGTGGCCGTCCATGCACGGAATGGGCGCCAGCGCCTGGTAGACCCAGCCTTCTTCGCCGTAGCGGCCATAGCTCTGCTCTTTTTCGCCCTGCCGGATGACCTGCACATTCGCCCCTTCGCGCCCCAGCAGAGGCTTGCGCACGTAGTCCTTCATCTCCCGCGGACCGTCAAGATAGGCGGGCAGCAGCAGCTCGTTGCCGGGATACATCTCCCATAGAATCGCCAGCAGCCCCTTGTTGCTGAACATCATCTTCCAGATCGGCTCCATCCACTGCGTCTTGTCCATAAAGTCCAACGCCCGCGCGCCAAACTGTTCCTTCAGCATCCACTCCCAGGGATAGAGCTTAAAGATGGATTTGATGGGCTTGCCCTCTAAATCCACAAATGTAAATGTGTTGTGGTCGAAGCCGATGTCGCTCATCTTCAGCGCCTGCGTCTTCAACCCGGCCTGCTCCGCCGTATCCCGCAGATAGCCCACGGTGAACTCGTCTTCCGTGGTGGGCACGTAGGCAAAGCTCACCGGCTGGGTCACGTAGTCTTTCAGGTCCTTCCACTTGGCGATGAGCTTCTCGTGGATGGAATTCCACTGGTCGGCCTTCGGGAACTGATCCTCCAGCCAGTACCACTGCGCCACCGCGGCTTCCACCAGCGCAGTCGGCGTGTCGGCGTTGTACTCCAGCAGCTTGATCTGGTTTCCGTCGTAGGCCAGGTCAAAGCGTCCGTACAGCGCGGGAGGCTCGTCATTCCACGTCTTCAGAATCTGCGGTACCGCCTCGGCGGGAATCTTGAGGTCGGCAAAGCGCTTGTGGTCGATGATGTACTGTCCCGCGGCCAGGCACATCTCCTGAAGCTTCTCGCTGGCGGCCTCCAGGCGGTCCACCTCGGCGGCCGTGAACTCGTAGTAGGCGCTCTCGTCCCAGTAGCTGCCGCTGCCGTCGTCCAGCGTATGAAAGACCAGTCCAACCTTCTCGACCTTCTTCTGCCAGTCGTCGCGCGGAGCAATCGTATGGCGCTGCATCACTCGCCTCCCGAGCCGCCGCTTGCGCTGCCGGCCGAGCTGCCAAAGCCTCCGCGACCTACGCCGCCTGCCGCACCGCCCATGCCCGGCACGGGATTGCCCCCCCCGACGACGTCGCCAATGTGGCCTCCGCTGCTGCCGCCATAGGCCCAGTGGTAGCCTGGATGGCCCATGTAGCCGTTCTTGCGCTGGTTGTCGGCGTCCACGCAGTTCTGCTCGCCGGCCAGGCGGCTGGCGTCATCCACGCAATCGCGGCGCTCGTTGCGGCCGTGGCATCCGGTGGTAAAGGCCAGGGCCATTCCGGCCAGCAGCCCAAGAGTGATGTGGGATGTGCGTTTCATGGAAAACCAGTACCCTCCGGGCGATCTCAGTGTTTGCCGCTCTTCTCAAGGTTTACCAAACCGTCGCGGTAGTCAATCTTCAAGTCCACCTGGCTCAGGATGCTGCGTCCAAGAATGCCGGAGACCTCCGTGCCGATACCCGCAGCAATCTTGGAGAGGTCGAAGCTGATCAGGTGATCATTTTCCTGTCGAAAATTACCGAAACTTAATGAGACATGCTCCGTGCGAAAAGCGTCGGGGACCATGCCGGAGACGCCTACGACATGGATGCTGCGATCCAGATATGTCTTCACATGATCTTTCGCGGCTCGAAGCGAGAGCACGCTGTCGAACGCACCGGAGTCCAGTACGAAGAGCAGCGGACGGCTGTCGTTGATCTGGGTGGGCAACAGCAGAGTGTGTCCGAAGCGCAGCGCCGGCAGCCAGTTTGCCATCTCCGGGGCAATGTAGCGGTCATGCAGCCGCCGTTTGGCAGTTGGCTCTACGTTGTTGTTGGCGGGCTTCTCTGTGGAATCCTCTGCCGTTCCAGCGGTTTGCAGAGCAGCGGCTTCGCTCTCCTCCTGCGGGTACGGAGGCAGTGGAGAGAGGCGCAAACGGAGCGCGGCGATATCCAAGTCTACAAGGTAGGACGCAAAGCTATTGGTGCCAATCAGCCCGACGTAGTCGCCAAAGCGGGGTGGAATCTCGGCCACGCGCACCAGGCAATCTTCAAACTCCAGTTCGCCAATTCGGATTGTTTGCGCCACGCCTACATAGCCCATCTGTGCCTTGGGTCCGCCGATGCCTCCCACAACGATCTCAGCCAGCTTCTTTACACCGGCATCCTCGGCGGCTTTTCGGTTTAACAGAATGCCGGAAGCGCCGGTATCCACCATCAGGCTGCGACCGTGTCCATTCACCTTGATATCTAATGTGACACCCACGGTGTTGCCCAGGTGTTGGTGTTCATAGTTCAGCCGGAGTTCGGTGTGTTCCACCTTGTTAACCAGGCGGCAGGGATGCGGGGGCTCATTCGCGGTGGCTTTCAGGAATTCCAGATGGGCCTTCAGGCCGCGTGTTCGATCCGGGCTGTCCGGGTGCTGAGTGGTTATGTATTCCTCTAGAAATCGGATGCGCTCGCTGCGGGGGATGTGGCTGAGCCAGGCAATCCTCACCTCGGGATCATCCGGCGCAGCATCATGGGCGGCACGGAGATGCTCGTCGGCCTTGGCATACATCGAGTAAGCGGTGTACAGGCGGTCCAGGCCAAGGTGGGCGCGGGCCTCGTGCGGATTTGCCTTCAGCGCGTGCAGATAGTAAGACTCAGCCCGCGTCATCTCCGCCATGCGAAAGAGAACATCGCCCATGGCGGTCACCAGTTCCGTGGTGGCCGCGGGCAGAGCCAGCCCCGCTTTGGCCAACTCGTTTGCCTCGTCCACCTTCTGTTGCAGCAGCCGCGTGCGGATCAGCATGGCGCGCACGTGAGCCTGTCCGGCGTCGGCCCTGAGCAGCGCCTCGTAGGCCGCGGCGGCCTCGCCGCTTTTGCCGCTATGGAATAGTCTGTCGGCCGCCTGAATGGGGTCTTCAGCCGCGGCGGGCTTGGCATCTTGTGCGTGGATACACAGCGAACTCGCCAGCAACAGCAGCAGGAGAGAGAATTTCTGCCGGGGTCTCATGATTGTTGGTTGGACTGCAGCAGCAGATTAGCACAGCCCGTGGTCAGGCCTCCCTGTAAGTTTCAAGAAGGATATGACTTGCGCGCGCGGTTTGCCTACCGCGCAAAACGCAGCGCCATCTCCTCGCTGTGGCGCACCAGCTCCGTCAGAGATTTACACAGCCCGGTGTGTGCTCCATGAGCCTCCAGCGCGGCCACCACTTCTTCCGTGGCCACGTTGCCCACCAGCGCATCCTGCGCAAAAGGACAGCCACCCAGTCCGCCGATTGCCGCATCAAAGCGCCGGCAGCCCGCGTCGTAGGCCGCAAGAACCTTGGCCGCGGCCTCGCCCCGGCGTGCGTGCAAGTGCGCGCCAATCTCCAGGTGATCGAACTCGCGGCAGACGGCGCTCATCGCTTCGGCAATCTGTTGCGGCGTCGCCAGGCCCACGGTATCCGCCAGTGAGACCGTGCGGATGCCCATGTTGGCGATGTTCTCCACCGCCGCCAGCAGCTCGTCAATCTCCCACGCATCGCCGTAGGTGTTGCCGAAGGCCATGCTGATGTAGGCCACTAGGTCCAGCCCCTGCTCCTCGGCCTTGCGCCACACGGCTTCCAGCTCGTCGCTGTTCTCCTCCGCCGACTGGTTCTGGTTCTTGCGCAGAAATGTCTCGCTGATGGAGTAGGGAAAACCCAATGTCTGCACGGCTCCTGTGGCCAGCGCGCGCTCGGCGCCCTTCTGGTTCACCACGATGCCGATGATCTCAACATCGCTGGGCGTGCCGTGATCGCTAGCCTCATCCTCCGGCGGAAACAACTGCTTCAGCACGTCTTCGCTGTCGGCCATCTGCGGCACCGCGCGCGGAGAGACGAAGCTGACCGCATCAATATGCTTGAAGCCCGCGGCGATCAGCTCGCGCAGGTAACTAACCTTCACGTCCGTGGGAATCTGCCGCGACAAGCCCTGCCAGGCATCGCGCGGACATTCGACGATCTTCACTTCGTTGGTAGGCAAATGTTTCCTGGGCATCATCAGTCTCAAAAGTCCTGCGTCTAGAAAATATCTTCCGACAACTCGTTCATCGGCGCCGAGGAGAATCTCGCGCGAACCTCTGCGCCGGGCTCCGTTGGCCGCATGGTCTTCGCATCCACCGGGCACCACAGCGTGCGAGCCCGGGCCAGCACCTTGCCCTCGCGCAGAATCTCCGTGTGGCGCACAAAGGACAAGCCATCGGCCTCGCCCACCCAGGTGCGGGCCGTCAACCGCTCGCCCAGGAAAGCCTGCCGCTTGTAATCAATCTCATGACGGGTGATCAGCCACAGCAGCCGTCGTTGTTCGTCGGGGGTGGCCAGCTTGCTCCAATGGGCGATTGCCGCCTCCTGCACCCAGCGCACGTACACCACGTTGTTCACGTGGCCAAGCTGATCAATGTCCTCGGCGGCGACGGTGATGGCCAAATCAAATGTATTGTGCAGGGTCTCCATAACCTTTTCAGCCTACCACCATCGCGGCTTCGCTTTTCGCCGCACATTGCCGAGCATATCCCGCAGCTATGTTTGCAGCACGCCCACCTTGAATTCCTCGACCCGTGGATTGCAGTGCGCGGCGGACAGGGCCCATGCCAGCGCCTCACGTGTCTGCGCCGGATCAATAATCTTGTCAATCCACAGCCGCGCCGCGCCATACTGCGGCTTCATCTGCTCGGTGTAGGTTGCGCGCGTACTCTCGTAGAGATCCTTGCGCGCGGCCTCATCTACCGGGCGGCCCTCGCGCTCCAACTGCTTCACCTTGATCTCCACCAGCGTGCTCGCCGCCGACTCACCGCTCATCACGCTGTAACGCGCCGTGGGCCAGGCAAAAACGAATCGCGGATCGTAAGCCTTGCCGCACATCGCGTAGTGCCCGGCGCCAAAGCTGCCGCCAACGATGACCGTAATCTTTGGCACCACGCTGTTCGACACGGCGTTCACCATCTTGGCCCCGGCCCGTATGATGCCGCTCCACTCCGCATCTCGCCCCACCATAAAGCCGTTCACGTCGTGCAGGAAGACCAGCGGCACGCGTCCCTGGTTGCAGTCCATGATGAAGCGCGCGGCCTTCTCCGCGCTCTCCGTGTAAATCACGCCGCCGAACTCGGTGCGCCGGTTGCCCTGGTGATCCACCTGCGTCGCGTGCAGCTTCTGGTTGGCCACAATGCCCACGGCGTGGCCGTCAATGCGCGCGTAGCCGCACAGAAGGGTCTCGCCATAGCCGGCCTTGTACTCGTCAAACTTGCTGCCATCCACCACGCGGGCGATGATCTCCCGCATGTCGTACGGCTTGCTCAGGTCGCTCTCGTAGATGCCGTAAAGTTCTTCGGCCTTGTAGAGCGGCGGCACGGCGGCAATGCGGTTAAACGGAGCCTCCGCGCGCGTGCCCATCTTCTCCACCAGGCTGCGAACCCGCGCCAGGCACGACTCGTCGGTCGCCTCGCGGAAGTCCACCGTGCCGCTGATCTCCTCGTGCATCTTCGCTCCGCCCAGCTCTTCGGCCGAAACCTTTTGACCGATCGCCGCCTGCACCAGGGCCGGCCCGGCCAAAAACAATCCGCTGCCCTCGGTCATCAATATGTGGTCGCACATCACCGGCAGATACGCTCCGCCGGCCACGCACATGCCCATGATCGCCGTAATCTGCGGAATGCCCCGGGCGCTCATCACGGCATTGTTGCGGAAGACCCGTCCGAAGTCGTCCTGGTCGGGGAAGACGTCCTCCTGCAAAGGCAGAAATACTCCCGCGCTGTCCACCAAATAAATCGTCGGCAGGCTGTTCTCCAGCGCAATGTTCTGCGCGCGTATCACCTTCTTCGCCGTCATCGGAAAGAACGCTCCGGCCTTTACCGTGGCGTCGTTGGCGATGATCATGAACAGCCGCCCATGCACCTTGCCCAGTCCGGTCACCACACCAGCCGCAGGAGCCCCGCCCCACTCGCCATACATGCCATGCGCGGCGTGCAGACCAAGCTCAAAGAACTCGCTGCCCGCGTCCAGCAGCAAGCCAAGCCGCTCGCGGACGGTAAGGCGCTGCTTGGCGTGCTGCGCGGCAATGGCCTTGGCCCCGCCGCCCTGGCGAATGGTCTCTTCCTCCGCGCGCAGAGCCTCCAGCAGCATTCGCATGGCCTGCTGGTTGCGCTGAAAGCGCGGTGCGTCCGTTTGTACGGTTGTGCTCAACAGATTGTCGGCGGAAGCCGCCTTCAGCTCGCTCATTGCGCTCCTCACCCCCACGGTGGACGAATGCAAACCGTACAGCGTACCTGAGCCGGTGCCAACAAGCAATGCGAAGTGGTGGGAGTCGCACAGACAAAGAGGCCGCCACCCGCCAGCGTCTATCTCGGCGAACGACGGCCTTTGTTTCTACTCCCCTAGAAGTGGAACGCCAGCCTGGCCAGTATGTATGCGACGGTTGTCGACACTCCCACCCCGATAAAGCCCGGAATCATGAAGCTGTGGTTCAGCAGGTACTTGCCAATGTGCGTCGTGCCCGTGCGGTCCATGTTGATGGCCGCCAGATCGCTGGGGTAGAAGCAGAAGAAGAAGTACGCGTAGCTGGCCGGCATCAGGCCAAGCATCAGCTTGGCGGGCAGTCCCAGAGCGATGCCGAAGGGCATCATCACCGTCAGCGTGGCTGCCTGGCTCTTCACAAACGCCGAAACGCAGAACATGGCGATGGCGAAGGTCCACGGAGCGGCCTGCACCATGATGCGCATTTTGGCGATCAAGAACGGCTGGTTGCTGGTGATGAACGTATCGCTCATCCACGCGATGCCGAAGATGCTGACCACGGCCGTCATTCCGGCGGCAAAGACGCTGGCCTTGGCAATGTCCTTGGCGTTGATGTTGGTGGCGAACAGGATGAACGCGCCGCAGGCCAGCATGATCATCTGCACCACGGTGCTCATGGGGATGGCCTTGCCGTTTACCAGCGGCAGAATGTTGGGCAGGTGATAGCCGGAATACACAAAGGTATCGCGCAACGCCAGCAGCACGATGAACAACACGCCGCTAAAGAAGATGGCCACGCTCAGTTTGGCCTTGGCGGGCAGCTTTTTGTCCAAGGTCGTCACCGTCACATCAAGCTGCTTGCGGAACTCCTCGTCCTTCATGCGCTCCAAAAACTCGGGATCCTTGTCCAGGTCCTTGCCGCGGTTCAGGCTCCACAGCGAGGCCGCCACCACGCCCACCAGTCCCGCCGGCAGGGTGATCTTCACAATGTCGAAGATCGTTACCGGCGTTCCCATCTTGATGGAGTATGCGAGGAAGGTCGTCACGGCCGCCGCCACGGGACTGGCCGTAATCCCCATCTGCGCCGCCACGCTGCTGACGGCCATCGGCCGCTCAGGACGGATGCGGGTACGCCACGCCACGTCGGCAATCACCGGGAACAAGGCATACACGGCATGGCCGGTGCCCACGCACACGGTCAAAAAGAACGAGCAGATTGGCGCCAGCAGGGTCACCCGGTTGGGATGCGCGCGCAGCAGCCGCTCGGTGAGTTGCACCAGGTAATCCAACCCGCCCGCCACCTGCAATGCCGCAGACGAGGTCACCACGGCCAGGATGATCAGCATCACCTGGATGGGCGGCTCGGAGGGCTGCACGCGGAAGACGAAAACCAGCACGGCCACGCCCAGGCCGCCAATCATCCCCAGCGCCAGTCCGCCGCGCCGGATGCCAAGAAGTATGGCTGCCAATACCAGAAAGAACTGCGTAAAGAACATCAGCATAAGAAATCTCCAATTACAGAATAAAAATGGTTGGCCCAGGAATGGTTATGAGTCTTCATTATGGAAGAAAAAGAGAGCAAGTAACAAATCATTCGCGCAAAATCACATCAAAACCAGCCAGTCGAATCGCGCACCCGCCGCAAACGACAAGGCCGCCATCCGGCGCGGGTTCTCTTCCGGTGAATGACGGCCTTTGCGAAGACTTCTGCGCTCTACGCGATCACTCCGCGCGGCTTCACGTTCTCCCGGATAAACTGCACGATTGTATCCATGGACGTACCCGGCTGGAAGATGCCGCCTACTCCGGCGGCCTTCAACGCCGGAATGTCCTGGTCTGGAATGATGCCGCCCACCAGCACCAGCACGTCGTTCATCTTCTGCTGCTTCATCAGGTCCAGCACACGCGGCACAATGGCGTTATGCGCGCCGCTCAAAATGGAGAGGCCGATCACGTCCACGTCTTCCTGCAACGCGGCGTTCACAATCATCTCCGCCGTCTGGCGCAGCCCGGTGTAGATCACTTCCATGCCGGCGTCGCGCAAGGCGCGGGCAATCACCTTGGCTCCCCGGTCGTGTCCATCCAGGCCGGGCTTGGCCACCAATACGCGAATTTTGATTTCATTTGCCATAAGAGTGCCATTCCTCGCCAAAATGCTTGCAGCGTTCTGCGGGTCACCGCCCGCCGCAACGGGTCATCATTCGCACTGCGTAACACGCACCGCATAATCCGAACTGCAGCTTACGCCGTCCCGCCCGCGCCGCACAGGCTAAAAGACGCCGCGGCTGGCCACGGCCAGCTTGGCGGTGGTCACCAACTGGCCCAGGTGGCGGCTGGTGTGGTCGGCCACGTGGACCAGCAATCCGCCCACGCTGGTTGGCAGTGCCTTGCGTCCCAAGGCCCGCGCCGCTTCCATATCGCCCTTGGCCAGCTCCCGGATGCGCTGCTCGCTGCGCACCAGCGCGGCTTCAAACTCGGCCAGCAATTCCTCGCCCTTTGCCCGCGGATCGGCTTCGCCCTTCATGGCCTCCAGTTGCGCCTTGCTCAACTGCTCGCCCTCGGCGTAGGTCAGCAACCGGTCCATGCTGCGAGCCATGTGCCGCAGGTGAAAGGCCGCCGGAGCCAGCCCCTGCGGATGCAGGTTCCACTCCTCGTCGGTCAGGTGATTGCACCAGCGCACAACATCTTCGCGCGCCAGCTCCAGGGCGTGTATCACCGCCCGCGCCGCCGCCGGAACCTCCTGATGCGTGCCGCGCATCCAGGGCTCCACGCCCGCCTTGTTCTCCACCGTCTCCGCCATTGCAACTCCTCCCCGGAGAAAACTCACTCCAACTATACGCAGAACGCTTTAGGCAAACGCGCTCTCTTCGTACGTTCCATATACCTCCCGCAGAGCCTGGCAAATCTCGCCCACCGTGGCGTAGGCGCGCACTGCGTCCAGGATGAAGGGCATGGTGTTGGCCTCGCTCACCTTTCCACCCGTGCCCGCCGTCGGCGTCTGCGAGGCGGCGTGCTTCAGTGCGTCCAAGGCTTTACGCACGGCGTGATTGTCGCGGCGCTGGCGCAGGCTCTTCAGCTTCTCGCACTGGCGCTTGCCCACCGCGTCGCCAATGTAAAGCGTCTGCGGCGGCTCCTCTTCAATGACGAATTCGTTGGCCGCCACCGTGATCTTCTCCCGCGCCTCGGCCGCCTTCTGGTATTGGTAGCTGGCTTCGGCAATCTCCTTCTGCGGGAAGCCATGTTCGATGGCCTTCACCATTCCGCCCATGGCATCCAACTGCGCAAAATACTTCAGCGCCGCCTGCTCCATCTCCAGGGTCTGCGCCTCCACAAAGTAGCTGCCGCCCAGGGGATCCATTGTGTTGGCCACGCCGCTCTCGTAGGCGATGATCTGCTGCGTGCGCAGAGCCGTACGCGCGGCCTCGGCCGTGGGAAGGGCCAGAGCCTCGTCGTAGCTGTCCGTGTGCAGGCTCTGCGTGCCGCCCAGCACGCCGGCCAGCGCCTGCAAGGCCACGCGCGCAATGTTGATGATGGGCTGTTGCGCCGTTAGCGAGACTCCGGCGGTCTGCGTGTGGAAGCGCAGCAGCCAGCTCCGTTCGTTCCTGGCGCCAAAGCGATCTTTCATCACCCGGTACCAGATCTTCCTCGCCGCGCGGTACTTTGCAATCTCCTCGAAGAAGTCGTTGTGCGCGTTGAAGAAGAAGCTCAGCCGCGGAGCGAACTCGTCCACGTCCAGCCCGCGCTTCCGCGCCCACTCCACGTACTCCACGCCGTCGTACAGGGTAAAGGCCAGCTCCTGCATGGCCGTCGAGCCGGCCTCGCGTATGTGATAGCCGCTGATGCTGATGGTGTTGAAGCGCGGCGTGTAGCGCGAGCCGAACTCGAAGGTGTCCACCACAAGGCGCATGCTCTCCGCCGGAGGATAGATGTACTCCTTCTGCGCGATGTACTCCTTCAGAATGTCGTTTTGCAGCGTGCCGCTGATCTTCGTCCAGTCCGCGCCCTGCTTTTCCGCCACCGCCAGGTACATCGCCCACAGCACGCTGGCCGGACTGTTGATCGTCATGCTGACCGTGATCTTTTCGAGGTCAATGCCCTGGAAGAGAATCTCCATGTCTTCCAGTGAATCAATGGCCACGCCGCACTTGCCCACCTCGCCCTCGGCGAAGGGGTGGTCGCTGTCGTAGCCCATCAGGGTCGGCAGGTCGAAGGCCACGCTCAGGCCGTGGCTTCCGCTGGCCAGCAGATACTGGTAGCGCTCGTTCGTCTCCTCGGGCGAGGCGAAGCCCGAAAACTGCCGCATCGTCCACAGCTTGCCGCGGTAGCCCGTGGGGTGAATGCCGCGCGTGTACGGAGCCTGCCCGGGATAGCCCAGGTACTTTTCCTCGCTCCAGTCCTCGGGCAGGTCGGCCTTGGTGTACAGGCGGCGGATGGGGCGGCCGGAGAGCGTGGTAAAGCGCGCCGCGCCATGCTCGTCCAGGTTGACGCCCGTTGGGGCGCCGATCGGCTTTTCCGGATGCTGCTCCAGGGCCTTGGCGAGGGTGGTCTCCGCCCAGCGCCGCTCGGCTGCCGTTGGGTGACGGTTCTGCTGAACTTCCTCTGCCGGATGCACCGGGGCGCTCTTCTTTTCCGTCATTTTGATGACCTCAATATCCGTGAATGCAGCGCCTCCGCGGCAGACTCTCTCCGCCGTGGAGTTGGCGCACAGGTGGGCAAGCCGCGGCCTCACCCGGGAGCCTTGAAAACCGCCAAGCATATGCGATGCCCCCCATCCGGCGCAAGCAAAAGCCTCGCCAACCGCAGGAGACGCCCGCGGGCGACGGCCTGCAGATCACAAAAATGTTTTCACGGGAAAAAAGTTAAGGCCGGGGGACCCGATCATCCAGGTCCTTACCGGCCTCTAAGTGCTGCTCAGGAGGTTACACGTGTATAGACGCGCCTGAGCTCAAAAGGGTAGCAAGCTATTTTCCCACGGGGTTCGCGCTCACTGCCTCCGGCGTCGGATTGGGCTGCAACCCCGGCACGGCGGGCATGTGGGTCACCTGTCCAAAGGCCGCGTCTTCCAGGCTGATGCCGTTCCAGTCCAGAATGGTCGCCGTGTACTGCTGCAGCGCCACCTGGGCCTTCTCGTAGGTCGAAAGCGCGGAGATGTAGTTCGAAGCCGCCTGCGTGGCGTCCCGAACCGTTTGCAGAACCAGGTAGCTGGTGCTCGCTCCCAGCGCGAACTTTTTCTGCTCGGCGTCCAGATTCTGGCGGGCGTAGTCGCGGGCGGCGCGCGCGGCCTCCACTCCGGCGCGGGCCTGTTGCAGGGCAAAGGCCGCGTTGCGCACCTGCAGATTGATCTGGTTCTTCTGCTGCTGCAGGTTCAGCTGGTTCTGGCGGTACTCCAGCTGCGAGCGGATCTGGTTGGCCTGGGCCGCGCGATTGCGCAGTGGAATGTTCAGGTTCACGTACACGCCCTTATCGGGGGCCACGCGGTTCGTAAACTGGCTGAAGACGTCGCCATAGTTCCCGGCCTCGCCGCTGCCGGAGTAGTACCCCACCAGGTCCAGCGTGGGCAGCAACCCGTTCCTGGCCGCCTTGTTGTTGATCTCGTTGTTGCGCAGGTTCAGCTCGCTTACTTCCAGCTCCGGACGGTGGGCCAGCGCGTAGCTCACCAGTTCCTCGGCGGGCGGCAGTGGTTCATCGCTCAGCTTCATGCTGTCGGTGGGGATGATCTCCGCGGTCGTCAGCTGGGGATCGTCAAAGTTGCGCGCAATGGCGTTCTTGGTGATGAGTTGCTGGTACTGCAATGTCGTCTTGCTGACGATCAGCTTCTGCTCGGCCGCGGCCACGCTCGATTTTGCGCTGACCACTTCGATGGGCGCCAGGGTTCCGATCTCCACCTGCTTCTGGTTGTCGCTCAGCGTGCGCCGTGCGAATTCCACGGCTGTCTGCTGCACCTTCACGTCCTCGTAGGCGTTTACCAGGTCCCAGTAAATGTTGTTGATCTGCGCGATCGTGCTGATCACCTGGGCGCGGAAGCTGGCGTTGGTCACCTTGCGGTCGTTCTGCGCGATGATGATCTCGCGGCGGTTGTTGCTGACGCCGAAGCCCTGCAGCAGGTGCTGCCGCACCGTCAGCTTCCAGGAGCCGGACATCAGGGGGTTATAGGCCAGAATCCCGGTCGGCCCCGTCGGCAGCGAAGCCGCCGGCTGATAGGTCTGGCGCTCGTTGTTGTAGCTCAACTGCGCCAGCGTGCCGGTGGACCAGCCCTGCGCCAGCGTGGCGTTGTACTGGTTCGTGTTGATGTTCAGGTGGGTCAGCCCGCCGTAGAAGATCGGCTGCGTGATCAGGTAGGTGTCGCGGTCGCCGCTCAGGGTGCCGGATATCACGGGGTCGTAGCTGTCAATGGCCGAGCCCACCGAGTTCTGCGTGGAATACACCACGCCGCCGGAGCCCGAGGCCGAGCCGCCTGCGCCGGTCGAAGTGCCGCCCGTGCCGCTGCCCGTGGTGCCGGTGGTGGCCGTGGAGGCGTTGCCGCCCGGCGTTCCGCTCAGCAGTCCGGTGTTGACGCCGCGCACCACGCTGCCGCTCTTGGCCAGCAGAATGTCGGTGTCGGCAATGTCCAGGTTGTAGCGCGCAATGGCGATGTCGAAGTTGTTCTCCAGCACCAGGGCCACGGCGTCGTTCAGGCTCAAATACAGCTTGCCGTCGCGGATCAGTCCATGCAGGCGGTCGCTGTTGCGCAGCACCGGCTGCGGCAGTGTGTGCGGCGCGTAGGGCTTCCACAAGGTGCGCGCGGGGTTCGGCTTCGTCTGGGCCGCCAGTGGAGCGGCCAGCGGCGCGTCCGGCGTGCCCTGCGCCTGGCTTGACGAGGTTGTGGACGAGGCTGCCGCCTGGGTTGACGTGGGAGCGGCATCCTGCGCCCACAGGCCAGAGGACATCATGCACGCCACGCAGAGCATGGCAACCAGCTTGCGCAATCCTTCTACTGCACGCCTACCCGACATTCGTTCTTCTCCGTCATCAGTAATCTGTTGTCTGCCCATCATCTTCCGGGCCGGTTCGGTAATCAAGCGGCGCCAACCGCGACGCGCGCCACGGGCCGATGAGTTCCATCTAAAACTTTGTACGCAGAAAGGCCTTTGGCGGTTCCGCGCGACTTTTCGCATCATCCATACGCGCCAGTTCGGCCGGGCCGCCACCCCCGAGTATAGCCGACCATGCAGGCCTCCACCGGGCAGCCCGCAAAACTTCTCTTCTCCCAAATTGCCGCATTTGCCTCGCGTTTCACGCACCCTGTTTGCCCGCACTCAGAGTGGTTGCCGCTGTACGCCCCGGCCAGCTCCGCGCATTTGACATCCAACCGAAAAGCCGCCAACCTTAGGATTCCGGCCGCACCTGGCAGGACGATCCTCACCATGCCCTCGCGCACCCTCAAGCTCACGCTCGCCTACGACGGATCGGCCTTCCACGGCTGGCAGGTGCAGCCCGGCCGCGCCACCATCCAGGGGCTGTTGGCCGAGGTATTGGAAGGCCTGACCGGCGAGCGGGGGTTGCCGCAGGGCAGCGGACGCACCGACGCCGGAGTCCACGCCCTGGCGCAGGTGGCCACCTTTCAGACGATGAGTGAGATTCCCGCGGCCAACATCAAAACCGTGCTCAACGACCGCCTGCCTGCGGCCATTCGCGTGCTCGCCATCGAAGAGGCGCCGGAAGGTTTCCACGCCCGGCACTCGGCGCGCGGCAAGCGCTATCACTATCGCATCTGGCGCGGAGAGGTGGTGCCGCCATTCCTGGCGCGCTACGTTACCCATCATCCTTATCCGCTGAACGAGGATCTGATGCAGCAGGCCGCGGCCCTGGTCACCGGCGAGCACGACTTCACCAGCTTCGCCGCCGCCGACCCCGACCGCACCCAGCGCCTGGCCGAGCTGGAGTTGGAAGCCGCAGGCGTGCAAGACTCCGCCGGAGAAATCTCCATCGCTCCCGCCCTGCGCGGCAATACCCGCACCATCCACGAGAGCCGCTTCGAGCGCCACGGCGGCGAGCTGCTCTACATCGTCCGCGGCAACGGATTCCTGCATCACATGGTGCGCAATTTGGTGGGAACGTTTTTGCTGGCGGGCAAGGGAAGCATCGCGCCCGCACAGATTCCGCAAATACTCGCCGCCCGCGACCGCCGCATGGCCGGGCCCACGGCTCCGCCCGAGGGGCTGTACCTGGTGGAAGTGGAGTATTAGCTTTTTAAAAGGTTCTAAGACAGAAAGGTTCTAAGGGAATAAATGTCCTAAGACAAAAAGCTCTTCTCAAAGGTTCTAAGAGAAAAAGCTCTTCGATTGATCTCGCGCTTACCCTTTCCGCCTACGGCCTGCGCTCCTTCTTCCGAATCATCTCCACCGCCTTTTCTGCCCGCGCCACTCGCGTCTCTTCTTTCTTGCCGCCGCTGATCCAGTCGGTGAACTCGCGCTTGTGCGATGGACTGAGCGCCTCAAAGACCTTCGCCGCCGCTTTGTCTTTCTTGAACTCCGCCGCCAACTCGGCGGGAACCTCCACCTCGCGCGGCTTGTCGTCCACCCGCAGCACAACCTTCACCTTGGAGCCCTGCCCCACCCCGGCGCCGGCCATCATCTCCTTGCTCACCGTCAGGTGGTGCGTGCCGTCGCCATTCGGCATAAGAGAGTTACGGAAGGCGAAGCCGTTCACCGTGCCCTCCACGGCCACCCGAGCCCGGCTGCCAAACGTCTCCTCCACGTTGAAGGGAATCGGCATATAGGTCCACGCCCCATTCGGCCCGCGCGGGGTAAACACGCCTTCAAAGCGCTGCTCTTTGCTCGTCAACTTGGAACCCATGCAGATTTCTCCCTCTGGTGGCTGCTCCATACGGCGCCACCTCAAAAAACGTTCCCGGCATGATAGCGCAAAACCTCCTCCGCTGCGCCGCCGCAGATTTCTGCCGCAACTCAAAAACCGGGCTTCCCTTGTCCGCCCCAAACGGAGTACAAATTCCTGCATGTCTAACGGCATCCATTTGGTCTTCAAGGCCGGCGAGCGTTTCGCCACCACCAACCCCGCAACCGGCGAGCGTCTTGCCGACTACCCCATCGCCGGTGTCGCCGAGGTCAACTCGGCCATCGCCCGTGCCCGCCAGGCGCAGACCTGGTGGAGCGGCCTTCCGCTCATCCGACGCGCGGCCCTGCTGCGCCGCGTCGCCCATCTGCTCAACGAGTCGAAGCAGGCCCTCGCCTCGGTCATCACCGGCGAAAGCGGCAAGCCCCTGCAGGAGGCGCTGCTCAACGACGTTCTGGTCTCGGCCGACGCCGCGCTCTTCTGCGCTGAAGATGCCGCCAGCGTTCTGCGCCCCGAGGATATTCCTCACCACAACCTCGCCCTGCGCCTCAAACGCGCGCGCATCGAGTGGGAGCCGCTCGGCGTTATCGGCATCATAGCCCCGTGGAATTACCCGCTCTCCATTCCTGCGGCAGATACCTTCGCCGCCTTGGTCACCGGCAACACCGTGGTGCTCAAGCCCAGCGAGCTCACTCCGCAAACCGCGCTCGCACTCGAGCAGGTCGTCAACCGCGCGCTGGAGGAAGAAGGCCTCACCACTCGGCCGCGCCCCTTGCAGGTCATCCTCGGCCTGGGCCCCACCGGAGGCCAGCTCGTGGAAGGCGACATAGACAAGCTCATCTTCACCGGCAGCGTCCCCACCGGACGCCGCGTCGCCATCGCCTGCGCCGAGCGCCTGCTGCCCGTCACCCTCGAACTCGGCGGCAAAGACGCGATGATCGTCCTCGACGACGCCGATCTCGACGTGGCCACCTCGGCCGCCGTCTGGGGCAGCATGCTTAACGCCGGGCAAACCTGCGTCAGCGTGGAGCGTTGTTACGTGCAGCGCAAGCTCTACTCAAAGTTCGTCAGCCAGTGCGTGCAAAAGATTCAGGCGCTCAAGGTCGGACCCGGCACCGATCCCGCCATAGACCTCGGCCCACTCATCACCCAGCGCCAGTTGCACATCGTCGAGCAGCAGGTGGACGAGGCTCGAGCCCTGGGCGCCATCGTGCAGCTTGGCGGCCGCCGCCTCACCGAGCTCGGCGAAAACTTCTACGCGCCAACGCTCGTCACCGATGTGGACCACAATATGAGCCTGATGTGCGAGGAGACCTTCGGCCCCGTCCTGCCGGTCACGCCATTTGATACGGATGACGACGCCATCCGCATGGCCAACGATAGCGACTTCGGACTGGCCGCCAGCGTCTGGGGCAGCCCCCAGCGCGCCGAGCGAATCGCCCGCCGCCTGCAGGCCGGAACGGTCCTGGTCAACGATCTCATCAGCGGATTCGCCGTCGCGGCGGCGCCCCACGGCGGAGTCAAACACAGCGGCCTCGGCCGCACCCACGGACGCCTGGGCCTGCGCGAACTGGTCCGCCCGCGCTACGTGGACGTGGACCAGATGCCCAGCATGAAAAAGCTGTGGTGGTATCCCTACGCGCAGAACTTCCAACCCATGGCGGCCTTTGTGGATATGCTCCACCAGCCCGGCCTCGTGGCCCGCCTGCGCGCCTCGCTCAAAACCTTCCCCCTGCTGCTCAGGCGGAGGCGGTAGAGGGCTTGGTTTCCTTCTTCGGATGCTTGCTGTCCTATCTCCTGCGCCACCCTGTCCAGCACGAAGGTCGCAGTTCTTGGTCTTGGTAGGCTATAGGTGAACCGGAGAGAGCACAGGCGCCCTCTCCGGCGATAGACAAATTGGTTTGCAAGATGTTTTTTGTTGACAGTGGTGGTGGCCGTGCTAACATATGCACGGAGCGGGGTGCGAGGTAAACGAATACTTACATTTGCTCCTCCTCTTTGAAAAATTGTGGTAGCGGTGGTGGGATTTGCACCCACAATTCCTGGCCGGAAAGCGGTTTTAAAGACCGCCGCGTTTGCTAATTTCGCCACACCGCCACATACACAACTCAAATCACGGGCCGTGCCAACGGCCCGTTTTCTTTTACCTAAACTCCTCTCCAGCGGGAACCAATTCCCACTTCCGAGAATTTCCCCTCTGTCTGACCAATTCCCGTTTTTCAAGTACCTCCATGTCGGCCTTCAGAAGGTCCTTGCTGGACGGGGCCTGTACCCAAGGGCACAGCCGCAATTGCTCAACAATTTGGACAACTTGTAATCCACTAGGAAATTGGGACAGGAGATGCAGTATCGCGTCTCTCCTGTGAGCTGCGACGTCCTGCTTCGAGAGAGTGCTGGGACGAGCCCAAAGGAAATCTCCTGAAACGACACCAGCAATCTCGGGCCGGAGCAAACGCCACCCCTCATCCGTGCGCTCGATGCTATTGTCTGCCTGCAAGCGTGTGCCAGCATTCGCTACGCTTCCAGACGCAGCCTCGGGATTCGCACGGGAAATCAACGCGCTAATTTCCCTGGGTCGCAGAGGGCCATTAGACGAGCGAAGAAAAGCCAAAACTAACGAATTCACCGATGCATCGCGCGTCCGTATATAAATCCAGTCATCAGAAGCTTCGGCCGGCCGGCTGGGCTCGTTGGGGGGAGGAACGTGAGATTGTTTAAGTATTTTCTCAGGCGTCACTTCACCCCGTGACTCATGTATCCCAAGAAACCGCTTGAGCGATTCAGGGAGCGTAAGGTGTGCACGCTCATACAATTCATGGCACGCCATCGCTTTCTCATACAATTCAGAGAGGCTCTGAATCGCCTCGCGTTCGAGTTGTATCTGATCGAGCTTCATGATTAACCAACTATATCACTTCGTCCCTCCGATTAATAGTGGTGAAATGAATATTTTTTATCACACACCCGTCCACGGGGCTGGCGGCCGGGTGCCCCATCCTAGCCGCTGTTGCTAGGGTGGGGTAGTTGACCTTGATCTTGTTTCTGAAGTTGCAAACCTCAGCCACGTATCCCTTATCAACCTGTGGACTGTTGAGCGCCAACACCTCTCAAAAACACGCCCGAAAACTGCCCTGATTTTGCCCGGCACTCGCTCCAGAAGCGCCCACCGTTGCCCGAAAAACGCCCGTCGCCATCTCTTGTCAACCCCACTTTTCGCCGGAATCCGCGCAAGCCTCTGATTCCGCACGGACTATAAATCGTCCTCCGCTGAGGGGATACCCCCCTCCAAATTGCTATCCTGAAAGTAGGGGCCGAGCTTCAAAGGAATTACGACACAAGTACGGGTGCCCCACCTTCGCCGCCGCAGTCGCGGCTAAGGTGGGAATCAGGGCGGTCCACCCAGGGCTTCAGAGGTTTTGTTCTTCAACCTCCGAAACCTCTGAAACATCCGATACCTCCGACACCTCCAACTCCCGCTCTTTCAAACTTTTACCGCGAAATATAGAGGGGGGAGGGGGTATCCACCCGGAAGGCCTCCCGTTTTTTGCTCCCATCCGCTCCGCGCATCCGCCTTGTATCTACTCCGGCTTGCGCCAGCGGTTTACAATCGCGGCCAAGGCTTATGCGTGCTCTGCGGAATGTAAAGATACTTTCGGCGGCGTTGTTGCTGGTGGCCATCACGGGCACCGCCGGCTTCCATTACATCGAGCATTGGAGCTGGTTCGACGGCTTCTACATGGTGCTCACCACCCTGACCACCATCGGCTACCAGGAAGTGCATCCGCTCAGCCAGGCTGGCCGCTACTTCAACGTATTCATCATCATCTTCGGCGTCGGCCTGCTCTTCCTCATCCTGGGAGCCCTGGGCCAAACGCTCCTTGAGTTCGAGTTCAACCAGTTATTTGGCAGGCGGAAAATGGAACGCGATATCTCTCGATTGAAGGGTCACTACATCATCTGCGGCGCCGGACGGGTCGGCCGCGCGGTCGCCCGTCAGTTGGAACTCAATCCCGCGCAGTTCATCATTCTGGAAGCCGACGAGGTCAAGGCCGCGCGCATCCGGCAGGAGACCAACTGGCTCATCGTGCACGCCGACGCCACC
>CAVRDQ010000088.1:0-42495 GCA_963719655.1 uncultured Acidobacteriota bacterium | reverse complement strand
GCTGAGCGTAAGCGCTGTCGTGCGCGAGAATCCGAAGCGAACTGAAATTGTCGGCATACTTTCAAGTGGTATTTCTTCGATCACCCTAGCGGATGTCTCCGCTCTTGTTAACCAGACTCTGACCACGCTCAAGATTGGCAATTAAAGGGAGGTACGCCGTGCGCAAGCTCGCTGGATTCTCAGTTTTGGTGGTTGGTCTGGTATTCGCAGGTTGCGGTTCGCCGACACTTCCGGAAACAACCGAGGGCGGAGGCTGGATAGAGTAAAGCGGCTTTGCTCCGCTCGGTAGTTTCATACCGATTCCAATTCCAGAGATAACGGATTCGGGCAATTGGAAGTCGGACGGTGCTGTCAGGGAAGTGCTGCCCCGTCTACCGTTACAACGAACGTCATCGCACTTGCCCCCGTAGATAACGGAAGAGTACCTGCGGAGTGATTCAGCTTCTGGTTGTTCATGAAGGGCAGCACCAGGTCCTGCCCTTCGGGATACTTCACGTTGGCGATCATGATGCCGTCCGGCGCGTTCAGGCGCAGAGTGGTGGGCATCAGCAACTCGTCGTAGGGGTGGTTGGAGTTGACGTGGAAACCGCGGTTCACCCTCATCTCCAGCGTGAGCTGCGCGTGGCCTCCGCGGGTAACCACCACGGTGGGCACCGGCGCAACGGTGATGTTCGGCGCGCTGCCCTGCGCCACGGCAAAGGTGGACAGCAGGGCCACAAGAGCAACGGCGATCTGTGATATCGGCTTCATGATGATTGCCTTAGTCTAGCGGATTTTTCCGCGGAACGGCGTTATTGAAGTCCCAGCGCAAGACGTATGCTTTTTTCCACTTCGTCCTGGCCGTTGGGTTGGCCGATGAAGCGCTCCACCACCCCACCCTTGCGGTCCAGGTAGAAGGTGGTTGGCAGCGAGTCAATGCCGCCATACTGCTGGGCCACCGCCTCCTGACCGATCAGGATGGGGTAGTTGACGCCATTCTCGGCCCCGAAGCGCGCCACGTCCTTCAGGTCGCCGGCGTCATCCATGTTGATGCCCACCACCTGTAACCCTTGCGCTCCGTAGCGCTTCTGCATCTCCACAAACCAGGGAATCTCCTGCTTGCAGGGCGGGCACCAGGTGGCCCAGAAGTTGAGCACCACGACCTTGCCGCGCAGACTGCTGAGCGCCATGGGATGACCGGCTAAGTCGGTGAGGGTGAACTCCGGGGCGGGCTTGCCCTTGGCTGCCACTTCGCCGGTGCGCGGCATGTGGCGGCGGTAGACGGCCATGGACAGCAGTGCGGCCAGAACGACGACCATTGCTCCGAAGACGATGACATTACGCTTGAGTCCAACCATAACTGCCTCTTCTGGTGTTGATGCCCTACAGCGCGAAGCGATTCAGGAAGCCCAGGTATCCGCTGAGCATGCTGAAGCGGCCCAGTGCGATCAGCAATCCGAAGGCGATGAGCAGCACGCCGCTGATGACCTCCACGGTGTGCAGGTGGCGACGGAAGCGCGCGTAGAAGCCCAGAAAGCGGTTCACCATCAGCGAGGTCAGCAGGAAGGGCAGGGCCAGTCCGGCGGAATACACGGCCAGCAGCATGATGCCTTTCCAGACCGTATCCTGCGAACCGGCCAGCAGGAGGATTCCGGCGAGAATGGGGCCGATGCAGGGCGTCCAGCCGAAGGCGAAGGCGAAGCCGATGACGAAGGAGCCGAGCGGGCTGGAGCCGCCTTTTACGCTGTGCAAACGCTTGTCGCTGTACAGGGCCTTGATCTGGAACAAGCCCGTCAGGTGGAGGCCGAAGATGATGATGATGATGCCGGCGAGGATGGCCAGCGGACGGTGGAACTGGTGGGTCAGCTGTCCTACGCTGGTGGCCACCGCGCCCAGGCTGATGAAGACCACGCTGAAGCCCAGGATGAAGCACAGGGAGTTCAACATGACGGTGCGCAACAACTTGCGGTCGGCCGCCTGTAGGGTTTCCACACTGGCGCCGGAGATGAGCGAGATGTAGCCCGGAACCAGCGGCAACACGCAGGGCGACAGGAAAGACAAGATTCCGGCCAGGAAGGCGGCAATGGGCAGGGGAAGGCTGTGCATACGAGTACGATTCTACCCTTTCGAGAGTGTGCGGCGCGCGCCGGCTAATCTCCCACCTAGTGCGTGGAGAATCATGGAACCCATCAACCCAGCTAATTCACATCGCCCATCAGCCGCCGCATGGGGCGCAGAAGGACGATGAGCGCGGCGCCCACTACCAAACAAAACGCCGCCACCAGGCCGAAGAGGCTGGGCAAGGGGAGCGATTCGTAGAGAGAGCTGAGGCGGCCGCCAATGTAGTCTCCCACGGACATTGAGAGGAACCAGACGCCCATGATGAGGCCTCCGGTGCGGGCCGGGGCGAGTTTGGTCATCGTGCTCAGGCCCACGGGGCTCAGGCACATCTCTCCGATGGTGTGCAGAAGATAGGTTAGCGTGAGCCAGAGCGGACTAACGGCCTGTCCGCGCGAGACGGGAATGAGAACGGCGAAGCCCAGGGCTACGAAGAGCAGCCCCACGGAAAATTTTGCCGTGCTGGAAGGCTGGTGCTTGCCCAGCTTGACCCACAGGATGGCGAAGAGCGGCGCCAGGGCCATGATGAAGATGGATTCGAAGGACTGAAAGTAACTGGCGCGAAAGGTTCCCCACAGGGCTTTTACATCCCAGGCGTGGAGGTTGGTGTTGCGGTCGGCAAAGAGGTTGAGCGTGGAGCCGGCCTGCTCATAGGCCGACCAGAACAAGGCAGAGGCGATGAACAGGACGAGGATGGCCCAGAAGTGACGGCGCTCCTCGGCGGAATAACCTTTTTCCGAAAAGATCCAGACGAAGAAGGCCACGGCGATGCCCGCCAACAGCAGTCCGACGCCGTTGGCGATGGATTGCACGCTGAGCCGGAGAAGGCCGCTCCACCAGGCGAGGAGAACGGCCGCGCCAATAACGGCCGAGGCCACCACTACGTTGCGAAGCGCGCGCATGTCGTCCGGGGTTCCGTGAATGACGCGCCCGACGTTGCCCAGATGCTTGCCGCCAAGAATGTACTGCGCCAAGCCGAAGACCATGCCGACGCCGGCGGCGACGAATCCGTAATGCCAGTTGAAGTTTTCACCCAGGTAGCCGCAGACCAGCGGAGCGATGAGCGCTCCGATGTTGATGCCCATGTAGAAGATTGAAAAGCCGGCGTCGCGGCGCGTGTCGCCTTTTTCGTAGAGGGCTCCGACCATGCTGCTCATGCTGGGCTTGAGCAGTCCGGTGCCGAGGATGATGAAGCCGAGCCCGGAGTAGAAGGCGGGCAAAGTGGGGATGACGAGGGTGAAGTGTCCGAGGGCGATGATGATGCCGCCCCACAACACGGCGCGGCGCTGACCGATGAGGCGATCCGCCAGCCAGCCTCCGGGCATTCCCATCAGGTAGACCAGTGCGGTGTAGCAGCCGTAGATGGCTCCTGCCTTGGCGACCGGGAAGCCGAGCCCGCCGCGGGGGGTGGACGCGGTCATGAAAAGAATGAGCAGGGCGCGCATTCCGTAATAGCTGAAGCGCTCCCAGAGTTCGGCTCCGAAGAGCGTTGCCAGGCCGCGCGGATGGCCGAAGAAGGAACGGTCTTGCGGGAGGGGCAACAACGCTTCATCGGGAATTGGAATCGGCAACTCACTCATCGGTTGTCATTCACCTTGGATAGGTTTGTAGAGCGGGCGGTGCGGCGCAACGGTGACGAATAATTCTTGTATGTCGGAAAGCGGTAGGAGTGGTGTTTAGTGGATGTGAGAAGCGGAGGGGAAGTTGCAGAATAGTTGCGCGACGGGGGGCCTAGGCCGCAACCGCGGCGGCGAAGGAGGGGCAGGCGAGCCTTGATGATTACTGCGGGGATAGGGGTCCTTCGACTTCGCTACGCTCCGCTCAGGATGACACTTTAAAGACAAGAGCAAAGACAAAATCAAAATCACCTACCCCACTCAAGCCAACAGAAGGCTTGAATGGGGCACCCGGGTGTATTTCTCAGCGTATGAGCCCGTGCCTGATACGCGACCCTCTCTGATTTTCATAGGGCGGCCACGGGAAGAATTCTGTCACTGCCACAAACTTTCCATCTCTAAAGAGCGGAATATATATCTGATAGTTGGTCTGTAATACCTTTTTCCACTGGCCTTCTTCCAGAGCAGCAAGAATCTCTCCAAGACTGTGATCCTCCAGTTGTTCTTGATCGAAATCTATAATGTATGTCCACTCTGCTTGACCTTGTCTCTCGAAATAGAAACGAAAACGCTGCCATGTACTTTTCCAGTCATAGCAAACAGTACATTGCATGGCATCGCCTAAACACGTAGCTAGTTGCTTGGCTCTTAGTTCGAGATCGTCAGACATCATCCGAGGTCTCCTCTCAGGAGTAAAACTCACGAATTGTAACCCCGGGTCGTAACCAACCAAAACTCCCGAGCCGTGGTGGACTCGGGAGCGTTGGTTCATTCTTGCCGCGCAACTTACAGCGGAATGTTGCCGTGCTTCTTCGGCGGGTTCTTGTCGCGCTTGCCGTCCAGCATCTCCAGCGCCTGGATGATCTTCTTGCGAGTGTCTCTGGGGCGGATGACGCCATCCACGTAGCCACGCTCGGCGGCGATGTAGGGGTTGGCGAAACGGTCGCGGAACTCCTCGATCTTTTCTGCCCGGGCCTTGGCGTAAGCCTCATCGCCGCCCTCTTTTTGCGCCTCGGCCAGCTCGCGGCGATAGACGATGTTGACCGCGCCATCCGGACCCATGACGGCGATCTCGGCCGTCGGCCAGGCGTAGTTCACGTCTGAGCGAATGTGCTTGGAGCTCATGACGCAATAGGCTCCGCCGTAGGCCTTGCGGGTGATGATGGTGACCTTGGGGACCGTCGCCTCGGCAAACGCATACAGCAACTTGGCGCCGTGCGTGATGATGCCGCCGAGTTCCTGCTGCACGCCGGGAAGGAAGCCGGGAACATCCTCAAAGGTGACGAGCGGGATGTTGAAGCAATCGCAGAAGCGGACGAAGCGCGCGGCCTTGATGGAGGAGTTGATATCCAGCACGCCGGCGAGGAAGTTGGGCTGGTTGGCGACGATGCCCACGGGACGGCCGTTGAAGCGGGCAAAGCCGATGACGATGTTCCGGGCGTAGTGCTCCTGCACCTCGAAGAAGTACTCGTCGTCCACGACCTTGGTGATGACATCTTTAATGTCATACGGCAGATTGCTTTCCGCCGGAACGACGGTGTCGAGCTTTTCGTCGGCGCGATCAATGGGATCGTTGGTGGGCTTGCGCGGCGGCTCCTCCAGGTTGTTGGAGGGCATGAAGCTGAGCAGCTCGCGGATCATGCTGAGGCACTCGGCGTCGTCGTGAGCCTGGAAGTGCGCGACGCCGCTCTTGGTGTTGTGCGTGGTGGCGCCGCCCAGGTCGTCTTTGCTCACCTCTTCGTGAGTGACGGCCTTGATGACCTCCGGGCCGGTGATGAACATGTAGGCCGTCTTATCCACCATGAGGATGAAGTCGGTCATGGAAGGCGAGTAGACCGCGCCGCCAGCGCAGGGTCCCATGATGGCCGAGATCTGCGGCACCACTCCGGAGCTGAGCACGTTGCGCAGGAAGATGTCGGCGTATCCGGCCAGCGAGCGGACGCCTTCCTGAATGCGCGCGCCGCCAGAGTCGTTGAGCCCGATGACGGGGGCTCCGACGCGTGCGGCCTGGTCCATGATCTTGACGATCTTGGCGGCGTTGGTCTCACTGAGCGAGCCGCCGAGAACGGTGAAGTCCTGGGCGAAGACGAAGACCAGGCGGCCTTCGATGCGTCCGTAGCCGGTGACGAAGCCGTCGCCGAGCACGACCTGCTCGGCCATGCCGAAGTCGGTGGTGCGGTGCGTGACGAACTTGTCGGTCTCCTCGAAGGTGTTTTCGTCGAGGAGGAACTCGATGCGCTCGCGCGCGGTCATCTTGCCCAGTTTATGTTCGCGAGCGCGGCGTTCTTCTCCGCCACCCGCCTCGGCAAGGCGGTCCCGCTCCTGTAGTTTTAATAATTTCTGTTCGATGCTCATGAGGCCGAATTATAGCCACAAGGGGAGGGTGCGGGCTACGAATTTAGTTCTCACTCGGCATCTTGTAGAGCGAATCATCGTCGGCCATGCCCTGGGCATACCACTTCCAGTGCTTTCCATCAAAAAAGACCAGCGAGTGCAGGGTGGTGTAGTCAATGGTTTCCAGGGCCTGCATGTGCTTTTTCTTCTTCTTCAAGGTCAGGTTGACGGCCGAGATGGTCTCAAAGGGGGTGTTGATGAGCACGACCTTCTGTTCGTCTCTGGGGCCTTTCTCCTTGGCAGACCTTGCAAGGCCCGCGTGACGCCAGTCGTTGACGATGAGAATGGAGCGGCCACTGCCATCAAAGTGCAGCGTGAAGGTCGAAGTGATTTTGACGCTGCCGGAGCCGAAGTAGGCGCTGTAGGGGTCTTCCACGCGGTAGTGGAATTCACCCATGGACATCATGGGCGACTTGCTGGTGGCCACCACGGCCAGGGCCTCATGGCCGTCGCTGAAGAAATCGCCGGTCATCTGGCTGACCTTGGGATCGAGCTTGAAGCTGGGACCAAACTGCCGGGCCACCCAGGCGTCATCCACCAGGGGCGCACTGGTGCGCAGCATCTCCGGCGTGGGCGACGGAGGCTTGGGCGCGGGCGGCGCGGAGAGTGGGTTGTAGTACGGAGCCAGGGAGGGCGTGGAAGATGGGTTCCCCGGCGGAAGAGTGGTTTGGCTGCCGGAGCTCTGCGCCACGAGCTGAGAGCCAAGGGCGGCGAGGAGGACGGCGAGAAGCGCGGGCCGGAAGATGGTCATCATGCCGTTACTTTACCCCTTTTCCGGTGCGGCCGGCCAAAGAGTGCCAAGGCAGTCACCACCCGGCGGGAGGCTATAATCGGTGCATCGTGCGTCTTCTTCTGCTTAGCGACATTCACGCCAACCTGGAGGCCCTGGAGGCCGTTCTGGACGCTGCTCCGGAGTTTGACCGCGTCGTCAACCTGGGAGACGTGGTGGGCTATGGCGCCAGTCCCAACCAGGTAATTGGATTGCTGAAGGCCACCGAGCCGCTAAACGTGCGCGGCAACCATGACCGCGTCTGCGCCATTCTTGGCCCCATTGAAGGCTTTAACCCGGTGGCAAAGGCCGCCGCCGAATGGACTCGCGACCAGCTGAGCCATGCCAACCTGGACTGGCTGAGTGAGATGCCGATGGGTCCAGTGAGTTTGCCAAAGTTGGCGGGAGTCGAGTTCGCGCACGGTTCGCCGGACAACGAGGACCGCTACGTAACCAGCGAGCGCGTGGCCGGGGAGGCGTTCAAGCTGACCGAAGCCACGGTCACCTTTGTGGGCCACACTCACATGCAGGGTGCGTTCGTGCGGCTGCCGCAAGGGGTGCAACCGGCCGTTCCGGAGCCGATGCGCTCCATCAGCAGAGTGCACAGAAGCCGTCTGCGCCTGCGTCCGGATTCGCGCTACCTGATCAATCCCGGCTCGGTGGGGCAGCCGCGCGACCGCGACCGCCGCGCCGCATTCGCGCTCTTCGACACCACGGCCCACGAGGTGCGTTTGTATCGCGTGCCGTATGACATCGCCGGCGCGCAGCAGCGCATCCTGGCCGCGGGGCTGCCGCAGATGCTGGCCGCCCGCCTGGCCGAAGGGCGCTGAAAATTCCAGCCACGAAGCTTTTCCGTTAGCATGGAAGACAGATGACTTCCCCGAAAAATCTCAAGCGCGTCTGTGTGGTCGGCGCCGAATCCACCGGGACGACGACGCTGGCGCAGCAGCTGGCGGCGCACTACCACACGGAATGGGTTCCAGAGTACGGCCGCGAATACAGCGAGCGGCTGGCCGCCGAGGGGATGGATCTGTGGCACTATCGCTGGCGCAGCGAGGAGTTCACCCACATTGCGCGGGTGCAACTGGAGCGCGAGGACGCCGCCGCCGAGGAGCTGGAAACGAAAGATTCTTCTGCTGAAGAAATCCACCCCGTGCTCATCTGCGACACCGACGCCCTGGCCACCGCCATCTGGCATGAGCGTTACATGGGCGAACGCTCGCCGGAGGTGGAGTCCATGGCCCGCGGCCGCCACTACGACCTGTACATCCTGACCGGCTGCGAGATTCCCTTTGTGCAGGACGGCATTCGCGACGGAGAGAATATCCGCCAGTGGATGACCGGACGATTCGAGGAAGAGCTGGAGCGCGAAAATCGCCACTGGATCAAGGTGAGCGGCACGCCTGAAGAGCGCTTGCAGGCGGCCATTGCCGCCGTGGACGCCGTGCTTCTTCCCGGCGCGTAGACGGGGATTTCCTCAGCGGCGCTTTCTATGCGCTCACCACTTTGCGTTACACTCGCCACATGACAGTTGCCCGCAATGGCGGACTTTTTGACGACGGCCCCGCCGTGGAAGACAAACTGCGCACGCTGGTGGCGCACGTGGATGGCGGCTCGCGCGGTAACCCCGGCCCGGCCGGCTACGGTGCATACCTGACGGAGACCGATGGCACGATGGTGGCCGAGCTGTGCGACTTCCTGGGCGTGCAGACGAACAACTTCGCGGAGTACTCCGGGCTGGTGGCGGCCTTGGAGTACGCAATCAAGCATGGCTACTCGGCGGTGAAGATCGTCAGCGACAGCGAATTGCTGGTGAAGCAGATGAAAGGCCAGTACAAGGTTCGCAGCGAGGCCCTGTTAGCCATTTACAACGAGGCGCGCGGGCTGGTGCGCAAGCTCGACCGCTTTGAGGTTCGCCACGTGCTGCGCCACCTGAACAAGGACGCCGATAGGCTGGCCAACCTGGCCATGGATCGCGGCATGGGCAAGGTGAGCATGGATCGCGCCGACGCCTATGCGAAGCCTCCCGTGGCGACGGCCGATGTTCGCGGCTTCGTCCGCAACGGCGTGGTGGAGTTTACCGGCGAGGCCTTACCCGATGGCTGCTATGTGCGGGTGCGGAGAGAGAAGAGCTAATATTCCGTTGGGATGCGATCAAAGTCAAAGTCAACTACCCCACTCAAGCCAAAAGAAGGCTTGAATGGGGCACCCGGCATTCAATCAAACAAAGCGCGTAACTAGTTGCCTAGTTGCTCGAAGTGTTTGCGCTTTACCTTGAAGGTCTTTTCCTTCCCGCGTTCGCCAACAACGGTTACAAGAAATTCGCCCTTACTATCAGCTTTTCGTAATCGAGCCACGTCTTCCATGCTGAAAAAAGCGATGACGCCACTATATCCTGCGCTTCCACCCATCGCATTCTTGGCATCAAGTTGGTATGGCTCAATATCGAGGGGTTGCACTACATCCTTCTCATCGACAGTCCTGAGAACCACATGCTCAACGCTCGATGATGCACGCATTCCACTCCCGGCCACAACATACGCTGGCGTGTCGGGGATAACAACTATCCGTAAGACGTGTATGCGGTCTGATTCTGAGACATCGGCAAATCCATACGGCTTATATACCCGCTTGGCCTCGTGAGCGCGCCAAGCAACCCAAGTGCGAGGAGTCAAGAGCCTCACAGCAAAACCGCTATGCTCACTATATCTTGAGCTTTGATTTTTGTTATCCATTGAGGCAAAGGCGTTGCTCCATTTTTGCCCAGTGTCCTCAAGCCGTAAGCCAATGTCCTCGCCAGACTTATTTTCGTCTGCGTTTCCAAACTTGATTGCATCCCGAACCTGGTCATCCGTAAGCAACTGCCCAGGAACTTTCTGTTCTATGGCCTCAAGCCGAGCTTGGTCCAATTGATTGAAGAGTTTTTCACCTGTCTGGGCAAAAGCAAATTGACTTAGCAATACTGCAATTACTGCAAGGCGCACCATTTATATCTCCCTATTTCTTTATAGAGGCAAGCGTGCGCGCGAGTATGAGATGGTCATCGCAATCAACACATATTTTCGTCTCTATACGCAGCTTACGCTTCGGTTTGAGATCGTGCCATTTAGAACCAACGTTCCTTTCTCTCTCAACCCGATAGAGTGTTTGGACGGGACGGGAAAAGTCCGGAACAACAGAAGAAGCGCGAGCCATTGGCCCGCGCTTTGTTTTAAAACCAAAATCTTGCTTTAGAACCTTTAAATAGCAGTTATCCCGCCAATGCCTTCTTCACGGCTTCGCTGACGAGTTTGCCGTCCACGCGGGCGCCGGCGAATTTGGCCATCGTGTTCTTCATCACCGTGCCCATTTCTTTGATCGTCGGCGAGCCCATCTCGGCGATGGTGGCCTTGACGGCGGCCTCGATCTCCGCCTGGCCGACGGCCTTGGGCATGTAGCCTTCCAGGATGACGATCTCGTCGAGTTCTTTCTGCGCGAGCTCCGCACGGCCGGCCTTGGTGAACTGATCGGCGGAGTCGTGGCGCTGCTTGATGAGCGTGGAGAGAACCTGCAGCTCCTCCTTCTCGTCGAGCGGGGCGCGCTTTTCGATCTCCTTGTTCTTGAACGCCGACTTGGCCATGCGGATGGTGGAGAGGCGCAGTTCCTGGTGAGCCTTCATGGCCTCAATCATGTCGCTTTGAATCTTTGCGGTAATGCTCATAATTGCTACCTCGATTGTTTCCGGCCAATGAATCATCAGAGGCCGCTTAACTCGTGACGCGCTTAGCTCGGCTTTTAGCTCGACTGCGCCGGGGCCGTGGGCGGAGTCTTTCCGGCCGGGCGGCGCAGGCTGAGCGCGGTCAGCTTGCGCATCAGGTTCTGGAAGGTGACGATGCCGACCAGGTAGTCACCTTCCACCACGGGAATCATCGCCAGGCCGCTGCGTCCGATGCGGCGCAGCACGGCGGCCAAAGACTCCTGCGGACCGGCTACAAGATACTCCCGGCGCATGGCCGACTGCACGTATCCGTTGCCTTCCTCTGACATGCTGGCGGCCATCTGCTGGCGGCTGATGACGCCCACCATCTCATTGCCGCGGACGACGGGGAACTCCTCCTGCGGCGGATCGAGCGCACGGTGCAGGGCCTCGGAGAGAGTCTCCGCCGGGCTGAGGGCGATGAAGTCGGTGGTCATCACGTCGGCGACGCGGACACGCTCCAGCACGGCCTGGAGGATCATGCTGCGGTCTTCCAGTTGCAGGGCGAGGAAGAGAAAGACGCCGGCCATCATGATCCAAAGATGGTTGGTGTTGGAGCCGAGGAATAACGCGCCGCCGAGCAGAAACATCAGCAGCGAGAAGAATTGGCCGATGCTGACGGCGCGGCGCGTGGCCGTCACCTGGTCTCCATTGATGGCCAGCACGGCGCGCAGAATGCGTCCGCCATCGAGCGGATAGGCGGGCAGAAGATTCAATCCGCCGACAAAGAGCTGAGCCCACACCAGGCTGCGCGGCAGGTTAAAGGGCGTAAGCCAGGGGAAGGTAAACAGGTGCGCTTCGGGCTTCAACAGCAGAACGCTGGTGCCCAGCAGTAGAGCCGTAAGCAGGTTCACCGCCGGACCGGCCAGGGCGATGCGAATCTCACTCGGAGCGTCAAGGCCGCGCTGCGCACGCTCGTCCAGCAGGCTGATGCCCGCGATGGGCATGAGAACGACGGCGCGCACGCGGATGCCGTGGCGGGCGGCCATCATGGCATGACCCACCTCGTGGGCCAGCACGGCGCCCATGACGCACGCCATCAGCACAAAGCAGCGCAGGCCGACCAATGGCGCGCGGCCCATCTCCAGCATCCACAGCAGGCAGAACATCAGCGGAAAGCTGAAGTGCATGCGGAAGTGAATACCGAAAAGGTCAAGCACCGGGATGGACCAGCGTCTCATAAAGGATTTGCCTCACTTCGCCCCGAACCGTTACTAATACACTACACGCTGGGAGGCAGGGAGTAGAAGAGTCATGCGCGTCATCGCCGGCAACTTTCGCAGCCGCACCCTACAGGCAATCGATGGCCTGGAGACACGGCCGACCTACGATCGGCTGAAGGAAACGCTTTTTAATGTGCTGCATTCGGCGGGCAAAGTGGAAGAGCACCGCTGGGCAGACCTCTTCGCCGGCACCGGAGCGATTGGCATTGAGGCCTTGAGCCGCGGAGCGGAGAGCGTCCACTTTGCGGAGATTCACGCGGCGGCCTCGCGGGTGCTGCGCGGCAATCTGGCGACCCTCGGTTTGACCGCGCCCGTGGCCGAACGCGACGCGGCTGAAGCCTTGCGCCAGTGGGAAAAAAGCGGAGTGCAATTCGACGTCATCTTCCTGGACCCGCCCTACCGGATGCGCGGCTGCTACGGAGAAGTTCTACGGACGATTGGCCGCGGAGGAGTGCTGGCGGCGGGCGGCGTTGTGGTGGCCGAGCACGAGAAGCGCTTCGATCCCGGCGAGGGCGAAGGCTGCCTGGAGCGCTACCGCACGCTGAAGCAGGGCGAAAGCGCGCTGAGCTTTTACAGGATGAAGGTCGTATCGGATGAAGTCAGCCAAAATCGGGGTGAGGCCGAGACGGGTGCAGCCGAATCCGAAGAGGCGTGATCGCGGCTCCATGGTGAGGGCTGGCGGTAAGCGCGAAAAATCATCAAAGTTTGATGAGAAGAAAACTCTAGGAGTACGGACCGCACCAGTGTTCGGCCACGACGATGGAGTCTCCGGGGTTCTGCGGATCGTAGCGCACGCTGGTGGCCACGCCGATGCGGCAGGAGTGCAGGTCCACCCAGGGACGCAACAGGGTCACATCCTGCGAGCAGTCGTAGTGCACGCCGGCCACATCGTAGGCGTACATGATGATCTGACGTCCGTGGTCGGTGGCGGAGTCGAGCTCCTGCACGTCAATGACGGCGCCGTCGGTGATGCGGCCGGTGGCCACGATGCGGCGCTGGCGCGCGGTCTCCATCTGCTCCGTGTTGGCGCGCGGGCCCCGGCGCAGGAACGCCACGGCCGCCACCAGGACGCTGAGCGCGCCCACCGCACTGTAACCAGCAAGTTGTGCCATAGGTATGCGGGGCGGCGCTGTGCGCGCACGCCTCTACTTTCACTTTACACGAAAGCCACGGGGCTTTGAACGAAACCCACGCCCGGCATGCACACCGCGCGGACTACGCCAGGGGCTCGTCCAGAACCAGGTTGCGCAGGGTTCCGATGCCTTCGACCATGACTTCCACCACATCGCCCTGCACCACGGGGCCTACGCCCTCAGGCGTGCCGGTGGCGATCAGATCGCCCGGCTGCAGGGTGCAGAACTGCGAGATGTGCTGGATGATGCGGTCCACGGAAAACATCATGTCGCGCGTGTTGCCATCCTGGCGAATCCGGCCGTTGACGCGCGTCTGCACCTGGATGCCATTTTCCGGCGCGAGTTCGGTGACGACGACGGGGCCGAAGGGGCAGAAGGTGTCAAAGCCCTTGGCGCGCGTCCACTGGCCGTCCTTGGTTTGCAGATCGCGGGCGGTCACGTCGTTGACCACGGTGTAGCCGAGGATGTAGTCGCGAGCGCTTTCGCCGGCCTTGAGGTGACGGCAGCGGCGGCCGATGATGACGCCCAGCTCGCCTTCGTAATCCACCCTTTGACTGATGGCCGGACGCAGAATATCTGCGCCGGGCGCCAGGAGCGACGACGGCGGCTTGCTGAAGATGAGCGGCTCGGTCGGCATCTCGTGATTCAGCTCGCGCACATGCGCCGCGTAGTTGCGCCCCACGCACATGATCTTGCTGATGAGTGGAAAGGGCGTGAGCAAACGGGCTTTATCGAGCGGGACCGGCTCGTCGAGCGGGGTGGCCGTTGAAGCCTCCGGCATGACGAGAAGCTCCGGCACGCCGGCGCCCGTCACCTGCATCTGCGGAGTGCCCAGCAGGGCTACGATCACGGGCTGTCCATCGCGCTCCTCCACCAGGCCAAAGCGCGAACCGTCTTTATATACGAAGCGGCAGAATTTCATCGAACCTCCTAAGGCACGCTCTCCTCGGCCACGGAGGACTGCGCGCTCTGGTTGCCACGCAGGTCCACGGCGGAGACCGTGTAGAAATATCGTTCGCCGGGCTTCACATTTTCGTCACGCCAGGCGGGAGCCTTCAACAGCCCGGGGTTGGCGGGCTGGAACTGGCCATCGGCAGCCTTGCGGAAGACGCGGTAACCGGCCAGGTCGCGCTCGGTGTTCGGCGCCCAGGTCAAATCAATAAACGGCTTTTGTCCCACGCTGCTGAAGACGGCCTGCACGCCGGTGGGTACCGCGGGGGGAAAGACGTCGCGGGTGACCAGGCGCACGACCGGGCTGTCATCGCCTTCGACTTCCACGGCGGACTTGCCCTGCTGGCCGAGCTCGGCCACGGCGACCAGCTTGTAGTCGTACTCGGTCTCCCACTCGAAGCTGGGGTCGCGGGCTTCGCTGGGGCCGTTGCTGCAGGTCTCCTCGGCGGCCAACAGAAATTCCGGCTTGCCCTTGGCGCGGCGATAGACACGGTAGAGGCAGCTCCAGCCGGAGCCGGCGGCGGGCTGCCAGTTGGCCGTCCACTGCAACAACGGACCCTGCGCGTCGAGCGTGGCGTGGAAGTCCGCCGGCGGCGGAGCGGTGGGCGGCAACGGCACACGCACCTGGTTGCTCAGTCCAGCCGAACGTCCGCGCTGGTTCAGCACCTCGACGGCGTAGGTTGCCTCATTCTGGGCGGCGATGGCCGTGGGCGGCAGAACGTCCTCAAAGCTGACCTGCTGTTTGTGTCCGGCCGGAGCGGTGCTGGCCAACTCGATGGAATGCAGTTCGTAGACGGGCTCGCAATGGTCAATGGGATAGTGATTGAGCACGCGACAGATACGGGTGACGGTGGGCCAGCGGCTGGCCTGCCGGTCGGTGGTTTCCACCGGCGAAGACCAGGTGAGCACGACGCGGCTGCCCTTGCGCTCGGCCGCCAGGTCATTGACCTGCGCGGGAAGGCGCAGCGAAGGCGGCTGCGGCGCACCGGGAGCAGCACAGCCCGCGGAAAGGATCAACAGGCCGCAACAGGCGGCAATGGTTACGCGCATTCTTAGCTGCATCATCGTCAGGGAACCTGGTCCATCCGAAAGCCTAGCCTAACAGAATCCGCGGGCCGTTTGCAGGAGTCCGCCGGGAGGCAAAATAACTGCGTTGCGCCTCCGGCATGGTGTGCTAACTTGCTAATCGCAGCGCTTATGGGCCATCCCCCAGCCCCGGATTGATCCCAATGAACAAGACCTTCTGCGTCCTGCTGACCTCTCTCGTCCTTCTGTCTGCCGTTCACTCCTTTGCCGCCGACGCAGCCATCGCGCAGGCCAACGCCAACCCCGCCTACCAGCAACTGCGCCACGTCCACACCGCGGCCGCCGCCTACCAGGTTCAAAACCTCACGCTGGTGCGCGACGTGGGAACCTTCCAGCTCAAGAGTGGCACCCTTTGCCTGCTGGCTCCGGTGGAAGGAATGGTGACCGGCGCGGTCTTCCGTGGAGAGGGTAGCTTCCACCTGAAGAGCGACGACCCGCGCGAGCAGAACCAGATGAAGGCGCTGACGAAGGATGCCGGCATGGATGAGGGGTTCGACAGGCTGGTGCTGCGCTTTGCCGACTCCACGGCGGAGGAGCTGGGCAAGGCGCTGACCACCAAAAGCTCTGAGGGCTGCCCGGGTGACGTGCTGGAGGAGAACCAGAAATATCTTCGCACCGAGTTTAGCTACAACCTCTCCGGACGACTGCTGCAACCGGTGCTGGCTGGAAAGTCCGATGGGTTTTTCGCGGCCTTCTTCCGCGGCAAGCGGTACGGCCGCCTGAGCTTTTGGATAGACCCGGCCGGGCTTGTCGAATTCGACCTGCAGCCGGAGGAGGTGGCGCTCATCGCATCGAACGAATCGAAGGAGGGCGAGTGGTACGCCGGGCACCTGCTAGCCGAGGCGCGCCAGGGATGGAAGGTCATACGGACCAACCATCGCGCCGGACTGGTGAAGAACGTAAACCAGAAGATGGATGTGACCATCGAAAAGAACGCCCACCTGAGCGCCGCCGTCACCGGCACCTTCCAGTCGCATGTGGACGGACTGCGGGTGGTGCCGCTGGATCTCTTTGAAAAACTCCGCGTCAGCAAGGTGACCGACGCGGCCGGCACGCCGCTGGGTTGGATTCAGGAGAGCGAAAAGGAGGATGGCCAGTTCTTTGTCATCCTGGACAAGCCCGCCGCCAAGGGCGAAGAGTTCTCCATCACCACCACCTACGCCGGCAAAGACGCGGTGCGCAACGAGGGCGGCGGCAATTATTACCCCGTGGCGCGAGACAGTTGGTATCCCAACACCTACGTGGGCGACTTCGCCAGCTACCAGATCACCTTCCGCATCCCGAAGAACCTGACCATGGTCGCCACCGGGAGCCTGGTGTCGCAGAAGAACGAGGGCAACCAGAACATCAGCGAGTGGAAGACCGAGGCGCCGATCAGCGTTGCCGGCTTTAACTTTGGCGATTTCATCAAGGAGAACGTGAAGCTCGAGAAAGAAGGCGTCACGGTCACTGGATACGTCAACCGCCAGGTGCCGGATGTGATCAATGAACTCCTGAACGCGGCGGATTCATCCACCTTGCAAGGCCCATCTCTCGGCGGCGGCTGGCACGTCTCCGGGCTGACGCTGGGCTCGCTGAGCACCACTCCCATGCTGAAGAAGTCCGTTGCCGAGGCCGCGCTCTCCGTCGAACTGTACAGCAACTTCTTCGGACCGATGGCTTACAAGTCGCTGAACATCACGCAGCAGACGGCGTTCGGTTACGGGCAGGCCTGGCCGGGGCTGGTCTTTCTGCCAATCAGCTACTTTCTGGACACCACACAGCGCAACCAGCTGGGCTTGGAATTCAGCCGCGACCAGTACTGGAAAGTAGTGGAGCCGCATGAGGTGGCGCACGAGTGGTGGGGCCACTCGTTGGGTTTTGCCAGTTACCGCGACCAGTGGATGAGCGAAGGCTTCGCCGACTTCTCCGCCTCGCTCTTCATCGAGTACATCCGCAAGGATCGCGGAGCCTACCAATCATTCTGGAAGAACAAGCGCGAGTTGCTGCTGGAAAAAGACAACTACGGCCATCGCCCCATTGACGTGGGTTCGGTGACGATGGGCTATCGAATCAATACCAGCAAAGTGGGCGGGCGCACCGGGCAAAACATGCTGTACCCGAAGGGTGCCTACATCCTGCACATGCTGCGGCAGATGATGTATTCCAACAAGACGGGCGACGCCGACTTCAAGTCCATGATGCAGGACCTGGTAAAGACCTACCGCAACCAGCCCGTCTCCACCGAGGATTTCAAGGCCATGGTGGAAAAGCACATGACTCCGGGGATGAACGCCGGCGGCAACGGAAAAATGGACTGGTTCTTTGACGAATGGGTATATGGCACCGAGATACCCAGCTACAAGATGGACTCGAAGACCGAGAGCGGCGCCGATGGCAAGGTCATCTACACCCTGAGCGTCACCCAGAGCGGCGTCTCACCCAGCTTCCGCATGGTGGTGCCGGTGTATTACGAGCTGGCCGACGGCAAGGTGGGACAACTGGGGCAGCTGCTGCTGGTGGGCAACGAGACCAGAACGCAGAAGATTCCCTTCTCCGGCACCGTGCCCCAGCGGCTGATGATCAACTACAACGACGACATATTGACCGCAAATTAGTTTCGGGCAAGAAGAAAGCCGCCTCCATGCCGGGGGCGGCTTTTCTTGTGGAATGTCGCAGCGTTAGTACAGCTTCTCCTGGCGCTTCATGTTGCCGAAGGTGCCGATGTTGGCCAGGGTGAAGGCGAAGCGGTACTGGTTCTCCACCGGAACGCTGCTGACGCTGGTGTGGCGATATTCGAAGCTGAAGCCGCAGCAGTCGGTGTTGTAGCTGCCCTGCACGGCGGCGTACTGCAAATAGTTGAGGTTCGTGTCATAACCAACGCTGGCGCCGCCGCTGAAGCCGCGCTTGTTGGGATGGCCGTAGCCGATGAGCGCGCGCACCTGGTGAAAGACCAGCGGCTCGTTGGTGTAAATCTCCGTTACGGAATTGGCCGGCACGTGGAAGAAGACGTGGCTGGCGCCGAAGAAGTAGTTGCCCAGGCGGTATTCGCCAAAGGCGGCGCTGCTGTTGATGCGACCCTTCACGGAGTCGTAGTCAAACTGCCACTGCACGTCGGTGTTGGCCGTGGTCTGGATGCGCAACTTGCTGACCACGGGGCTCCACAGGCGGGGACTGTCGAGGAAAGCCATGCCGGTCAGGTCAATGGTATCGGCAAAGACGTTGCGACGGCCCGCCACCAGTGCGCCGCCGAACTGGTGGTCGGCGTAATAAACCTGCTTGACCTCCCAGCTCACCAGCTCGCGGCTGGTCTGGCTCTCATCCTCACACTTGGGGCGCACGGCGCTGACGCCGGGGATGTAGAAAGTGGGCAGCTTCTCGCGGGTCTCCTTTGCGGCCTGCGCCTGTGGAGTGTCGGGCGTGGGCTCGCAGCCGGCCTCGTGGCGGGTGGCCTTGCGGTGGCCGTAGATGCGCTGGATGATGTCGTACTGAAGCTGGCTGGTGTTGCTCTGGATGTCCACGCCGTCAAAGCGCAGCACCTGCTGGAAGTTATCCACGCCGGTGACGTAGCGGTAGGTAAAGATGGGCTCGATGACATGCTTGATGCTGCGTCCGAAGAGCTGGCCGCCGAAGCTCTTCTCTAGAGCCGGGGGACGCAGTTCGACGCTGACCTCGGCATCGTGGCGGTTGAGCTGGTTGCCCTCGGCCGCGCCCAGCGGATTGCCCGTCGAGGGTCCCAGTTGCTGCGAGTACACGGTGTCCCGCACGGCGAACTCAGGACGCAGGCTCCAGCCGGCAAACTGCAAGGGAATGGCGAGGCGGGGACGCAGGTCGAAGCGGCCCACCAGGTTGGCCGTCACAAAGCCCGGCTCACTGCGCTGGAGGCCGCCGATGCTGGTATCCACGCCCCAGACGATAGGGGTATCGGCCAGCCTGCGCTCCAGGGCATTGGCCTCCACCATGGGCAGGTGCAGAATGCGGATCTGGTCGGAGTAGAGGCTGCTGGCCGGATCCTGGTAGAAGTTCTGGTAGCGCTCGGCGCTGGCGTTCAGCGAGTATCCGCCGCTGTTGTGCGACAGGTAGCCGGAAGAACGTACCTCGGAGTTCACCGCCTGGGTGTAGGTGGGCGAAAAGGCCTGGCGGAAGATGAACGAGCTGAGGTAATCAATGTTGGCGGCGGCGCGCCACTGGCCGCGATCGTCGCTCGCGAGCAGGCGAACCTCCTCGCCACCCTGGTCCTGGTGCACCGTGCTGGTGGTGGTGCCCTCCGTCTGCTGCACGTTGATGCCACGGTCCTGCACGCCGTAGAACTGCAACTCCACCGAGCTGTTTTGCGAGGGACGCGAGCGGAAGTGCATGGTCTCCGACCAGCCGCGCTTGCTCATAAACTCGGCGCCGGCCAACAGGTCGTTGGAGCGGTTGATGGCCCAATAACCGGATTCGCCGATAATGTAGCCCTTGGTGTTGCTCTCGCCAATGGCGGGCAACAGAAAGCCCGATGTGCGCGCATCCGCGCTGGCCGGCGCCTTGGTATAGGGAAAATAAAATACCGGCAGGTTCAGCAGGCGGAAGGTGGAATGGTAAAGCTTGGCATCCTCGCCGGCGATGACGTCAATCTTATCGGCGTGGAAGTCCCATGTGGGGCGCGGCTCGGCACAACTGGTCACGCTGCCGTGCTCCACCACAAAGCGGTTGGCCCCGGTCTTGCGCACCACGCGGCCGCGCAGCAAAAAGGGATTATTGGTGGTCAGCGCGATCTGATTGCCGCGCATCACGGCACCCAGGGTGCCTACCGCGTCGTAAAAGACGCCGGTGTCGTTCTTGACGTTGAATTCGGCGCGCGCCGCCACGATGTGCGCGTCATGCGGGCCGCCATCGAGCACGACCCGTCCGTTGGCCTGCACATCGCCCGTGTCGTCATGGTACACGGCGTGTTCGGCGCGCAGGGTGTAGGTCTCATAGAGGATTTCCACATCGCCATCGAGATGGTATTCCTCGCCCTGGCGGGACTGCTCGTGGGCGCGGATAGTGACCGGCTGCTGCAGCTTGGGAGCCTCGCTCGAGATAGCCTGCGCCACGCCCGGCATCGGAATGGTAAACGCCGGGGCGGCCACCATAAGATGACTTGCCGCCAGTACTGTGATAATTCTCAAAGTGCGAAGCTTCATCAGAACTCGTTTCGCCGTGTCCGCATGGTGGAGACAACGTTTGTGTGCAAGGTAGCACGCACAACCGCCTGCTACCAATTGTAACGGTTCTGAATTTGGCCTTGCTGCTCTGGTACTCTTCACAACTCGCTTATGGAATGTCCTCTCTGTGGGACTCCCTGCACTTGCTCTGTACCGTCGCCGCTTGCCGCGCGCACGAACCCCCGTGTGTACGCCTCCGCGGCGCCCCCGGTGCCGCCTTCGGCATCGGGCGAGCCCCCGTCTTCACGCGCGACATCTGCACGAACCCCGGCAACGAGCCCGGACGTTACGCTTCAGAGTGGAACGCTTCAGAACGCTGCCCCCGCACGCGCCAAAGCCAACCGCGGCAATGAAGCCTGGCGCGCCGAGGTCGCAAACCGCGTCAGCAATTATCGCGCCCGCCAGCAGCAGAGCGGAGAGCTCTTCCCCGGCGAGGACTTTTCCTCCACCGCAAAGCCCGCAACCCCGGCACCAGCCGCGCGCGAGAATCATTTGGGCGGAGACGATTCGCGGGAGAACGCCCTGCGGGAAAACGAAACGAAACCTCACGAGGATGCGCCGCCCCGGAGCGATCTGGCGCGTAAGGCCGAGGCCGTACGCCAGGCCCGCTCGGCCGCCAGGGTGGCCACGCGCCGCACCCGTCCCTTTGACACCGACTACTACCGCCGGCTGAATGCCGCCTCGCTCAGCGCACCGGCCGTCTCCATGGGCTCAAGCGCGCTGTTTGCAGACATTGCGCCGGAGGCGAGCGTGGCGGAGGCTCCTGCGGCCGATGTGTTGGTGGCTGATGTTATGGAAAACAGCGGTCCCGAGGAGAGCGGCCGAGACTTTTTCGATCTTCCCGGCAGCTCGGCTGCCACCGGCGAGCTGCCCGAGCTGCGTCTGCGCCCGGAGAGCAAGGATGATTCGGCGCTGGAGAAGCTGCGCATTACCGAGGTGGAGGCTGCGGCCGAGGCGTTGACTGTAAACCCGCCCGAGGCGGCTGCCTCAATCCAGCCCGAGGCCGTTGCTCCGGACAACCTGATCGTCTTCCATCGGCCGCTGATTGAGCCGCCGCTGATGCCGCGCCCCTCCGAGGATGAGCTGGCCGAGCCGGTGAGCCGCCGCCCGCGCATTCTGGAAGTGCCGGAGGACATGATGCCCAGCGTGCAGGGCTCGCTCTTCGCCGAGATTCACCTGGATCCGATCGAGGTGGAGGCTCCGTCGCCACGCGCCGAAATTGAAGTGCCGCTGCCGGTGGCCGAGATTGGCGACCGCCTGCTGGCCGGACTGACCGATGTGGGCATCGTGCTGGCGGGCGGAGTGTTGTTTTCCGCCGGAGCCTGGATGGCCCTGCCCGATGTGCCGCACACCAAGCCGTTCTTTCTTGGATTGGCGGCCGTGACGGTGGCTCTGTGGGTGGTCTATCAGCATCTGTTCCTGATGGGCGCGGGCCAGACGCCGGGCATGAAGTTGCGCGGATTGCGCTTGAGCACCTTCGACGGCCGCGCTCCGGAGTGGAGCCAGCGCTCCAGCCGCGCGCACTTCGCCTGCATCTCGATGGCTTCGGCCGCCCTGGGCTTTTTGTGGGCCTACGTGGACCAGGACATGCTCTGCTGGCACGACCACGTTTCACGCACCTTCCCCACCGTGGAATAACGAATTCCTTTCCACCAAGAAAGAGCGCGACCCGCGGGCCGCGCTCTTTTTATTGCGGATGCTTCGGAGACTACTTCGTCTCCTCCGTCTTTTCGTGCTGGTCTCTGGCCAGCTCCTGGCGGAAGAGTTCAATGATCTCCTCGCGCTGCGGTCCATGCAGGCGCTCCTCCAGCTTGCTGAGCGAGAGGCCGATGATGTGGTAATGGTGCAGCCCGGCCAGCTCCGGCACCTCGGTCAACTCCAGCCAGATTTTGTGCAGCAGCTCGAGGTCCTGCTCACGCAGGCGCGGAGTGTGCGGTCCCAGGTAATACTCGTGGATGGCGTTGTCCGGCGTGCGGATCTCCAACGCGATGTTGGGGCGCGGCTCGGGCAGGCGCTCCCAGGCGTCGCCGGTCAGCTTGCCCTGCTCGTCCAGGGTGAGGCGGTTGCTGAGGCCGCAGACGATGCGCGCGCTCTCCAGCCGGGCGCCGGTCTGCACAATGGCGTCAAAGACGTTGGCCGAAGGCACCACCATCAGGCTGACGTGCTTGCCCTCTTTTTCCGCCAGCTCCACCACCCTGGTGAAGAGCTCCTGCTCGTAGGAATCGAAGAGCTCCTCGCTGGCCATGTGGTTGTCGCCGCTGAAGGTGGGCTCGCGATGATAGATGCGGGCGGTCATCACGACGATGTCCTGCTTTTCGGACTCCGTGGTGCGCAGGATGTCTCGCAGGTAGTAAAGGTTGCGCGGGTCGCGGATGGCCACCAGGATGTTGCCGGGGCGCACCTTCATCTCCTCGCGATCCACCAGCGGCTGCTCGGTCACGCGGAACTCTTCGCGCATCTGGTGCACGTCGCCTTGATGGGTGCGGTGGGTGATCTTCTCCGAGATGGTGAAGACGATGTAGAGGAAGATGGAGAAGGCGATGCCGGCCTCGGTCGCCAGCGGCTTGGTCATCAGGTTGATGAGCGCCACGGCGAACAGGAGGATGGTGATCAGCGCCAGGCCGATGGGCAGCTCCAGCTTGCCGATGGTGATGTTGCCCGGCACGCGGAAGTCGCGATGGCCGGGCTCGGTGAAGCGCAGCACCAGCACGGCCAGCGATTTGAAGGAGAAGCTCCAGATGACGCCGAAGGCGTAAAGCGCGGCCAGCAGGTAAACGTCTCCGCGGCTGAGCACGATGGTGATGCACTGCAGAACGGCGATGGTGTTGATAAGCCGGTGCGAGGTGCCGTAGGTGTTGTGCGGCTTGCGGAACCAGGCGGTCAGCACGCCATCTTCACTGATGCGGTTGAGCACTCCGTTGGCGCCCACAATGGCCGTGTTGACCGCGCCCGACAAGATGAGCACGCCGACCAGCACCACAAAGCCCTGGAAGATGAGACGCAGATTATATGGACCCGCCATCTCCATGGACAGGCCGCTGATCAGGTTGGCAAAGTACGCCGGACGTTTGTGGTCCGGGATGATCATGACGGCAAAGAACGAAACCAGTGACGTAAACAACAAGCTGTAGAGGAAGATGACCGCACCGGCCTTCTCCAGGTTCTTCAGCTTGGGATGCTCAATTTCACGGTTGACCTGCGCCAGCGACTCTTCGCCGCTCATGGCCAGCACCGAGTGGCCGAAGCCGACCAGCATCAGCACCCAGGGCAGCATGGTGAGCAGCGGGAAGTGCGCGAGCCATTCCAGGGTGGCACCCTTGCTGGCCGTGTTGGCCATCATGATGGAGTCGCGCGTGGGCAGGGGCGGCAGGTGGCGCGTGGCGGGATGCACGGCCAGGGTGATGAGACACCAGACAATCAGCACGACCACCATCACGGTGGTGATCTGCATGATGCGCAGAGCCTTCTCACTGGATTCGTGCATGCCCTGGATGTTCTTGTGCCAGAAGTAGGCGGTTACCAGGATGGCGAAGCCGGCGGCAAAGTAGTTGCCGCTGGCGCCTTCCAGTCCCACCGGATGCCCCAGCCGCACCGACAGGTCGTGCACGAACCCCGCCAGGTACTGTCCGGCCGAGACGGCGCTGATGGGGCCGGTGAGCACGTAGTCAAACAAAAGAGCCGAGACCGAAAGCTTGGCCAGCGAGCCGCCCATCGCCTCCTTGACGACGCGATAGACGCCGCCGCGCACGAACATCGTGCTGGATTCGATATACAGCGAGCGCACGGCGTAGCTGAACAGCATGACGGCCAGCACAAACCACGGCGCGCTTTTGCCGATGACGTTTTCCGCATCGCCGCCGACGTAGTAGGCCGAGCTGGCCAGATCGCTGAGCACGATGGCCGCCGCCCGCCAGAAGCTGATGAAGCTCAGCATGACCGTGGTGGCGACAAATACCTTGATGGCCGGGCGAGTGCCCGCCGGTGACGCGTTCAAACCCTGAGGATTCGTTCCCATATGATTAGGCCAAAGGCCGGCCGCCGCGCACCGGTCCTTATGTGGCAGAACTCCTGCAATGAGTGATTTACTTCGTAGGGCCCACTTTGCCATCGTGGCACGTGGCACCCCTGCCGACGGCCGTCCCCGGACAAATCAGTTCGACATCCAGAATAACCGTCATCATGGAAAAAGATAAGACTATTCTGCCGGATCCTCCGCGCCAGCCTTGCGCGTCGGCGCCGACCCCCTACGCGCGGTTCGGCACGTCCGGCTCGTAATCCGGGTCTTCATCGGCTTCCTTGTGCGGCGCAGGCTTTTGCAGCGGAAGCCCTTCGAGGCTGTCGAGCCTGCCTACCGGGTACAGTCCAATGCGCTGGTCCCACCAGGGGGAACGCTCCAGGAACCAGTTGAGCCGCAGGCGCGGGTTGGCGGCGAACTTCGCATCGGTGGCCAGTTTCTGCTCGAACTCGGCCTTCAGCTTCGGATCGGCGGCCAGCATGCGCCGCGCCAGCCGCTCCAGCACGTAACCCTCGCCGTACTCTTTCTGCTCAAAGATGCTGTCGAAGAATCCCCACTCCAGCGCCGAGTCCGGCGCCATCGGCTCCAGCCACTGCATGGCCACGCGGGCCGTGCGCTGCTGCATGCTGACGACGACGGAGCCTGCGGCGTATGTCTTTTTCATCTTCACCATCTCACACGGCGGAGGACCCTGCTTCTGCGCTTTATCCGCGCCAAAGCTCTCCGCCGAATGGCGCTGCCACATCGCCTCATGACGGCCTTCAAAGGGCTGCTCGCGCCACTCGGGAGTTTGGCAGCGGTAGCTCTCCACCTCGCCCGTCCAATCGCGCGCCAACCGCTTCATCTGCACGCCGTGCAGCTCCAGGCGCTGGATGACCTCGGTCCATTCGGCGGGAATGATGTAGGCGGCGGGAATCCGGGAGGTGAGCGTGGGATGAATCTTCGTCTGCCGCGGCACGGTGATGGTGATGGGCTCATGCGAGTACTGCACCCAGTCGGCGCCGCTGATGTCGCTGTGCTCCACCTGCCAGCGATAGCCTTCGAACTGAAATGGCTCGGTCTCTCCCGTGGCCTGCCAGCGCAGGGGCTGCATGGCCGTGTGTTGCTTACCGCGCGCGATGGTCTCGCGGTCAGCAGTCAGGTTGGCCGCAACCAGCTTGGCGGCATCGCGGTTCACCACCTCCAGCAGGGCACGCAGAATCTCATAGTTGCCCGTCACCCTGGTGCGGTAGTCCTTGAGCATGTGCATCTCCACCAGCATGCCGGGACGATTCTGCTCACGGGCAAAGCCGGTGGAAAAGCGCGGAGTACCGGCGCCGGCCGTGATTCCCGTGTCTGGCGTCGCGCCAAGAAAGTCGAGATATGGAGCAATCTTGTGTCCCGTGGCCTTGACGCGGCGGAAGAGCTCCGGCTCGAGGACGGTGCGCACCCAGGGCTCGGCCGGGCCATCAATATCAATCGTGAAGGTGGTGTCGTACTGGTAGTCGGCGCCGTCGGTCACGTGATCGTCCACGAAGAAGTCCGGCAGCCAGCGCCGCCACAGCCGCAAAAACGCGCGCGTCTCCGGCGCATCGGCCTTCAGGTAGTCGCGGTTCAGGTTGAGCCCGGTGGCGTTGGTGCGCCAGCCCATCTTCTCCGGCCCGTTCTGGTTGATGCGGTTGTAGGGGCCGAAGTATTCGTGGCCATCGGCGTTGTAGATGGGCACGATCACCAGCACGGCCTTGTCAATCAGCTTCGCCTGCTTCTTGCTGATGAGGATGTCGCGCAGCAGCGCGAGCGAGGCGTCCTTGCCATCCATCTCGCCGGCGTGGATGGCGTTCTGAACGAGCACCACCGGCCGGCCGGCGGCGCGAATGGCCGCGGGGGCGAAGACTCCATTGCGGCTGACCACGACGGCCACCAGCGGACGGCCCTCGCCGGTCTTGCCGAAGCTCTCCAGGCGAACCTGGCGCGGCGCGGCCTTGGCCAGCCGTTCGACGTAGGCCATGGTCTCCGCATAGCGCGGCGTGGTGCGATAGCAGCTCTTCTCCGCCGGAGTGCTCCACGGGTTTATCACCGGGCAGGACCGAACGGCTTCCGCGCGCGGCGGTTGCTGCAACAAACCAGCGTTAGGAAGAGAGTCGGCAGCGGGACGCTCGGCATGAGCTGAAGCGGTGATCGCGGCCAGAAGCAAAAGCGGGAGACGCAAATTCCTCATGCGGCATTGTAGTACGGACCGGCGCAGAATGGCCCGCGAGGGATGCCCCGCGGGCCGGGTCGCAGCATCGTAAACGGTGGATCGGTTATGCCGAACGCTAGATGTGCTCCAGCAGCACGATGGCGTGCGCGATGGCGGCGTTGTCCGTGCCGGTGCCCTCGGGGGTTTTGGCCTTGATGCCGACGCAGCTCTTTTCCACCCGCAGCAGTTCGGCCACCCGTGCGCGCAGCTTTTCCGCGTGAGGAACAATCTTCGGCGACATCATAATCAGCGTGGTGTCGGCGTTCACCACGCGATAGCCCGCCAGGGTGATCTGCCGCATCGCCTCTTCCAGAAAGATCACGGAGTTCGCGCCCTTCCACTGCGGATCGCTGGGCGGAAAGAAGCTGCCGATGTCGCCCACGGCCACCGCGCCAAGCAGTGCGTCGGTGATGGCGTGCAGCAGCACGTCGCCGTCGCTGTGTCCGGCCAGGCCGTGCGTGTGCTCAAGCTTTACCCCGCCAATCACCAGCGGCACGCCGGGCTTGAACTCATGCGAGTCATATCCCTGGCCGATGCGCATGCTCATGCCTTTTGCTCCACCTTCTCCTGCGCCAGCTTTTCCTGCGCAAGATAAAACTCCGCCAGTTCCAGGTCCGCGGGCGTGGTGATCTTGATGTTGCGCGCCGTGCCCATGACTACGTGAACTTCTTCGCCGGCGCGCTCCAGCAGGCTGGCCTCGTCCGTTCCCAGGAAGCCTTCCATGCGCGCCTGGTTGAAGAGCGGCGAGAGCCGTCCGTAGCGGAAGCCCTGCGGCGTCTGCGCCTGCACAATCTGCTCACGCGGAATGGTGGCCTCGACGACGGCGCCTTCGGCGCGGCGGTCCACGCGCTTGATGGTGTCAATGGCCGGCACGCCGGCGATGGCCGCACCGTAACGCTGCGCCGTGGCGATGACCCCGGCGATGGTCTCGGCCGAGACGAAGGGGCGCACCGCGTCGTGGATGAGCACCAGGTCGTCGGCGTGGGCGGGCAGGGCGTCCAGAGCGTTGCCTACCGACTCCTGGCGATGCTCGCCGCCTTCGATGAGGTTCACGGGTTTGGTGATTTTGGCCAGGTCGAGTGTGGAACGGAAGCCATCTATCTCACCCTTGCGCATGGCAATCCAGATGGAGTCCACCTGCGCGACCGAGGCAAAGCGGCGCAGGGTGTGGATGAGGATGGGAACACCTGCAAGCTCCAGAAACTGCTTGGAGCGCGTGGGCGCCTGGCCTGCGTGAGCAACGGCCATGCGCGTACCAAGTCCGGCGGCGGGGATGATGACGAATACTTTCATAAGCGGGTTGCCAGTATATCCACGGCGACGGGGAGACTTCAAATCCCCGGCATCCTGTCACCGCCAAAAAAGCAAAAAGCGCGAACCCATTTCGGATCCGCGCCCTTTGCTTTTCCTGGTTCTTTCCAGCTAGCTCTGATGCCCTTCGCTCTCCGTGGCCGGCGCTGGAGCCGCACCCTGGTGATGCTGCTCCGGAGCGGCGGGCTGGGGATTGCTCTTGCGCAGATCCGGAGGCCGCGTCTCGGGCTTGGCCATGCCGGTCTGCCCGCGCTCGTCGAACTTGCCGAAGATCATCTTGCCGGCCGTGGTTTGCAGCACGCTGGTCACGCTGATATCAATGGTCTTGCCGATCATCTTGCGCGCGTTGTCCACCACCACCATGGTTCCGTCATCCAGGTAGGCGACGCCCTGGTTGTATTCCTTGCCTTCCTTCAGGATGAAGACCTTCATGATCTCGCCCGGCAGCACGATGGGCTTCAGGGCATTGGCCAGCTCGTTGATGTTCAGCACGTCCACGCCGTGCAGCTGCGCCACCTTGTTCAGGTTGAAGTCGTTGGTGACGATCTTGCCCTCGTAGAGCTTGGCCAGCTCGATCAGCTTCATGTCCACTTCGCGCACGGCCGGGAAGTCGTCTTCCACGATGGTGACCTGGATGTTGGTGAGCTTTTGAATGCGCTGCAGGATGTCCAGGCCGCGGCGTCCGCGGTTGCGCTTGAGCGAGTCGGCGGAGTCGGCCACCAGTTGCAGCTCACGCAGCACAAAGGCCGGAATGGTCAGCACGCCGTCCAGAAAGCCGGTCTCGGCGATGTCGGCGATGCGGCCGTCAATGATGACCGAGGTGTCCAGAATCTTGTAGCTGCGCCGGCTCTGCTTTTCTCCGCCGAAGATGCCGCCCAGGGCCGCCAGGTTCAGCAGATCGCCCTTGGCCGCGCCCACAATCAGCCCGACGTAGGCCATGACGGCCATCACCATGAGCTGCAAGAAGCTCTGCAGGTTGCCCGAGGGAACGGCGTTGCGTATGACCACGCTGAACAGGTAGGCGCCGATGATGCCCAGCACGCTGCCCAGAGCCGCGCCAATCAGACGCTTCAGGCTCACCTTCCGCAGGCGCAGCTCAAACAGCACGACCGCGCCACCCAGCAGCAGGCCGCCTACGGAATCCGCAATGCGGCCCAGGCCAAAGGGCTGAAGAAAGTAACATGCCGCCACAACCAGAAGTACGAAGAGACCACGAATGATGACCAGATCCAAGAGGACCTCCCTGAAGGCCCTGTATCAACCGGCAGACAGGCTGGCCGCACCTTCTCGGCGCCGCTCCACCCGACCTTGCCCAGCCGGATACTTGCCGGTGCGCGAACGAATCGTTCCATTACAGCCGCGGATTCGCACCCTGCCCTCCGCGGCTCGCGGTGCCCAATGCACCAGAAGAAAATTACTTCGCAGTATATACCAGCGCGACAGGCGTCTGCTTGCGCCACGCTTGCTCCATCCGGCGCTTCGCTAACAGTCTTCCCGCCGGATGGCAATCACCAGGAAGCTGCCTCTGCAACAGTACCTCACTGGTAATGGGCGTCAAGCGCTTTCTGATTGTCTTTCAACACGATACAGGGCAACTTGAAGGTGCACCCCCGGCGCACGAAGACAGGAAGACCACGACCGGGGCCGCAGGCTTTTTGTACAACTTTAGCCGCCCCGCAAGGGGAAATAGATGAGCGGCTAAGCGCCCTTCGGCAACCACCGGGGGCGCTAAAACCGGCGCCACACTTCTCGGGGGAGAATTAAGCGCCGGTTTTTCTTGCGCCAAAATAAGGAAAATTCTAAGCAGAATGAACGCAGGGGAAGCCTGCGCCGCAGATTTTGATTCGCTGGTTGCCAACTATTTGAGTTGCGGAGGGTCTGGGTTGCCGGCTACTTCAGTTGCAGGCCGCGGAACTCCAGCTCCGGCTGCGCCTGGTTCCACTCGCTGGAGATGTGCTCCATGGTCAGCCGCAGGGTGCGGGTTTGTCCCGGCCCCAGCGGCGCCGTGGCCAATTCGGCCGACTCATCGTCGCCGCCGAGAGCATGCTTCACCAGCACGCGCAGCGGAACCGTCTCGGTCTGCACGGCCTGGCCAAGAGTGTCGCGGAAGATGGCCTTTACCAGTCCGCCGGTGACCATGCGCTGGCCGTTGTTGCGCACCGTTAAATCAATGTAGGTGACGGTGGCGCCTACGAAGTTATCTGCCTGGCTGAGCTTGGCCTGCTCGACGACGAGATTGGCCGCGTACGGATCGGGCCCCGCAGCGACCTGCGGCTTGCTGCGTCCGAAGATGGCGATGGCCGCCACAACCACGACCACCAGCGCGAAGCCCACGATGAGCGGAGTCCAGTTGCGCGGCTCTTTCACCGGGCCGTGGGAGGCAAACAACTCCGGCCGGCCAGTAGCGTTGTGCGATTGGAGATCGTTCGGCGCGGCGTTCGGCGAATTGGCGGTCGGCTCGGTCATGACAGCCTTATTTTAGCAGCGCGAGCGGGAGGTGGGGGATGTCCAACTGCCGCAATCCTTTATTGACTTCCCCTGCCTTCGCGCCAAGAATGGTCAAACTAATTTCCCGGGAATTCTGCGCGCTGGAGAGGTGCCATGCGAATCGCCGCCGTTGCACTGACGCTTGCCCTGCTGCCGGCCACCTTGACGGCCCAGGCCGTGCAGGCTGCCAAACCCTATGGCGGACACCATAAGGCTGTCGCGGCCGCCGAGTCGGATCTTCCCGCGGGCGGGCAGCCGCGCGTGTTTTTGCAGGTGCAGGCTGGCCGCAACGGACAGGTTGGAGCGCGCAGCGAATCCATGGAATCAACGATTGCCAAGGACTTTGACCGCTACTGCCCCACCGCCCGCGAGACCGTGAATCAGCAGGAGGCCGACTACACGATTGTCACCGACTCCAGCAGCGGCGGCTTTGCCAAGTTCGTGCAGCTCATCGTCAGCAACCGCAATGGAGACGTCGTGGGCCGGGTTCGCATCACCGGAACCTTCCGCGGCGCGGTGCAGAAAGCCTGCGCGCAAATCATGGACAACTGGCCCGCGGCACAGGCGCAGGCCGCACGGGCCGAGGCCACGCAACGCCAGGCCGAGCAGCGCGCGGCACAGGTGGAGGCCGAGAAGGCCCGGGCCGCGCAGGCCGCCGCAGAACTTTCCGCCGAACCCGATATGCCCGCCATTGCTCTGCCGTCGCACCCGGCCGCCGCTCCGGCGCGGCCCGCCGTGGCCACACCGCAGATTAGCGCCGGTGTGGCTGTTACCTCCACGCCCGATGGCGCAGAGATTGAAATTGATGGTGCCTTCATTGGCAGCACACCAACCACGGTCGCGCTCACGGCGGGCGATCACATGGTCGTCGTGCGCAAAAAGGGATACCAGAGCTGGCAGCGCACGCTGAAGATCACCGCCGGTGTCGTACGCCTGAACGCGGAGCTGGAAGCCGCAGGACACTAAACTAAATAGCGGCGCGCGCTCCATGCACAAAGCAAAACGGGAGGCCGAGGCCTCCCGTTTTGTTTACCGAAAAACATTTACTCGCCGGCGATAGTCATGCCCTCGATGTGCAGTGTCGGACAGGCGACGCTGCTGCGCCATATCAGGTCGCTGCCCACCTCGGCGATGTTGGCGAACATCTCGCCCAGGTTACCGGCCACGGTGATCTCTTCCACCGGGTAGGCGAGCTCGCCGTTTTCAATCCACATGCCGCTGGCGCCGCGGGAGAAATCTCCCGTCACCAGGTTGACGCCAAAGCCGAGGAACTCCGTCACCAGAAGCCCCTGCTTGATGCCCTTGATGATCTCCTCCTGCGTCTTCGTGCCCGGCTCCAGGTAGAAGTTTCCGTTGCCGATGCCGGGCGTCCCGGCCAGTCCGCGCGCGGCGTTGCCCGTGGTCTTCATTCCCAGCTTCTTCGCCGTGTAGGTGTTCAGCAGATAGCTTTTCAGCTCGCCGTTTTCTACCACCGTGGTGCGCCGCGTGGGCACGCCTTCGCCATCAAAGGGACGCGTGCCGAAGCCGCCGCGGCGAGTGCCGTCGTCAACAATGGTCACGTTCTTGCCGAAGATCGGTTGCCCCAGCTTGCCCGCCAAAAACGATGCGTGGCGATAGATGGAGTCGCCATTCACGGCGTCGAAGATGTGATCGAGCAACGCACCGGAGGTCTGGCGATCGAAGACAATCGGCGCCTTCTGCGTCTTCACCCGGCGCGCCCCCAGCCGTCGCAGGGTACGCTCGGCGGCAATGCGTCCCACCTCTTCGGGTTTCTCCAGCTTGCCCAGGGTGCGCGCCACGGAGTACCAGTAGTCGCGCTGCATGTTGCCCGCCTCGTCGGTGGCAATGGGAGCCACGCTGATGGAGCAATACGACGAGCGGTATTCGCCGACAAAGCCCAGCGAGTTGGCCAGCACCTTGTGTCCAATGCTGGCGTCAAAGCTGGCACCGTCGCTGTTGGTCAGCCGCGGATCGAAGTCGAGCGCAGCCTTTTCTCCGCGCCGCGCCATGGCAATGCGCTCTTCATTCGGCAGCGAGTACACGTCCTCGTAGTAGAGGTCGAGATCTTCCGTGCGCTGGCCCAGTTCGTCGGCCGCGGGCAATCCGCCCAGGGGGTCTTCACTGGTGATCTTCGCCAGCTCAATGGCGCCGCGCACCAGGTGCTCCATGCCCTCCGGAGACAGGTCGCTGGTGCTGGTGTTGGCCGCGTGCCGGCCCACAAAGACGCGTACGCCCAGCGCGCGAGAGCCCGACTCCTTCAGCGTCTCCACCTGGCCCAGGCGCAACTGCGTGCCAAACTCAGAGCCCTCACTGGCCACGCTCTCCGCCTCGGTGGCGCCCAGTTCCACGGCGCGCCGGACCACCTGCTGCGCCAGTTCCTTCAACTCCGTTTGCGTTGCCGCCGTCGTCGCCATTACGCCGCGCTCCCCGTGCCGCCCACCGTCATGCGGTCAATCTTCAACGTCGGCTGGCCCACGCCCACCGGAACGCTCTGTCCATCCTTGCCGCAGGTGCCAATGCCTTCGTCCAGCTTCAGGTCGTTGCCCACCATGCTGACCCGGGTCAGCACGTCAGGGCCGTTGCCGATGAGCGTTGCGTCCTTCACCGGAGCCGTCACGCGTCCGTCTTCAATCAGGTAGGCCTCACTTGCGGCGAATACAAACTTGCCATTGGTGATGTCCACCTGGCCGCCCGCGAAGTTCACCGCGTACAAGCCGCGCTTCACGCTCTTGATGATGTCCTCCGGCAGATCGTCGCCGGCGAGCATGTAGGTGTTCGTCATGCGCGGCATGGGAATGTGCTCGTAGCTCTCGCGGCGTCCGTTGCCGGTGTTGGGCAGGCCCATCAGGTGCGCGCTGAGTTTATCCGCCATGTAGTTGCGCAGGATTCCGTTTTCGATCAGCACCGTGTTGTTGGTCTGGTTGCCTTCGTCGTCCACGTTCAGCGAACCGCGGCGCTCGTTGAGCGTGCCGTTATCCACCACTGTGCATTTGTCGCTGGCCACGCGTTTGCCCATCAGCTCGCTGAAGGCAGAGGTCTTTTTGCGGTTGAAGTCCGCTTCCAGCCCGTGGCCAATCGCCTCATGCAGCAGCACTCCGGGCCAGCCGGGGCCGAGCACCACTTCCATCTCGCCCGCCGGACAGGGTACGGCCTTCAGCTGCAGAATCGCCTGGCGCGCCGCCTCGGTGGCAAAGTGCTCAGGAGTCTTGTCGGTCAAAAAGATTTCGAACTTGTGCCGTCCGCCGCCGCCGCTTGTGCCCTTGGCGCTCTGCTCGCCGTCGCGGGCGATGACAAAGACGTTGAGCCGTGAGAGCGGCTGTACATCCTCGGCAAAGGTGCCGTCGCTGCCCACCACAAGAATGCGGCGCAGCTCGTCGGCGTATCCGGCGCGAACCTCTTTAATGCGCGAATCGTAGGCGCGCGCGGCCTTGTCGGCGCGGAAGACCAGCTCGACCTTCTTCGCCAGCTCGGCGTCGGCCGCCGCGTTGGTCACCGGGTACAGGCTCGGCAAAGGCTTCTGCTTCAGGTTCACAATGGGCGTTTTGGACGGGCCGCTGGCGATGAGAGCCGCCGTGCGCGCCGCGTGAAGAATGCGCTCCGGCGCCAGGTCGTCCGTGTAGGCGTAGCCCGTGCGCTCGCCGGTGACGACGCGCACGCCGCAGCCGGCGCTGATGCCCTGCGAGGCAGACTTGACCATGCTCTCGTCCACCGAGAGCGCGGTCGAGCTCAGATACTCAAAGTAAAGGTCTGCGTAGTCGCCGCCCGCCGAAAGCGCCGCCGAGAGATACTTCTCCAGGTCGCGCTCGGCAATGCCGTACTTCTCGAAGAAAAACCGCTTGTCCATGGATTTCATCACACCTGTTGGATGCCCGCGGCGCGGCAAAGGATTGCCCGCCCGGTAAAGCATTGATTATAGAGGTTGGCGCAGAATCTGCCCGCGCAGGAATTGACTGACGTTACACGTGGACCGCTTCGGGAACCGCATCCATCTGCGTCACCAGCTCCCAGCTCTCAGGATCGCGCATCAGGCGGCTGACCATGGCCGTATGCATGGCGTGTCCGGCGCGGTCGGCCACCACGCGGCCCAGCACCTGGTGGCCAATCAGGCTCAGGTCGCCGATCAGGTCCAGCACCTTGTGGCGCACAAACTCGTCGGCAAAGCGCAGCGGCCCGTTCTTGACGCCCTCACTGGTCACGACGATGGCGTTCTGCTCGCTGGCGCCGCGGATGAGTCCCATGTTGCGCAGGGCTTCCACGTCATGCAGAAAACCAAACGTCCGGGCCGGAGCGATGTCACGCGCGTAATCGTCGCCGCTCAGCTCCACCGTAATGTTTTCTTCCCCAATCGGCGCGGGAAAGTGAATGTGGTACTGCACGCTGAAGCTCTCCGCCGGGTAGAGGCCGATGAACTTGTCGCCCTCGCGCACCTCAACCGCCTTCAGCACCCGCAAATAACGCCGCGGACGCTTCTGCCGCCTGAGTCCCACGCGCTGAATCATCTCCACTATAGGCAGCGCGCTGCCGTCCAGTATGGGCAGCTCCAGGTTGTCCAGCTCCACGTAAGCGTTATCCAGCCCCATGCCCACAAACGCCGAAAGCAGGTGCTCGGTGGTGGAGATGAGCACGCCTTTTTTCATCAGGCTGGTGGCGTAGCTCACCTTGGCGACGTTGCGCCCGGTGGCTTCCACTTCAAAGTCGTCCAGATCGGTGCGGCGGAAGACCACTCCCGTACCGGCCGAGGCCGGCACAATGCGCATATTCACCGGCACGCCGCTGTGCAGGCCAACGCCTGAACATTCCACGGCCGCACGGATTGTCTGCTCGTAGCTCACGATGGATAGGATGCCGTAACCTGTGGCAACGTTTCAGGTTATAGCGTTTTACGTAGTCTCGTCTGTGGGATTATTACCACACATCGTGGCTTTCCGGTGGCGAGCGCGGGGAATTCGACACCTTCGGGCTATGCCGAATGGTGGAATCGAGCGCTATGGACGCTTTTTCTTCTCTCGCGGGTTGTACGTCTCAGGATCGTAGGTCACCGCGGCGTCGAAGAAATCCGGCGGCAGCTTCTGGTTGAAGATGACCCGATTGAAGAAGCGCTGGCCAATGACCTCGTTATCGCGCAGGCGCGTGATGGTGTACGGCGTCTGGATGCCCTGCACGCGGCGGTAATTGCCGAAGAGGACTTCGTCCTGCACCTTGTACTTGTCCGGGCCGCGAAAGCCGTAGCGCAGGCTGATTGGCAGGTGGGTGTAGAGGTCCATGCCGATCTCGATCTCCTGGTTCTTTTCGTTCAGCAGGCTGACCACCTCCACAGGTTGCTGGTCGGCCACGCTCTGCCCAACGTAAAGGATGACCGTGCGGGGATCGCGGAACCACTCGCGCATGGCGCGCTCGAGCGAGAAGTCGCGGCGGCGCACGAACTCCTCCACATCCTTCGCCCCCGCGGCCGCCGTGCCTTTGTAAGTCTTCTCGTAGCCTCGGGCTTCCGTAGTAGCGCCATCGGCATCAGCGTCACTTTTGTAGATGTAGATGACGTCGCGCTGGCGGGAGAGTTCCAGGCGTTCTTTGCCTGGATATTGGAAGTAGCGCCAGAGCAGGGTTCCGGCCGTGGTGGGCTTGCCGTGGAAGAAGCCGTAGGTGCGGCCCTGCTGCTCGATGTTGGAGTAGCTGAGCCAGGCCTCGCCGCCGAGTGCGGCAATCATCTGGTCCAGCAGGCGGTGAGCTTTTTCGGTGGAATTCTCCGCCGACGCTTTCGCCTTGGCATCCGGATTCGGCCGATCCTGCGGCGGCACTTGAGCCGCCAACGTCGCAGCGCAGAGCATCACGATCATCAGCAGCGACGTCAGCAGGACCGTCATCCGTAGCCCCCGCACCGCGCCACGCTGCATACCCACGAAGCTCACGGTCATCCTTTAGCCCACCAGCACCGCGCCGCCGTTCACGTTGAAGACCTCTCCGGTGATGAAGCCCGCGAGCGGCGAGCACAAGAAGACGATCGGCCCGGCGACTTCTTCGGGCGTGGCGATGCGCCCCAGGGGAATCGTCTGATGGATGCGCTGGCGGGTCGCAGGGTCGGCCATCACGGGAGCGCTCATGTCGGTGGCCACCCATCCGGGAGCCACGCAGTTGACGCGAATGCCATCCGGGGCGAGCTCCGTGCTGAGGCCCTTGACCATGCTGATGATGGCCCCCTTGGTGGCCGCGTAGTCGCAGTGGAAGGCCTCTCCGCGCTGTGCGGCCGTGGAGCTGACCATCACGATGTCTCCGCCGCGGCGGGTGCGCTTCATCTCGCGCACGGCGGCCTTCACCAGCAGAAAAGCGCTATCCAGGTTGATGGCCATGGTGGAGCGCCACTGCTCGTCGCTCAACTGGTCCACCGGGCGATCCACGGCGGGCCAGACGCCGTGGTTCACCACCAGGATGTCGAGGTGGCCGAAGCGCGTGACCGTCTGCTCCACCAGCATCTCTTCCGCGCCTTCGCCAATCAGGTCGCTCTGCACGCAACTGGTGCGGTCTTTGCCGCAGGTGAGCACCAGCCGCACGGCGGCCTCAGACGACTTCTGGAAGTTGAACATCACGCTGGCGCCGGCCTCCGCCAGCAGCCTTACGGTGGCCGCTCCAATGCCGCGCGAGCCGCCCGTGACCAGGGCCACGCGTCCGCCAAGCTCCAATGCCAGGGCCATTACCGCTCCTTCTCGGCGCCCACGCGGGGCGCGCTTTCGCGAGTCATGTTTTCGCGAGTCATGTTTTCCCGATTCATATTCTCCCGAGTCATGTTCTCCCGATTCACGTTCTCAAAGTCCGGCGCATGCGCGCCCAGCTTCCTGTGGAAGGCCACGGCCTCCTCGACCAGCTTCTCAAAGATGCGCCGTGAAATTTCATTCGTCGCCGAGTTGCGCTCAGGATGCCACTGCACGCCCAGCACCCAGTGTCCGCTGGCGGTGCCTTCCACGGCCTCGATGATGCCATCCTTCGGCGAGCGCGCCACAATGCGCAGCCCGTCGCCCACGCGGCTGACCGACTGATGATGGCTGGAGTTCACCGTGATCTCAGCGGCGCCGGTCAACCCGGCCAGCCCGGAGTCGGCTTCCACCAGGGCATCGTGCTCAATGACAAAGCCGCGCGGCTTGTCGTCGGGGCGCTGATGCCGGACCGGCGACTCGATGTGCTGCACCAGGCTGCCTCCGCGCCACACGTTCAACGATTGCGTTCCGTAGCAGATGCCCAGCAGAGGCTTGCGCATGGCGTGCGCGTCCTGCAGCAACAGCTCGTCCAGATTGTCTCGCGCGGGGTCTGCCGCGGCGGTCTTGGGGTGCCGATGCGCGCCATACTTCTGCGGGTCCACGTCGGCGGGCGAGCCCGGCAGCAGGATGCCGTCGCACTCCTTGATGCGCTGCGCCGCCTCTTGCGGCGTCAGGTCGAGCGGCAGCAGAACGGGCTCCGCGCCGGCGGCCACCAGCGAGTTCAAATAGTCCGGCAGCGCGCGAGTGCAATACTCCGCGTCGGAGTTCGGCTCCGGAATGGCGATGCGTGGCTTCATGAAAAAGAATGGTACCTCCGCCGGACGGCCCCGACAAAGCGCGATAGCATAGGAGCACGCGATATTTCACCGCAGGAGCGGCCATGGCCGAGCAGATCTGGAACGACTTTGCACGCCTCAACGCCGGCGAACGTTTTCGCCGCCAGTCGGCGGAGATGGGCGCGGACGCCACCAAGACCCTGGTCGAGGCCGCCCAGATCGTGACCGGCATGCGCGTGCTGGACGTTGCCTGCGGCGCCGGCGAGCCCGCCATCAGCCTGGCCGAACTGCTGCGCGAACGCGGCGAGGTGACCGGGGTGGACATGGCCGCCGGACCGCTCGAAGTGGCCCGCCAGAGGGCCGCGCAGCGCGGACTCACCAACCTGCACTTTCAGCAGGCAGACGTGCACGCCCTCGGCTTCCGCGGCGAGAGCTTTGACCGCGTCACCAGCCGGCTGGGCATTATGTTCTTCGGCAACCCTGTGCAGGCGCTCGGAGAGTTGCGCCGCGTGCTGCGCTCCGGCGGACGCATTGCCCTGCTCACCTGGGGAGGCCTTGACCAGCCTTACTTCCAAATGACCATCGGAACCATTCTGCGTCTGCACCCTGAGTTTGAAATTCCCCCCACAGCCCGCCAGATGCTGCAATACGGCGAGGCCGGGCGCCTTACCTCACATCTCACCGAAGCCGGCTTCCACGACGTGCATGAGCAGCTTCACCACATCCGCTGGGACTGGCATGGCACGCCGGAAGAGCTGTGGGATTACTTCCGCAGCATCACCATGCCCTTCCGCCCGCTGATTGAAAAGGTTGCCGGCAATGCCCAGGTGGATGAGGCCGTGCTGGCCGCCATCCGCCCGGCCTACGATGGCGAGTACGTTCGCATCCAGGCCCAGATGGTCATCGCCACGGCCGAGCGCAGCTAGCACTCGCCACACATCGCACATGCGAGAGGTTTCTGCTCTCGCATGCTCTTCTCACAATTGAATTGGATGAATTAGGCTTCGCTCTTCGTGGCCGTGGATGAGACTTGCTCCCCCGCGGGTCGCGGCGTGGTCAGTTGCGTGTGCGCGTAGAAGAGCTCGCTCATCGCCTGGTGCACGCGCGCGGACAAGGTCTCCATGTCGCGGCTCACCATGCCTTCCGTGGAGATGGGCTCACCGATGTGCAGCTCAAAGCGCGTGGGGTGAATGGTGAAGGTGTTCATCGGCAGGGCCTCGAAGGCTCCCACGATTGCCATGGGAACGATGGGCGCCTGCGCCTTGATGGCCGCGTAGAACGTGCCTCCCAGGAATGGCTGGAGATGACCGTCCGTGCTGCGTCCGCCTTCCGGAAAGACCACCAGCGGCATGCCGGCGCGAATCGTCTGCGCCGCCGCGGAAAGCGAACGAAGGCTGGCGCGGGCGTCGGTGCGGTCAATCGAGATCTGTCCGCTGCGCCGCAGGTGACCGCCCAGGATAGGCAACTTGAACAGCTCCTGCTTGGCCATGATGCGAAACTGAAAGGGCAGCCCGGCGTAGAGCACGGGAATATCCAGGGCCGACGAGTGATTGGCCGCGTAGATGGCCGAATGTGAGAGGTCCAGATGCTCCAGCCCGTACACCGTAAAGGGTGAGCCGCAGGTCCACAGGATCATCTTCGACCACAGCCGCGCCAGCCCATGTTGCCAGCGCCCGGAACGGTCAAAGTACGAACTGGCCAGAGAGAGCGAGCCCAGCACCAGCGTGTACAGGCCAATCAGCGGATTGCGCAGCAGGTAGCTGGCAAGGCGCGTGGTGAGCTTGGCTTGGCGGTGCGGAGGCATGTCCATCAGCATAAACGATTGTCCGCCCGGTGGAGAATCTCCGGCGCCCGTTGAGCTTATTCCATTTTCGTTGGCGCGCTATTCCGGCAGAAGCAACGGTCCCGCCGGGCGCAGCATCAGGTAGTCCTTCTGCGGATCCCGCCCGACCTGGAAGAACTGCTCGCCGGCGATTTCGAATCCATACTTTTTGTAGAAGGTGATGGCCCGCGGATTCTGCTGGAAGACGCCGAGCCACACCGGTCTGCGATGCGCCTCGGCCACGGCCAGCGCGCCTTCGAACAGTTGTGCACCCACTCCGGTGCCGTGCTGCTCGGCCTCCACGTAGAGCTTGCGAAACTCCGCCGTGCCTTTCACGTCGAGCGCCGGATGCTCACGCTCCAGGGCGATGACGGCAAAGCCCACGATGGCGGAACTCATCTCGGCCACCAGCGTCACCTGCTTGGCGTCGCAGAGGATTGCCTCCCATTGCGCGGGATTCAGCTCACCGGCAATGTACTCCGCCAGGTCTTCCGGCGAGGTCTGCGGACAGCTCAGGGAAAAGACGCGCGCGGAAAACCGCGAAATGGCAGCGGCGTCAGCCACGGTGGCGCGGCGTAGCGAGGCATAGCTCATGCGTCTATTTTACCGGGACGGCACAAAAGGCAACGGCACCCGCTTCAGGGATGCCGTGGAAAAAATCTCGTGCTTTGAAGGATTCTTATCCCGCAATGCGCTTGTAGTCCTTCTTGAAGGCCGGATCGCCAATGTATCCGGCGGCGGCCGCCTGCACCTCGCGCACCGCGTCATTCAACCGGCCTTCGCGCTCCAGCACCAGTCCCAGCTTCCAGTGCGCAATCGCCTTGCTGGGAGCTCCGGCTTCGGGCTCGTGAGCCAGGTATTCGCGCAGGTAGCGTTCGGCGCGCGCCGGCTCCGTGTGCATATCCAAAAGAGCCTGTGCGGCGGAGTAGTACGGCAAATAGTCGTCGGGAATCTCCCGCGCGCTGGTTGCCAGCTCTGCGTCCAGTTCATTCCACTTTTGCTGGTGTGCCAGCGCAATGGCCAAATAGCTGTGGCAGCCTGCGCGTCCTGCGTCGGCCGCAATGCCAATGCGCGCAAAGTGCTCGGTCTCCGCCCAGCGCTGGTAGCTTTCGCTGGCCAGAATGCTGGTCAAATCCACCACGGCGCGGTAAAGCCTGGGATTCAATTGCACCGCCCGGCGCAGCTTGGCCTCAATCTCCGGCAGCGGCCGCTTGTCCATCTGCAGCAGCGCGGCCTCGGCCAGCGAGCCCTCCGCCTGGTTGATGGCGTAAATCATCTGCAACGTCTCGCGAGCCTTGGCCCGGGAACCGCCAATCACCGCCGGCGACTCCTCGTACAACCCCATGCTCTCCTTCAGGCAGCGGATGTTCCGCCCATCCAACTGGATTCCTATGTCCAGCTCGTGCCGCATCTGCCGCGCCACCGTCACGCCGCCGCCCAGCACGCCCAGCTTCAGAGCCTTGTCGCCCAGCGTGTCAGCCAGCTGGCAGTGGATCTCGGCGTTGTTCGGGGCCGCTTCGGTCGCCCTGCGTCCGTACTCCACCGCCTTGTCGAACTCGCCCGTCGCGTCGTAGATGGCGCCCATCCACATCAGTGCTCAACGATTCCGGCGCGCTTGCCATCAGCGTCGCGATGAATCCCGAAGCCAATTATACGCTGAAGGATTTTACGCCGATCACCGCGCTGGCGACACTGCCGACGGTTCTCGTGATCAAGCCGTCACTCCCGGCCAATACGCTTTCCGAATTCGTGGCGCTCGCCAAGTCCAAGCCGGGCGCCATGGGCTTCGGCTCGGCAGGCTCCGGATCGATCCATCAGCTCACGATGATCATCTTCGAGCAGCAGGCGGGCATCCAGCTCCTGCACGTGCCGTATCGCGGCGGCACCGGGCTCGTGAACGCGCTATTGACCGGCGAAGTCGATGCCGGGTGGTCCGGTATTTCCAATGTGCTGGCCTTGATCAATACCGGAAAATTGCGGGCGCTATGCCTGAGCGTTCTCGAACGCGACGTGTCGCTGCCCAATGTGCCGACCTGCGCCGAGCTCGGTTACAAGGACTTCAACGTCGCCACCATGCTCGGTCTGCAAGCGCCCGCCGGCGTGCCGACCCCGGTCGTCGCCAAGCTGCAATCGGCGGTGGCCAAGGTCCTGCGCGAACCGGACATGGCCGAGCGGATGAAGACGCTCGGCATTCACATGGCGGAAAACGGCACGGCAGCTTACGCGAAATTCATGCAAGCGGATCTCGACCGCTACACCAAGGTCGTCGATGCGTTCAATCTGCGGATCAAACCGTAGAGCATGATCCCGGAAGTGGAAATCGGTTTCCCGCCTTCGCGAAGCCGCGCTCTCCGTCTCAGTTCGCGGATTCCGCTTCCACCTTCGCGCTCCGCGCTTCGGTGGACTTAAAACCCTCCGGAGCTCTCAGATAGAGCGCAGGAGGGTCGGCGGGGGAAGGAAGGTCGGATAGATCATGCCGAGAGGAGCAGCCTATGCCGGTTTCCACAGCGTGACGAGCGGCCCGTCCAGCCCGTAGACCGGATCGACCGCGGGGGGCGGTACCTTGGGAATGGTGCGGAGCGCCGCATCGTGCTCGGCCCTGCTGCCACGGCAGAGATTGTATTTGCCGGCTGGCGGGTAGGCGCCGATCACCAGAAGATCCGGCGTCTGTGCCAGGCATTGATGGCCGGTGCCCGCCGGCAGGATGACGACGTCGCCGGGAGCGACGGCAATCTCTTCGCCGTTCTCGCCGCCGAAGCGCACCGTGGCGCGGCCCCGCGCGATGCCCATCGCTTCATGAATCATCGAATGATAGTGCACATAAGGGTAGATGCCGTTGCGCCACATCTGGCCCCAGCCGTTCGAGGCAAACACTCTCTCGATGACGTTCTCCGGGTCGGGCGAGCCGGTCAGGTCGACGCCGCCGCGATAAAGAATGAGCGGCCAG
>CAVRDQ010000087.1:0-10204 GCA_963719655.1 uncultured Acidobacteriota bacterium | reverse complement strand
TTTGATGCGAAGTGTAACTCAAGTCAAGGCGCCGCATCTCCCTCACCCCTATCACCCCTCCAGGTGTTAAACTCTGCGGCACGGTGGCTTGCGGCGCCCGGCGAACCGGCGTCCTCCCTGATGCCGGCGGTCAGCCGATGAGGCATCGCTTGTGCGCCAGAAAGGAAACGCAATGTCTAGTTTCGAAAATCGACTGAAGCTCAACCGCCGCCAGGCGCTGCTTCTGCCGGCCACGGCGGGCCTGGGAGCCGCGCTGGCTCAACCCGCCGCCGCCTCCGACAGCACCAAGACGGCCGTGCATCAGCAGGTCCCAGCCACGTGCTCCACCCCCCGCACCGCGGTGGCCAAGACGCAATATGGAAAGGTCCGCGGCTTTGTGGATGGCGGCGTCCTGACGTTCAAGGGGATTCCCTACGGCCAGGATACCGGCGGGGAAAACCGCTGGCTGCCCGCCAAGCCTCCCAAGCCTTGGAACGACGAGTACCCCGCCCTGATCTATGGGCCCAATTGCCCGCAGCGCCTGCACACCTGGGCGATTGAGCAATCGTTCCTTCAGGACTGGGATGATGGCTACCAGGGCGAAGACATGCTCAAGCTGAACGTCTGGACGCCCTTCCTGACCGGCAAGCGCGCCGTGATGGTCTATTTCCATGGCGGCGGCTACACCTTCGGCTCTTCCTATGAACTGCCCTCGCACGAAGGCGCGCAGATGGCGCGGCATCACGATGTTGTCCAGGTTTCGGTCAATCACCGCCTCAACATTCTCGGCTTCTTCGATGTCTCCGAGATCGGCGGCTCGGCCTACGAGGATTCGGTCAATGTCGGTATGACCGACCTGGTGGCGTCGCTCAGCTGGGTTCACGAAAACATCGCGAATTTCGGCGGCGATCCGGATCGCGTCATGATCTATGGCCAGTCCGGCGGCGGATCCAAGGTGACCACGCTGATGGGCATGCCGTCGGCCGCGGGGCTGTTCCATCGCGCGTCGGTGCAATCGGGCGGCGGCGGCAACCCTCCCAGCGGCGAACAATCCAGCGAGTTCGCCAGGCAGGTGATGAAGGATCTTGGCCTTGCGCCCAACGACCTGGCCTCGCTGCAAAAGATGGATTGGGCCAGGCTGAACGCGGCAGGCAACTGCCGCCGCCGCCAAGGTCAACCCGCCGCAGGCGCCCAGGATGCGGGCCCCGGCCGGCCCGGCGGCGCCGCGCGTGGGCTCGGGCCCACCGTGGATGGCCGGCTCATCACCATGAAGTCCTTCAACGATGCGGCCCCCGATTCGGCGAAGAACATCCCCATGCTGATCGGCATCGTCAGCGAAGAAGGCAACAGCATGGCCTCCGCCCCACCGAGGAAGAATGGCACGCCACCCTCGCGCGCTCCTATGGAGACGACAAGGCCACGGCTCTGATCGCCGCGATGAAGAAGACGTACCCCCAGAAGAGCGTTCGCCTGCTTTCCTACGGGCGGAACGGACTCAACCTCCTCGCAACAACGTCATGCGCATGGCCAAGCTCAAGCACGAGCCAGAAGGGGCCCGGTCTACGCTTACTACTTCACCTGGCAATCGCCCATGCTCGAAGACGCGGGCGCCTGGCACACCGCCGAACTCGCTTTCTGTTTCGACAACACCAAGCGCTGCGAACAGGGTACCGGCAACACGCCGGAAGCCCAGGCGGTCGCCCGGAAGATGGCCACGGCCTGGTGCAATTTCGCCAGAACCGGCAATCCCAACCAGCCGAATCTGGTCTGGACGCCGTTTGATCCGGCGCGCGGCCAGACCATGGTGTGGGATAACGATTGCCGGATGGTGGACGATCCGGACGGCGATCTGCGCAAGATCCTCCTCGGGTAGCCGGGAGGGCCGGGGTTATGGGGCCCCGGAGGAACGCCGCTCCGTAGAGTTTTCGTGTTTTCCAGCATTCCTCCGGGGCCTCGTCATGCCTGCCGCCGCCCGGCCTTCCGCCCGGCTCAGCCGGCGCGTGGGCGCCGCGCATACCCACCCGTATTGCCAGGGCCTCCCTGCTCCATTTACCGATGCCGCCCGCCATGCCGAAGCGCCATCCTGTGTTCATGGAGGTCTTATGAGTCATGAATTAGGGGCGCTGTCCTCGGAGCTTGCCAAAGTGGTGGCTCGCGCCGGGCAGTCCGCCGTAGCCGTGCATGCCCGCCCGCGATTCTCTTCAAGCGGAGTGCTCTGGGCGCCGGGCGTAGTGGTTACGGCCGAGCACACCGTCCGGCGGAATGAAGACATCACGGTTGCTCTGCCCGGGGGGGCCGCGGCGCCCGCCACACTGGCAGGCAGCGACCCCGGAACGGATATCGCCGTGCTCAAGGTGGAAGCCGAAGCGCCGCCGTTGGCGCTCGCGGGCGAACCCGCGCCGGGAGAGTTGGCGCTCGCCATCGGGCGTTCGCAGGATTCCGGAGTGAACGCCACGCTGGGCATCGTCAGCGCGGTCAGCGGTCCCTGGCGCACCTGGCGCCGCGGACGCCTGGACAACTACATTCGCCTCGATCTCACGCTCTACCCCGGCTCCTCGGGCGGATTGGTGGTGAACGCCGCCGGAGAGGTGATCGGCATCGCCACTTCCGCGTTGTCGCGCATCGCCGGCGTGGCCATTCCGTCTTCCACCGTCAAGCGCGTTCTCGAAGAAATCCTCTCCCGCGGGCATGTCTCGCGCGGTTACCTGGGGGTGGGCACGCAACCCGTGGAGCTGCCCGGCGGGCGCAAAGGGCTCATCATCCTGTCTCTGGGTCAGGGCGGTCCGGCGGCCAAGGCGGGCCTGCTGCTCGGCGACATCCTGGTTTCGCTTGACGGTTCCGCCGTCTCCGATACCGACGACGTGCAGCGTATTCTGGAGACTCATGCGATCGGCCAGCCCGTCGACGCCCTGGTGATTCGCGGCGGAGAATCCCGCCAGATTCCGATTACCATTGGGGAGCGGCCCCGGGGGAACTGAGATGGAGGGATTCGGAAAAATCGGCGAACGCCTGCGGCGTTCCACGGTCCAGGTGTCTTCCGGCGGGAATCGCGGGTTCGGCTCCGGCGTCGTTTGGGACGCCGGCGGCTTGATCCTGACCAATGCCCACGTGGCCCGCGGGCGCGAAGCGCAAGTCCAGTTGTGGGATGGCCGAACGCTTCCCGCGCGCGTGGCGTCCCGCGATCCGCGCCGGGATTTGGCCGCTCTGCAGGTGAGCGCCGCGGATCTGGAGCCGGCCGCGCATGGCGATTCGAGCGCGGTGAAGCCCGGAGAACTGGTAATCGCCGCCGGCAATCCCTTGGGCTTCACGGGAGCGCTTTCCACCGGCGTAGTTCATTCGGTGGGTCCCGTCCCGGAATTGGGCGGGCTCACGTGGATCCGCGCCGGCGTGCGTCTTGCCCCCGGCAACTCGGGCGGTCCGCTCGCCGATGCGCGGGGCCGCGTCATCGGCATCAACACCGCCATCCTGAACGGCCTTGGCATCGCCGTTCCCGGCAATGAGGCGGCGGAGTTCCTGCGCCGCGGCCCGCGGCCTTCGCTTGGCGTGACCCTGCGGCCGGTTTCACAGGGGCTGATGATTCTGGAGGTGGAGCCCGGCGGCGCCGCGGAGCGCGCCTCGCTGCGTCCGGGCGACGTTCTGCCTCTCCGCTGGACGCTCTGCACGGGCGCTGGATGCCGGCGGCGAAACCCTGCGCCTCTCCTTCTTGCGCGGCGGCGGCCGCGTGCGCCAAACCGTGGTGCGGCTGGAGGCGCGGGCGGTGGCCGCATGATCCGCCTGCTCATTGCCGCGCGCTCGGCCGTGGTGCGCGCGGCGCTGGAATCGCTGGCGGCTTCGCATCCCGGAGTGGAGCTCGCCGGTTCTTTTCCCAACCTGGAAGCGGTGGACGATCTGGCGCCCACGGTGGTGCTGGCCGATGTCTCGCCCGCCGACATCGCCCCGCCCGCCGATGGCGCCCCGCCGGCGGTAATGGAAGTCCATTGGCGTGGACGAGCGCCAGTTGGTGGAAGAGATTCTGCGCCAGAATATGCATGCACTGTATGCCCATTCAGCCTGAGTTACGGCGCGTTTAATGACGGTTTCGCCTTTCGGGCCATGGATTTAGGCCCTGCCGGGGTGGAATCGGCTACGATTTAAGAGATTGTTTTGGAGGATGTTCAAGGATGGGAGTACCGGTTTCTCAGATGTGGGCGGTTTCGAGCTACGTGCTCAAGAACCGTTTGCAGGGACGCAAGCACTACCCGTTGGTGGTGATGCTGGAGGTTCTGTTCCGCTGTAACCTGGCCTGCGCCGGTTGCGGCAAGGTGCAGTACCCGGCTCACGTGCTAAAGAGCCAGCTCACGCCCGAGGAGTGCTTCCGCGCGGTGGAAGAGGCCGGCGCACCGATCGTCAACATCCCCGGCGGCGAACCGCTGCTGCATCCCCAGATCGGCGAGATTGTCGAAGGGTTGATCGCCCGCGGCAAGTACGTCTACCTGTGCACCAACGCTCTGCTGCTGAAGGAGAAGATGCACCTCTTCAAGCCGAGCAAGTACTTCACCTTCACCATCCACCTGGACGGCGAGCGCGATCACCACGACTTCGCCGTATGCCGCGAAGGCACCTACGACATTGCAGTGGACGCCATGAAAGAGGCCATCGCCAAGGGCTTCCGCGTGACCACCAACTCGACGCTGTTTGACGGCGCGGACCCGGTGGGCGTGCGGCGCTTCTTCGACACGATGATGGAGATGGGCGTCGAAGGCATGATGGTGTCGCCGGGATATAGCTATGACAAGGCTCCCGACCAGTCTCACTTTTTGGGCAAGGAACGCACACGCGAGCTGTTCCGGCAGATATTGAGCAACCGCAAGAAGAGCTGGCGCTTCAACGCCACTCCTCTTTTCTTTGAGTACCTGATGGGCCAGCGCGATTACGACTGCACGCCCTGGGGGATTCCGACGTACACCATCTTTGGCTGGCAGAAGCCCTGCTACCTGCTCCAGGATGGCTACGCCGATACCTTTAAGGAACTGATCGAAGAGACGGCGTGGGATGAGTACGGCGAAAAGAGCGGCAATCCGCGCTGCGCCAACTGCATGGTGCACTGCGGCTTTGAACCTTCCGCGGTGAACCACACCTTCGGCTCGCTGGACGGCATTGTGGCCACGGTAAAGGGGATGCTGAGCACGTATCCCAATGCCGAGGCGCTGGCGGCGTTGAACGCTCCGCGCGCGGCCACGGGCAGAGACCCGCTGGTGCAGATTGCGGCGAAGTCCGCCACACCGGCCGAGACCGTGGAGGCGACGCGATGACCACGGAGACTACGCGCACGGTCGAAGCCGAGAATAAGAATCGCGAGGCGTCAACTCGTGAAACCCTGGAAGGCTTTGTTCCCACGCTGGCCGGCGAAGAAGAGCTGCGCGCGGCCCTGGAGCAGGCATTCGACTACCGTGGCGACGTGACACTGACGCTGAAGAACGGTGAAGTGCTGGTGGGCTATCTGTACGACCGCCGCACGGGTGCGACCCTGAGCACGAGCCTGGTGCGCGTGCTGCTGAAGGAAGGCGGACGGCGCAACATCAGCTATGCGGAGATTGCCGCACTGGCCTTTACGGGCCGCGACACGGCGGCCGGCAAGAGCTGGGAGGCCTGGGTGAAGAAGTTCGAGGAAAAGAAGGCCGCCGGAGAAAAGAACATCGGATTGCTTCCGGACGAGCAGGAGTAGCGCTACCCATTTCCCTTCCATGGCTGGGAGCCTTCGCTCCCGGCCATTTTTTGCCCGTGGCTTTCCCGCACCTGCGCCGGCAACGGGAGCGCCCGCGTGGATTCCCTCCCGCGCCGCCATATCCCCTCACATTTAAGAATCGCCGCCCGCCCGCCGATAGAGTCATGAGGCATCACAAATGGGACGGATTCACAATCATGAGTTTGAAAGCAAAGTTCCGGGTCATCATGGGGGTGGCAGTTCTGGGGCTGCTGACAATGGCCTTCCTCTGGTTACGCAGCGAACGCCAAATCCTCTTCAGCAGCCGGCAGCAGAGCACGCGCCACCTCATTGAGGTGCCCTACAGCGTGATTCAGCAACAGTACAAGTTGGAGCAGAGCGGCCAGATCAGCCGTCAGGAGGCCCAGCGCCGCGCCCTGGATGCCATCCGCACGATGCGCTACGACGGCGAGAATTATTTCTGGATCAATGACATGCACCCCACCATGATCCAGCACCCCATCAAGCCCGAGATGAATGGCAAGGACCTGAGCAGCTACAAAGACCCGGCAGGCAAGGCGCTGTTCGTCGAGGCCGTTGAGGCGGCGCGCACACCCGAGGGAGGCTTCGTGCTGTACCACTGGACGCGCCCCGGCCAGACGGCGCAGGAGGAAAAGCTCAGTTACGTGCGCCAGTTTGAGCCCTGGGGCTGGGTGGTGGGCACCGGCGTCTACCTGGAGGACATCAACGCCGCATGGCGCGGCTACGCCAAGCTGGCCGCCACCATTGCCAGCCTTTGCATGATTCTGCTGCTGGGGGCAGGCTGGGCGCTGAACCGCATGATCTTCGCGCGCATTGAAGAGGTCAGCGAAAGCCTGCACGATGCCGCCGAGGGCGAGGGCGACCTGACCCGGCGCATTGACGAGAGTCAGCGGGACGAAATCGGCGAACTGGCTCATCACTTCAACAGCTTTATGGGCAAGCTGCACCACATGGTGGGGCAGATCCGTGGCAGCGTGGACCGCCTGGCTTCCGCCAGCGCGCAGATCAGCGGCAGTTCGCGGCGGCAGAGCGAGAGCGCGGAAGCACAGCGCGACCAGACGACGCAAATCGCCACGGCCATGCAGGAGATGGCCGTCACCGTGCACGAGGTCTCGGAGAACTCCCGCGCGGCGGCCGACGCCAGCCAGCGCGCCAGCCTCCTGGCCGGCGAGGGCGGAGAAGTGGTGCGCCTCACCCTGGAGCAGATGCGAGCCATCTCCGCCAGCGTGGGCGAGACGGCGGAAAAGGTGCAGGAATTGGGACGCCGCAGCGAGCAGATCGGCCGCATCAGCGGCGTGATTGACGAGATTGCCGACCAGACCAACCTGCTGGCCCTGAACGCCGCCATTGAGGCCGCACGCGCCGGCGAGCACGGCCGCGGCTTTGCCGTGGTGGCCGACGAGGTGCGCAAGCTGGCCGAACGCAGCAGCCAGGCCACGCGCCAGATCACCGAGGTCATCGAAGGCATACGGCAGGAAACCGAGCGCGTGGTGGGCAGCATGAAGGACGCCACCCGCCAGGTGGAAAGCGGCGTGGAGAGCACGCAAAAAGCCGGCGCCAGCCTGCGCAACATCATTGAAAGCAGCGAGGAAGCCGGCAACATGGTGACGCGCATTGCCACGGCCGCCACCGAACAGGCCGCCACCGCCGAGGAAATCAATCTGTCCATCTCGCAGATCACCGGCATCATCGCCGAAAACGTCAGCATGACGCAGCAGGCCAGCGTCTCTCACGAGGAACTGACGCAACTGGCACAGGAGCTGCAACGGCTGGTGGGCCACTTCAAGGTGAACCGCGACGCAGTCGCCATGCTGCCCCGCGCGGACAGGAACTCCGGCCTCACGCGCGCCGGCATGGGCGAAGGCAACGCACTGTACGCCCACGCCCTCTCAGGCCCGGAGCCGGCCTGCGACGAGGCCGCCTACGCCACGCAGGACATCCCGGAACTCGACCTGCAAGGCAACCCCGTGCCCAGGATGAGTTCGCGCCGTATGCAATAGCACGGCCGCGGAAACACCTTCTGAATAAACTCCGCAGAGGGGCTTCAACTTGGCGGAAGCAGCGCCGTTTGTTATATTGGATAAAGCTGATGTGGCGCTATCGTCTAGGGGTTAGGACGTGAGATTCTCAATCTTAAAACCCGGGTTCGATTCCCGGTAGCGCTACCAACTTGTTTGCAATGAATTAGGAGCCCTCAGCAGGCTCCTTAATTTGTGCGCTGTGACGTAGAGTGTGCCGTAGATTTTCCGCCGACTCATTATTCCTACGGTCAATCAGCCCCTTCGCCTCGCGCATGGAAGGGTGCCGATATTGGGTGCTCGCACCGGGGAAGGCTCACCTGCATATGGGCGCTGGTATCAAAGGACAATCGCTTCACTTCCAGAGATGCCTCCTTGTCGGTCCAGGCGGAACACAGAGGATTTCATATCGCCAGAAGTGACCCGGCTCGTCATGGGTGCAAGAAAAAGAGCCCGCGCAGGGACGCCGCGGGCCGAGTCATTCAATTCATCACACAGGAGGCTACAGGCAAAGTTCGGCCAGAATCAGGTTGTCCTCGCGCTCTCCATCGGAGAGCGTGAAGCCCAGCGAGTTACAGATCGCCTTCATCTCGATGTTCTCCCGCAGCATATTGGAGTGAACCTTGGCCAGCTTTTCGTGGCGTGCGATCTGCAGCAGCCTCCGGTAGAGTTCGCTGCCCAATCCCTTGCCCTGGTAGCCATCGCGCACCAGCGCAGCCAGTTCAGCCTCAGGCAGGCCATGCAGTTTGCTCATACGGCCTACGGCCACAATCTCTACCTCGCCGTTTTCCTTCTTGCGCTCAACCACCAACGCCATTTCGCGGTGATAGTCGATAAAACAAATCCGCGTCAGGCGCTCGTGCGTCGTGCGCTGTGAGAGTTTGAGCGGCTGGAAGTAGCGCAGATAGACCGAGCGCTCGCTGAGCTCCTTGTGGAACTCAACCAGCTTCGGCTCATCCTCGGGACGGATCGGCCGGATCATCACTTCCCCGCCGTCGCTGGTCGCCCACTTGCCAACGTACTGCTCCGGGTAAGGACGGATCGCCGACTGCGGCAGATGATCGTCCGGCACACCGGCCTCATGCAGCACCACGCGAGCATCCAGTGCCAGCAGCCTGTCCGGTGAGGCCAGCAGCGGATTGATGTCGATCTCTTTAATGCGCGGATTCTCCACCACGAGTTCACTGAAGCGCACCAGCAGGTTCTGCAGCGCGGCCATGTCCACGCTCTTGCGCCCACGCACGCCCTTCAGCGCCTCGTAGATCTTCGTGGTCTCCATCATGCGGCGGGCCAGGGTTGAGTTCAGCGGAGGCAGCGCGAGCGACTTGTCCTTGAACACCTCCACCAGTTGTCCACCGGTTCCGAACAACAGCACCGGTCCGAACTGCGGATCGAGCGAAGCGCCGAGGATCAGCTCATAGCCGTCGAGCTTGGCCATCGGCTGCACGGTCACACCCTGGAAGTGCTCGCTTCCGACCTTCTCTGCCACCGCCTTCTGGATGTTGGTGAAGGCCTCACGCACGGAATTGGCGTCGCGCAGATTCAGCACCACGCCGCCTACATCCGTCTTGTGCGTGATGGTGAGCGAGTAGAGTTTGAGCACCACCGGATAGCCGATCGTCTCCGCCCACGCCACGGCCTCATCCACTGTGGTCGCGATCTCGGTCTTGGTTGTGGGAATGCCATAGGCTTCCAGCAACTTCTTCGACTCGTACTCGGTGAGGATGGTGCGGTCGGTTGCGTGCACCGCGCCGATGATCTTGCGCGCTGCGTCGCGGTCAGGCCCATGGTCGCCGCTCTGCAGCGAAGGAGTTTCGTACAGGCCCTTCAGGTTGTCGGCGTACTTCCACATGTAGTTGAAGGCGCGCACCGCGGTGTCGGGATAGTAGAAGCTCGGCAGGCCGGCTTCATTCAGGATGTCTTCGCCGGCAGCCACGCTGCCGCCGCCCATCCAGCTGGCCAGCACCGGCTTGCCCAGGCTGTGCGCGTAGGGCTTCAGCTCTTCCGCAATTTTCGTTGGGTTGGTCATTCCCTGGGGGGTCATGATGACGAGCATGCCGTCGATGTTGGGATCCTTCGCCGCGATCTCCAGTGACTTCGCATAGCGCGAGGGCTCGGCGTCGCCCAGGATGTCCACCGGATTCGCATGGCTCCACGCAGGCGGCAACAGCTTGTTGTATGCCTCCATGCTCTCCGGAGAAATGTCGGCCAGCGCGCCGCCGCCCTGCACCAGTGCGTCGGTGGCGAGGACGCCCGGACCACCCGCGTTGGTGACAATGCACAGCCGGTTGCCCTGCGGACGTGGCTGCTTGGCCAGCACCTCGGTCATGTAGAAGATGTCGGCAATCGCGTTCACCCGAAGCACGCCCACCCGGCGGAAGGCCGCATCCAGCACATCGTCAGAACCGGTCAGCGAGCCGGTATGCGAGGCCGCAGCCTTGGCCGCAGCCGCCGTGCGCCCGGCCTTGATCACAATGATCGG
>CAVRDQ010000086.1:0-74755 GCA_963719655.1 uncultured Acidobacteriota bacterium | reverse complement strand
AAGTTGCCCTCCAGCACCGAGGAATACCTGGCGATGATGCCGCGGCGCTCTTCGGCGGTGAGAAGAGCGGGGCTGGGAAGTTGAGCCATCAGGTTGTCAATCGTCGCCGTAACCCGTTGCTGCACGGAAGGTCCGAGGGTTTCAGCCTGCATCTGGGGAGCGAGAACTTCTGTGTTCATAATTCCTCCTGGGAGCGCTCCATCTGCGTACCGAGATGGGCAGCCCGGCTGCTTCCTGTCACGAAAACTTGGGTAACGCCCGCCGACGCAGGGAGTTGCGATTCAGCATCTAGGGTGTGCACTCCAGATACCAATCGGGAAACCGTTTGCAGATGCTCCCTTCCAGAGGGTTGATTTGGACGATTTCTGTCTCTATCCCGTTGAATTGATTGGGATACCTCACGCAGGGAAAATGGGGTGTCAGTCGTCCGTCATTCGGGGTGCCTGGTCGGGCGCTATGGGGTCTCTCGATCCGGCGGCGGAATACTAAGCAATTGTTTTCACATCCACTAGATGTCTTCGTCCCCAGTCGTTCTTGGGAGGATCGTCGGACATTCGAAGCCGCGGCTGTCTGACTGGATACGCGTCTGGAATCAACCGATTACATGGAGAAGTTCATTGAATTCATCAGCTTCATCTGGCGGCGAAAGGATGCCGGAAAAGTGGAGGGGATGTGCCGTATCCTGAGTTTCCGTCCCGATGCTGCAAGAGTGACCCGGGGGCGGAGGGCGCCGTTCAAATTCACAGTTTTGGGTGACCATAATCACATAAGAGCTCAAGGTGCCATGTCACACTTTCCATTCGGCGGAGTGTTGGCCGAGCGGGCGGCCATTGAAGAAGCCTAAGTCCAAATCGCAGCCAGATCATGGAGATAGCGACCATGACACTTCTGCCCGAAGTGCTGCCGCCGCGTGGCACTCCCGGAATTTCCTCCCTGCTGGAATCCTTCGTAGAGCACGCTCCCGCCAGCCTGGCAATGTTTGACAACGAGATGCGCTACCTGGCCGCCAGCAAGCGCTGGCTGGCGGAGTGTGGCCTTGCCGGGCAGAACGTCATCGGCCGCTGCCACTACGAGGTCTTTCCCGATCTCCCCGAGTACTGGAAGGACGCGCATCGCCGCGGTCTCTCCGGTGAATCCTCGAAGGCTGAGGATACTTGGACGGCTGCCGACGGAGAGCTGCACACCATTCGCTGGGAGATTCAGCCCTGGATGACCCCTGCCGGCGGCATCGGCGGCATCATCATCTTCATGGAAGACCTCACCGCCCTGCAGCGCAGTGAGCAGCAGTATCGCGCGCTTGTGGGGAACATGAACGAGGGGCTGGCAAACATGCGCGTCATTTACGACGACGCCGGCCGGCCCGTTGATTTTGAGTATCTGAGTGCCAACCCCGAATTCCTGCGAATGGTCGGGGCGCAGGAGGTCATCGGCAAGCGCACCTCGGAGGTCTTTCCCGGACTCCTCGAAGAGCATCCCGAGCTGTTGCCGTTCCATCACCTGACCGCTACCACCGGAGCCAAGGGCCAGTTCGAAGCCTGGTTCTCACATTTCCGGCGTTGGTTCTCGGTCTCCAGCTACAGCCCGCAGAAGGGCCAGTTCGTCGTCCTGCTGACGGACATCACCGCGCGCAAGGATGCCGAAGCCGAACAACAGCGCAACGCCTATCTGCTGACAAAAACCGGAGAACTTTCGCAAGTGGGCGGCTGGGAGTTTGACCCCGCCACCGGCGTCGGCCATTGGACCGAGGAAATCGCCCGCATCCACGACCTTGATTTCACGGGTGGCACGGATGTGCGGCGCGGCCTCGACTTCTACCATCCTGATTCGCGCCCCATCATCGAGCAGGCCGTGAAGGAAGCCATCGAACTAGGCCGCCCCTACGATCTTGAACTGCAGTTGATCTCCGCCAAGGGGACGCACAAGTGGGTGCGCACCATGGGGGAAGCGGTGGTGGAGAATGGCAAGGTCGTCCGCGTCGTTGGCTCCTTGCAGGACATCTCCGAGCGCAAGCGTCTGGAATTAGCCTTGCAGCAGACCAAGGACCGCGCCGAGTTGGCGGTGCGCATTGCCGGCCTCGGCGAGTGGGAGTTCAACATCAAGACCGGCCAGGCACTGCAATCGCTCCGTCATGCCCAGATATTCGGCTACGACAAGCCGCAGCGGGATTGGAGCGTAGAGAAGTTTCTCACCCATGTGGTGCCGGAGATGCGTGAAGAGGCCCGGCGCCAGACGGGAAGTTACGTCTCACAGGAAAGCTTCGAGTACCACACACAGATCCGCCGGCTGGATGGCGAAATGCGCTGGTTATGGATCCGCGGCCAGGTCTGGCGAGACGCGCAGAATCAACCGGAACGCGTCTTCGGCACCACCATTGACATCACCGAGCGCCGGCAGATGGAAGCCGAGCTCGAAAAGTATCAGAGCGCCCTCAAGAGCGTCTTCGATAACGTCTCCATCGGTCTCTACCGCACCACGCCGGATGGCCAAATCCTGATGGCGAATCCCGCCATGTGCCGCATGATGGGCTACGCCAACGAGGCCGAGATGCGCACGCGCAACCTGGAGAGCGAAGGCTTTGAGCCCACCTATGATCGTTCCACCTTCCGCCGTGCCCTGGAGGAGACAGGAGAACTGATCGGCTATGAGGCGGTGTGGCATCGCCGCGATGGCACCAGGATTTACGTGCGCGAATCCGCCAAGGCCTTCCGCAACGCAGATGGCGTCATTGAATACTACGAAGGCACGGTAGAAGACATCACCGAGCGCCGCCAGGCTGAACAGGCTCTGGAGCAGAGCGAGGCGAAGCTGCGCTACTACTGGGACAGTGCTCCCTTTGCGATTCTGGTGGCGGATCCTGCCGGCTTCATCGTGGACTGCAACCCGCAGGCCCATTCCATGCTGGGCTATTCCAGAGAGGCGCTCCTGGGCATGCCCGTGATGCGCCTGAACCTTGAGGATGATGCCAGCGCACAGGACGCCATGGCCACCATGCAGGAGAAGGGGCGCACGGATGCCGAGCTGTATTTTCTAAGAAAAGACGGGCAGCGCCTCTGGGGAGCGCTCTCCGCGGTGATGATGGCGAACGGCTACTCCATTGGATTCCTGCACGACATTTCAGAGATACGCGCCTCCCGCGAACACCTGCGGGAGATGGAGGAGCAGTTCCGCCAGGCGCAGAAGATGGAAGCCATCGGACGCCTTGCCGGCGGCATCGCGCATGACTTCAACAATCTGCTGATGATCATCACCCTGCACGTCGAGCAACTCACCATGGATCCCGCCTCGGTCGAATCCCGCGCCAAGGCCATCTCCAAGGCGGCGAATCGCGCCGCGGAACTGACGGGGAAGCTGCTCGCCTTCAGCCGCAAGCAGACCATCCAGCCAACCGTCACAACCTTCGGCGCGGTGCTGGCCGGCGTCTCAGACATGCTAACCCGCCTGGTGGGCGAGGATGTGGAGGTCGTGATCCGGCATGCCAGTGACGAATGGCCCGTGCGCCTGGACCGCTCCCACTTCGAGCAGGCGATCCTGAACCTTTCGGTGAATGCCCGCGATGCCATGCCCGACGGCGGCCGGTTGACCATTGATTCGGTGAACTGCACCTTCGACGAAGCCTCCACGGATAATCAGCTACACCTTGCGCCCGGCCAGTATGTGATGCTGAGCGTCTCCGACACAGGGACCGGAATGTCGGAAGAGGTGAAGAAGCGAGCCTTCGAACCGTTCTTCACCACCAAGGAGGTGGGCAAGGGCACCGGCCTTGGGCTCGCCATGGTCTATGGCATCGTCAAGCAGAGCGGTGGAGACATTGCAATCCGCAGCACGCTGGGCAAGGGCACCCAGATCAACATCTACCTGCCACGGGTGGAGGAGCCGCCGCCGGCCAGCCACCCGGCGGAGCCAGTGGAGACGCCAGTGCACACAAAACCGACCGGACATATCTTGATCGTGGAGGACGAGGAAACTCTCCGCGAAGTTCTCTATGAGATGCTTACCAGCGCCGGTTACAAAGTGATCCAGTCCGGCAGTGTGCAGGAGGCCATCGCCCTCAGCGTGAAGCACAGGGAGAGCATTGATCTGCTGCTCAGCGACGTGGTGTTGAAGGGCGGCAACGGCCGCGAGCTGGTGCGCACGCTGAGCACAATGGGATGTAACTTCAAGGTCCTCTACATGTCCGGCTACACGCCAGACTCGATCATGCAGCACGGCGTGCTGGACTCCGGAACGTACTTCATCCAGAAGCCGTTCAGCCAGGCGGCCATCGTGAAAAAAGTCGAGGAAATACTCAACTCTTGAGCCGGGTTCTGTACTCGGCAAGGCAGGCGAGCCGCTCCAGACAACCTGGGACGGATGGGGGCAGGTCAGGGGAAGAGTCGCGGCACAGGCTGAGACGTGGCACGACTATGGCGCAACTTTGGTTTAGTTACTGAAGAAACATTATTCTGATCGGCGATATCCACAATAAGTTATTAAGCAGACAGGCAAGTTCCCGTGGCATCTCTCGCCGCCGTTTGAGCGACGTCCAAAAAGAAAGTAATGGCGCCGTCCATATACGAAGTGGACACTCAAGATTACTCGCCCAACGATGGAGGTTCCAGGAAAGATCAGTCGCACACCAGAGAGCAGGTAGTTAGGCCTGACCAGTGTTTACGCGAAAAAATGAAGTAATACTGGACCCATCATGTCCTTTATTGGCGTGCAAAAACCCAGCCAAATTTGAGGTTTCATCCGTTCGATAGGAAGTAATCCACCGATGACTGTCTAAAATTGAACTGTTATCGAAATAGGACTTGACCCTCATTCAAATAGCAGCTATGAATAAAGAGCTTTTACGTCTTACATAATATTTGCCGCGACGGTAAACCGCGCGGTTTTTTGGGGACAGGGCAAAGGCCAGCCATAAGTTTCACCAGCCTTCCTTTAGTATGATTCCCGGCCCACCCTCCCCCGGTTGTGAATGCATGTGGTGTACCCCAGGTGGGTTGTGCTTACCCTGCCTGAATGATCCTCGCTTTGTTAGGCAAGGTAAGCCGGATGTCGCTGGCGGTCAGCACAACTAACACGTTGGTGGCATCCTCGGCGAAGGGATGTTTTTGTACGCAATCGGCTATTTTGGATAAATCCCCTGCAGGCAATGCCGAAGACGGCATATCGTACCACGCAGGGGATTTCTGCGTGTAGCCGCAAGTTACAAAGGTTGTTCCAGTTCTTCTTGCAAAACGTTTCATGTCTCAAGGATTCATCGAGGCGTTGCTCTTTGGTCACAACCAGGTGGAGCCATATGAGTTCTACCGCCAGTTTGTGAGCTTGGAGATGGCTTGGGCAGGGCCCGGTGAAATTCGTTCTTTTATGTATTGGCTGTTGCTGAAGAGCTTTCTGCGGATTTTAGGAGGTCTTCCTGATATGAGTAATACTAGGAAACAGTCTGCGTCACGACTGTCATTATTCTTCGTTGTCCTGGCGCTGGCCCTGCTTTGTACGAGTGGCCTGTTTGCCCAGGACAATTTGACATACCAACTGAATGGAAATGATCTTCCGGGATCGGTTTTCAATCAAACCTCCACCAACTCTGGTGGACAGATCTATAGAGGTGAAGGTCCGGGCTGGTCGAGCTGGTTTACGCCTGTGGGCAATACGGCCAATGCCGCAGTTGCCCAGTGCATCAGCGTCCTGGGTGTCTCTGCCGCGAACCAGGCGGCGGTGACTTCGACTCAGGTCGGTGGCGTTGCTTTCTGTAAGGCCATTGCTGCCGGCACCACCGCCAGTGAGACCTACGTGATCGGCGGAAACTGGTCCAACCAGTACGCCTACACCAACCTCGCGCTCGGCTCCACAGTGCAGTCGGAAAACAGGACCAGCCCGCTCGAGACCGAGCAGTGCCTGGTTTGCCACCACAACAGCGCTTCCGCTGGCGCCACGTACCTGACCACGGGCCACCGCAACGCGTTGCGCAAGGTTGTACCGGGCCAGGAATGGCTTGATGCAGCTGGCAATCACTATGCCATCTCCGGCTACGGCACATCGGGATACTCGCCCCTGATCAACTGGTCAACCGGCGTGGACAACAACACCGGCGCCAACGCCTACTACATTCTGGGCGGCTGGATGACTCCGGGTTCGAACCCGGAAATCATTGACCAGGGCAGCTCCAGCTTTGGCGCCTGCGTCCGTTGCCATGCTACCGGATACAACTTTGTTGCTTCCGGAACCCAGACCGGTACTCCGGCCTGGTACGGCGGCACCGGCGGCACGGTGGGCGGCCCTGAGCCGACCCAGTACACCAAGGGCGTTGCCACCATCACCGCAGTTGCCACGGCGGCCAATGTGGCCACCTTCACGGCAGCCAACTCGCTGACCGCCGGTCAGCTGGTTCGCGTGCAGGGCATGACGGGCACGGCCGGAATTCTGCTGAACGGCAGCATTCTGAGCGTGCAGAGCGCCACCAGCACGGGCTTCACGGCCACCTCCACCATCCCCAAGGCGACGATGGCAACCAACGCCACGGCCCTCACGGCTGGAACGGTGGATCTGATCACCCCGATTGGCTCGCAGTTCGGCAGCATTCCGAACGGCCAGACCTCGGGCACCTCGTCCTGGTATCTCTCGGGTGTCACCTGCGAACGCTGCCACATCGCGGAAGCCGGAACCCTGACGGCCAGCACGTTCACTCAGTACAACGAGGGACACGAGTTCGGCTCAGTCACCGGTTCGGTCAGCACGCCGGTGATTCCCGCCAACATGACAGCAACCGCACTCTGCATGGAGTGCCACCGCCAGGAAACGGTCAACACCACCACCAACACCATCACGCCGAACTATCCTCCGGCCGCGGTGGATGGCGGAAGCTGCTCCTACACCGCTTATAAGTCCTACGCCGCCTGCACCGCCAACAGCGGCACCTGGACCTACAAGCCGTCCACGGGCAACCACGCCCAGGGCTCTGAGTTCCTGAACAGCCCGCACGCCGAGTTCATCGGCACCCTGACGCAGAACAACCAGAATTCGGCTGATCTGTCACTGGGCTCGTCGGTTTACACGGCCAGCAACTACAACAGCACTTCGTTCGGCTCTGCCACCAACAACTCCGGCTGCACCGGCTGCCACGACCCGCACCAGACGACGGTCGGTTCCAGCCTCGGCAGCACGGCTGCTGGCCTGCAGGTTGCCGGCTCCAACTTTGGCGCACTGGGTGCCAGCGGTACGGTCACCCCGAACAACTGCCAGAGCTGCCATGCCGCCATCGCCAACAACATGTTGACCACCATCGCTCACCCGGTGGGCGCGGGCACGCCGTTCCCGAACGGTGGCACCTCGGCCGATATCCCCGGCTCCTGCATGATCTGCCATATGCAGGGTTCGACGGGTTCTGCCAAGAGCCACTTGTTCCGCATCAACGTAAGCTCGAGCTACTACACCTACCCGACCGAGGCTCAGTACTACGGGTTGAATGGCACGACACAGACCACGGCCATGAACACCTACTCTCCTTCGGATAACGATGGTTACTCCGCCGCCAACACCTTCACCACGGGCAGCAACGCAATCGCCAACGACGTTGACGTTGCCTGCGGCCAGTGCCACGGTGGCGGCGCCAACGGAACCAACCCCTACGGCATCGCGCCGGCCGGCTCCGCGCCTGCCTTCACCAGGACCTACCTGGCGATGGCCGCCACGGGCATTCACGGCTCGGCTATGTATGCCACCGCTGCGACGCCGACCTTCTCGGTGCCCTCCGGTGCGTACGGTACGGCTCAGAGCGTTTCGCTGAGCAGCACCTCCACTTCTACCGGCGCCGGTATTTACTACACGGTGGATGGCAGCACTCCCGCCATCTCGGTGAGCGGCGGCGCTACCAATCCGACGATCACGCTGAAGGGCACCACGCAGCAGTACACCGCCGGTTACCTGCAGGCGAGCATCACGAAGTTTGCCATCACCTCGAACGTTGTCACCTTCACGGCAGCCAACTCCTTCACAGCGGGCCAGACGGTGGTGGTGAGCAACTTCTCCTCGACCTACAGCTACCTGAACGGCACCTACACGGTTGCGACGGCGACGAGCACTTCGTTCACCGCAGCCTTGACTCACGCAACGGTTGCCAGCACGACGACCACTGGTACGGCGACGGTAGGAAACACCTCGCCTTCGCCGATCACGGTCTCGGGCCAGGTGACTCTGAACGCGATTGCCGGCGCCGGCATGGTGAACTTTGCTGCCAGCCCGGTGGCCACGGCCAACTACACGGTCAGCCAGGTGTCTGCTCCGGTCTTCAACACTAACGCCGGAATTTACTACGCTCCGGTCACGGTGCTGCTGTCGGACTCCGCCAGCGGGATCACGATCTGCTACACCACGAACGGCAGCACGCCGGTTGTGGGTGCGACCGGGGCCTGCACCACTGGCACGCTGTACACTTCGGCGGGAGTTGTGGTTTCGGTTCCGACCACGATCATGGCGGTAGCCGGCGGCACGGGCTACTCCTCCAGCAACGTCAGCACGCGCACGTTCAACGTGCTCGCGTTGGCTCCGAAGTTCAGCATCAGCGGCGGCACCTACACGGCGTCGCTGCAGACTCCGTTGATGCTCACGCTGACGAATAACGCCGCCAGCAAGAACGCCACCATCTACTACACAACCAACGGCACGACGCCGACGGTTGCCTCCACCGTGTACTCTGGCGCGATTACCCTCGCGGGCAGTGAGACGGTGGAAGCGATTGCCGCCTACAGTGCGACTCAGAGTTCGGCCAGCAGCACCGTCAGCGCGACCTTCAACATCGTGGCTCCCGCTCCGGCGTTCTCCCCGTACCCTGGCACGTACCCCACGGCGAAGTTGGTCACCCTGTCGGATAGCATCTCCGGCACGACGATCTGCTACACCACGGATGGCTTGACGACCCCGGTTGTAACTTCGGCCGGAGTCTGCACCACCGGTACGGCTTACACGTCTGCGATCTCACTGAGCGCAAACACCACCACCAAGATCATGGCCGTTGCCGGTGGCAACGGGTATGCATCGAGCAAGCTCGTGAGCGGTACCTTCACGCTCAAGTAAAGCGGATGCGTTCCGATGACTGGCCGGAGAAGACCCCGGCCAGTCATCGGGGCAAGTCTTAAACGACACAGACGGCGAATACGAACGCAGAACATGGATACTCGCATGACACAGACATTCGCAAAATACCGGAGGCAGGGGGTCGCGCAAGCGGCTGGCATCATCCTGATGCTTCTGGTGTTCCTCCCAGGCACGGTGCGGTCCGCCTACGCGGGCATTCACCCGGTGCAGCTGGAGAGGTTTGCGAGCGATACCAAATGTCTGGAGTGCCATGAGGACAAGACCAAGGGTACGAACGTACACGCGGCAGTCAGCATGGGGTGCTTGACCTGCCATCTGATCCGGAACTCAGGCGACACGACGCGCGTGAATTTGAAGACCGCCAACTCGTCTACGCTCTGCTTTGAGTGCCATGCGGACAAACGTCCCGGTGAGCTTCCGCGCTCGGTTCATGCGCCGGTCACCAAGGACTGTTTGACCTGCCACGATCCCCACACTTCCAGCAACACCCACCTGCTGCGCAAGGCCCCCACGGGCGGCAAGGATGACAACCTCTGCCTGCAATGCCATACCCAGGGCCTGCAGGTGGCGGAGAAGGGCAGCCGCCACGCCGCCCTGGACATGGGATGCGACACCTGCCATCAGACCCACAAGAAGCGCACCATCGGCGAACAGGATTCGGAGTTCCTGCTCAACAAGAAGGTGCCGGAGCTGTGCATCGGGTGCCATGATCCGAAGGACGCGGCCCTGGTGAAGGCTCATCAGGGGCAGCCGATTGCCGGCGCCGACTGCACCAGTTGTCACGATCCGCACGAGTCGAAGCAGCCCAAGCTGATGCGCGCCTACCAACACTCCCCGTTTGGCGACCGCTCCTGCGAGATGTGTCACAAGCCCGCGGTGGACGGCAAAGTGGTGCTGACGCAGAGCAACGGACGCGATCTGTGCGCCACCTGCCATGACGACCAGGCGAAGAAGATTGACGGGGCGAAGGTTCCCCATGTGGGCGCGCAGGGCGACTGCACGCAGTGCCACAATCCGCACGCCGGCAAGTATCCCAAGTTTGTGCGGAACAGCCCGTCGGCCGTCTGCGAAAGCTGTCACCCGGGCGAAAAAGAGATTGAGGACACCAAGAAGGTGCTGCACGGACCGGCCTACGATCAGGGCTGCAGCGTCTGCCACAATCCACACGGCGGCGAGCATGAGCACCTGCTGCGCGCCACCGGTAACGAGCTGTGCCTGAGCTGCCATGGTGTGGGCCGCGACGAGACGGCTTCCAAGGCGGCCGGCGACGCTCCGCTCATGATTTTCGGCACCGTCGAGGTGCCCAAGAATTACTTTGACGAGGTTCCCGTGCTCCGTCTGGACGCCAAGGGCCTTGGTCACCCGGAAGTCCGGCATCCAGTGGGCAACGTACTGGATCCTACGGACCCGAAGAAGGAACGCATGATTTCCTGTCTCACCTGCCATCTTCCGCACGGCGGAGGAAAGGCAATGCTGGTCACGGGCCAGGACAACAGCGGTTCGCTGTGCGCCACCTGCCACAAGTTCCTGCATTCGACCAACCCGACGCCCGCCAGCGCAGCCAGCAAGCCCGGCACGGCCAAGCGTGGAAGGAGCAAAGAGTAATGACCTTCCGCACCGATGGTCGCCGGAACAACCGGAACCGCGCCCTGCGCAGTTCCGCCGTGCTGTTGCTGGCCTTTGCCGCCCTGCTGCCCATGGCCCACGCGGATACGAAGAAAAAGAAGGCGGTGGCGCCTCCGGTGGATATCACCAAGCTGGTGTGGCCGTCGCCGCCGGAACAGGTCCGCGTTCGCTTCCTGAACCAGTACCGCGGTGAGATGGAACTGTTGGGCAAGAAGCAGGTGAAGGGCACCATGCTGGACCGCATTGCGGGCGTCAGCATCGCTCCGGAAGAACGGCCGCGCATGAATAAGCCGTACGGCGTTGCGGCCGACTCCAAGGGCCGGATCTTTGTGGCTGACAGCAGCCAGAACATGGTCTTCGTCTTCGACATTGAAAACAAGAAACTGGAGTTCCGCGGCGATAACGCGCCGGCCAACTTCCAGGTCCCCATCGGCGTGGCCGTGGATGAACTGGACCGCGTATTCGTCTCGGATTCGAAGGCGCACGAAATCACCTGCTTTGATTCCAAGGGCAGGGTGGAGCGGATCTTTGGCGCCGATGTGTTGGTGCGCCCGGCAGGCCTGGCCGTGGATGACCCGCTGCATCGCCTCTACGTGGTGGATGTGGGTGGACGGCGGATTGCCGTCTTCGACCTGCAGACGCTGAAGTTTCAGCACTACATCGGGGAAGCCAAGGATGGACAGGATCGAGCCGGCTGGCTTACCAATCCCAACAGCATTGCGGTTGATCCCGATGGACTGATCTACGTCACGGATGCGGTGATTGCCCGGGTCGTGGTCTTTGACACCGAAGGAAATTTCGTGCGCGCCTGGGGCAAGCACGGCGACGGTCCTGGAATGTTGGGCCGTCCCAAAGGCATTGCCATTGATCCGGACGGACATGTTTACGTGGCCGACGCGCAGTTGAACCGTCTGCAGGCGTTCTCGCCCGAGGGCACGCCGCTTATCTCGGTGGGCAGCAACGGCTGGGGCCCGGCACAGTTTGTTCTGATGGGTGGCGTGACGATTGACCGCCAGAACCGGATTATCGTGGTGGATCAGCTTCCGCCGCGCATCGAGATTTTCCGTTACATCACCGACGAAGAGGCGGCCGCCGCCAAAAAGGCCGGCGTCCCCGAAATCAAGAGGCAGCAACCGGCAAAGCAGGACAAGCCGGTCGAGGCCGAGGCGAAGGCGGGAAGTGTTGTGACCAAGGAAGCGGCGGCGGCACCGGCGGCACCGGCAGCTCCCGCGGGTCCAACGATTGAGGAGCTGCAAAAGGAATTAGCGGATTTGAAGGCAAAGCTGGCAGGGCAGAGCCAGGCGCCGGACGCCGCAAAGACGGGAGTCGCACCGGTGCAGAAGCCGGATGCGGGAACCCAGAGTTCGCCCAAGTAAGGGCACCAGGTGTGCTTCCAGACGGTGTTGATACCGGCGGGAAGCAAGGTGGCGGGCACTATGTGCCACTGCAGTCGCTCCACGGCAATAAAGGATTTTGTTAGTAAAACGCGGGAGTTCGAAAAGTAATCTTCGGGTTTACCGCGAACAGAATGAAAGAAAGCAAGAGAAGTAGGATTTCATTTTTTTAGTTTCATCAGGAGGAAGTATGAAGAAACTGCTATTCGTACTGGCGATCGTTTTGATTGCATCCGTAGCATTCGCACAACAGAGCCCGGCCGGGCAGGGTCCGTCGGACCTCAATGGTGGTCTTGTCGAGTCGTGGAACAACCTGCCGGCTGGCGCCACGGGCAACAACCTGGGCGGAGCTGGCCTGGGCCGTCACGACCTGCTGGACGGCACCACCCGCACCCCTCTCGGTTGCGAGACCTGCCACCTGCCTCACACCGCTCCTACCTTTGGTAAGACGTTCCTGTGGGCGTGGTCTACCGTTCCCACCAGCGTGACGACCTACATCACCGCGACCAACCCGTCGGGCGCTCTGCTGACGCCGAACACCCGCACCGGCAACAGCCGCTCCATGCTCTGCCTGACCTGCCATGACGGCACGTCGGCCAGCGCCAACAACATCACCGGCAACGTGGTTACCAATGGCAGCCCGTATCCGTTGATCAACACCTCGGGCGGAACCGGCAGCTTGGGCAGCCAGCATCCGGTGGATGCGATCTTCCCGAACAACACCGAGTACGTGCAGCCCGTTGTTCTTGCCAGCCTTGGCGCGGAAGAGAGCTATGGCACGGCCGGCGTGGACGCTCTGCCCCTGTGGAGCACCACCGTTGGTTCCGTGACCGGCGCCGCCGTCGAGTGCTCGACCTGCCACGATCCGCACAACGACTACCAGAGCAACCAGGGAACCGCCGGTGGCGTGCCCTTCCTGCGCGTTGCCAACACGAACGGCGTGTATCTGTGCCGCGAGTGCCACAACCAGTAGTACTTAACTCCTGTCGGAGAGGGAGGTTCGCCTCCCTCTCCGTTTTCTATTTTTTGTGCCAAGGTGGTAATGCTGCGATGTTCGGATTTCAGAAAGTTTTGTTGACCATGCCAGGGACGAAGAAGAATTTCGTCATCATCGTTGCAGCCGCACTTGTCTTCCTGCCGCTTCGGCTCTCGGCGCAAATGGGGATGGGGATGCAGTCGTCCCATCCATCCAGCCACGCCGCCGCTCCGGCACCATCGGCCAAGCCTCCGCAAACACCGGTGGCGCGGGTCAACGGTGTCACCCTGACCCAGGCGCAACTCGATCAAGAATTACGGAGGCTCTTTCCCTACTACTCCATTCATGGCGGGCACCTGCCTGCCGGCGCGGAAGACGACCTCAACAAAAAGGCCATGCATGACCTGGTGCTGCATGAGCTGCTGTATCAGGAAGCGCTCAGCCGCAAGCTCACCATTCCCCCGGCGGTATGGCAGCAGCGGCTGCGCACCATGCGCCAGCGCTTCCCCACGCGCGCGGCCTATGACGCGAGGGCGACCAAGGAGTATGGCTCGGTCGCGGAGTTCGAGCGCCTGCTGCGCCGCTCCATGCTGGTGGAACAACTCTGGGATACGGATGTCACGAAAAAGACCGCCGTCGGCCCTCAGGCCGCGAAGGATTACTACCTGGCCCACAAGGAACACTACGTGCGGCCGGAGGCCGTGTGGTTGCAGACCATCACAGTCAAGTTCCCCGCCAACGCCACCCCTGAGCAGAAGCAGGAGGCTCGCAAATTGGCAGAGCAGATTCTGGTCAAGGTCAAGGCCGCAAATAGCTATGAGGAGTTCGGCGTGCTGGCCGAAAAGCTTTCCCAGGACGAGTGGCGAGTCATGATGGGCGATCACAACTGGGTTCATCGTGGCGCCGTGACTCCGGACATTGAGCCCGCACTCTTCAGCATGAAAGCCGGACAGATCAGCGGCATCGTCGAATCCAGCAACGGGTACCTGATTCTTCGCGCCAACCAGTGCCAGCCCAAGCGGCAGATGACCTATACAGAGGTCGGTGCCTCGGTGCATCAGCACATGGTGGCGGAAAAGAAAGAAAAGCTCTCCCAGGGACTTGAAACGCGGTTACGCGCCAAGTTCAAGGTAGAGATATTATGATCCGCTGGGCCAGGTACTTTCTGGCCACTGTATGCCTTGTGCTGTCTGCATTGATTTCTTCAGCGATGGCCCAATCCATGGTGGATGAGCCGTCACTCGCAATGACGGGACGGGTGCTTGCCGGCGTTGCCGAATACTCCCAGGGTGGAACGACCCAGGGCGGTCCCTCCGCGCTGGCGGAAGCGGATTTGTTTGGTTACTGGCGCGATCCCAAAATTCTCCGCTTCGATATCAAGCCCATGGTCTCCTTTGGCGACACCGTTGCCGGCACGGCGATGGGCAACGCCATGACCGGCATCAGCGCCACGGGCCTGGTCCTGCAGGGCAGCGATTTTCCGCTGGCGATCTCCTACTCAAGAACCGGCAATTCGCTGGATTCGGGCAACAGCGTCTCCAGTAAGAACGCGGGCCTTTTGAGCGGCGCGGCCACCAACACCACGAACACGGCGCTCGATATCCACTGGCTGCTGCGCTTCCGCCATCTCCCCATCATCAACCTCACCTATCGCGACATCGGCGCAGAATCCGATCTGCCCAGCGCCCTGCATGGCAAGGATGACCGTGTTCTGCACGACTTCAATGCCCAGGCGAATTACACCCTTGTGGGATGGCACCTCTCGGGCTGGTACCGCAACACCCAGGCCAGGACGACGGCCCCGAACCTGAGCACCGATACCACGCAGAGCCAGACCGACCGCACCGGCGACCTTGGCGCCAGCGTCTCCCGGGAGTTGCCCCTTCACTCCGTGCTTGCGGTGGAGGCGGATCGTTCGACGTCGAGTTACAGCCTGGACGGCTCTGGGATTTCGACCACTGTGGATGTCGCCAACGGCTCGCTGATTTCCCAGCCGACCAAACAGTTGAGCACGTCGCTCCGGGGCCAGTACACCAGCAACCAGCAGGCCTCCGAGGTGCAGAACGCGCTCTCCGGCTCTGGCGTCTCCGGTACCGGCTCCTCAGGTTCGACGGTGGTCACCGACGTGGCCGCTCCCTACAACATGAAGAGCTTTGACGCCGGAGCCAGCTACCGGGTGGGCTATGGACTGACGCTCAACGGCGATGCCGGCCTCAGCCGCTCGACCGGGTTGTCACGCTCCACGGAGTGGAGCGCCGGTCCGGGCTATCATCGCAAACTGTTTCGCGGCTGGTTTATGGCGAACTACACCTTCAGCGATGTTAGTTCGCAGAGTGAGGTGGTCAGCAATCTGACATCCTCAGCCTCTTCGCTTTACTCGGAGCAGATAAGCAACAACGTCGCCACGGCATCGGTCATGCAGATGCTGCCGCGCAAATTCAAGTTTTTCGCTACCGCGCATTTCTCCAAGGGCACGCTTACGGAAAATGGCACGGTCTATCCCAATCATGACTTCGGCGGCACGGGATCGCTGACTCATCCGGTGCGCGAATGGTTGCTGACCGCCAGCGTCACCCTGGACAGGAACACGGCAAACCACGAATTGCTCTACGACCAGAGCTCGTCGTTCAGCGCCTCGCTGGCCGCCACCTACCGCCGGCTGAACCTCTCGGGTGGATACCTGCATGGCGGCGGTCTTGCCATCCAGACCGGAGATGGCCTCACCTATGTCACCAGCCCCGTGCTGACGAGCTCTCTGTTGGGCGTCCCCGTGGAGAGCAGTAGCAACGGGCTGACGGCCACCGGCGGCTATCACACCCGGCGGGGCCGCCTGACGCTGATGGGCAACTGGGGGCATTACAACTACGCCGTCCAGGGGGCGACCGCAACCCAATTCACGCTGATGAACCTGTACGCCACCTACAAGCTGCGGCGACTTCGTCTGATTGCGGGCTACACCACCCAGTCCCAGAGTTTCGGCAGCACCTCTGGCGGGTCGTATGAAACCAAGATGATGTACTTTCAAGTGGAGCGCGTGTTCCGCGTATTCTAAACAGGGGCCGCAGGCAACATGGACGTGAGGGCAGGGAAGATGAGACGGGAGATAGCCGCAATGCTGCTGGCATTGGTGCTTGTGCTGCCCACGCTTCTGTCGGCAGGCTCGTCCAAGCGCCCGGACGCCGCGCAGCAGGTGCCGCTGATCACCATGGATGGCGGGCGGCGCCTGGAGTTTGTTCGCGCCTTCTCCTCGGAGCAGGAGGTGAATCCCAGCCGTCCAACCTGGAAGCGGGTGATGGATTTCATCGCCGGACCGCCCGAGTATCGCCGCATGGTGCGTCCATTTGACGTCGCGACCGACTCCCAGGGACGCATCATCGTTACCGACCCCGGCGCCAGGGCGGTTCACGTCTTTGACTTTGAGCGGAAGAAGTACACGCGCCTCGCCGGCGGCAAGGGCGAGGAGTTTCTGTCTCCGCTGGGCGTTGCCGTGGACGCCTCCGACAATATCTACGTCAGCGATTCGCGGAGCGGCAAGATTCTCGTCTTCGACGCGCGCGGCAAATTTCAGCACTTCGTCGGCTCGGTGGCAAAGAACGAAGGCTTCTTCAAACGCGCCACGGGATTGGCGATTGACCGGCAGCTCGGCGAACTCTACGTCACTGACACGCTGCGCGACGAAGTCTTCGTCCTGAGCCTGGAGGGGAAGCAACTGCGCCACTTTGGCGGCCGCGGCACCGGCCCGGGAGAGTTCAACTATCCCACCGGAGTCCTGCTCCGCGGCAGCGAAGTGCTGGTGGTGGACGCCATGAACTTCCGCGTGCAGGTTCTAGATCGCGAGGGTCATTTTCTGCGCCAGTTCGGCATCCGCGGCACCGGCCCGGGAATGCTCTTCCGGCCCAAGGGCATCGCAGCCGACAGCGAAGGCAGCATCTACCTGGTGGATGCCGAACAGGAAGACGTGCAGGTCTTCGGCCCGGATGGCGGCCTGCGATATTTCTTCGGGCACACGGGCACCGGCCCGGGCGAGTTTGAGCTTCCCGCCGGTGTGAGCATTGACGCGCAGGACCGTGTGTTGCTGGTGGATTCCTACAATCGGCGGGTGCAGGTGTTTCAGTATGTCAGCGAAAAGCGTGCGGCAGGAGGGCAGCACTGATGCGGTTCGATAGCAGGAGCCAATGGGTGCTGGTGACGCTGGCGGTTTTTCTGGCGCCGCTGATGGCCTTTGCGCAGACCGATACCATCACCGGTTCGCGCCACGATCTGACGGTGAACGGCCCCGGGCCGGTGAAGGCTACCACTTCCACCGACCTCTGCTTGTTCTGCCACGCCACCCACATCGCGGACCCGAACGCTCCACACCCGCTGTGGAACCAGAAGCTCTCCATCGTTTCGTCCTACAACCTTTACGGCAGCACTACCTATAAGCAGATCAACACCCAGCCTTCCACGCGCAGCAAGCTCTGCCTCAGTTGTCACGACGGCACGGTCGCCATCGGCCAGACGTACTCCAACTACAGCGGAAGGATTTCCGTGCAGGGTGCGCTGCCCACGGCGGACAACTTCGGCACCGACCTCAGCACCAGCCATCCGTTCGGCTTCGTCATGCCCGCCGTAGATGACGGCGAGATGAAGCTGTCGCTCACCACATCGCCGCCCGTCACCTCGGATCCCACGGTGAAGCTCTTCGACAACCGCATCGAGTGCATCACCTGTCACGAGCCGCACAAGCCCAACTTCGACACGGCGACGCAGTTCATGGTGCGCAGCAACACGGCCGGCGCCCTCTGCCTGGCCTGTCATGATAGCTCTCGCGGAGTGATGAACGGCTGGACTTTGAGCCGCCACGCCTCGGCGACCAATACCGTCAGCAATGGAGCCCAGTTGCCTTATTCCACCGTGGCCGGCAACGCCTGCTCCAGTTGCCATGCCGGGCACGACAACACCAGCACCACCGCCCGCCTGTTGCGCAACGGCCAGGAGGAGACCTGTGCCACCTGCCACGGCAGCTCCACCAACCTGAGCCCGGCCTTGCCCAATGTGGTTTCCGAACTGACGAGCACCTACGCGCATCCCAGCGGGTTGCCTGTCACTCCGCCGCACGATGCCGCCGAGACCCTGCCGGTGAAGAACTCTCGTCACGCCGAGTGTGCCGATTGCCATAACCCGCACGTCGCGCAGGCCACCAGCAACGCGCTGCCGCCGGCCGTGCCGCAGAGCCTGGCCGGGGTCAGCGGCCTCAGTTCCTCGGGTAGCGCTCTCGCCACGGCCAGCCACGAGTACGAAGTCTGCTTCAAATGCCACGCCGACAGCACGAACAAGCCGCAGTCTTCTACCTATATGGCTTACGGACGCCTGCCGGTGCGCACGGTGCTATCCACCGACCCGAATAACGTCCGCCTGGACTTCGCCTCTTCCGTGGCGCGCCACAACGTGACGCAACCGGCGCGTAGCGGCATCTCGCCCAGTCTGCGTCCCACCATGCTGGACCTGACGGGCAATCCCGCCGGCCGCTCCATGACCGCCAGCTCCTACCTCTATTGCGCCGACTGCCATAACAACGACTCGGCTCGCGGGGATGGCGGCACGGCCGCAAACGGTCCGCATGGCTCCAAGTGGCCGCACATCATGGAGCGCCAATACCAGTTGAACTCCTTGCCGCCGCAGGGTGCTGGCGGCACGTTTACGGGCATCTCCTACACTTCCGGCATCAGCAATCCTTATGCGCTGTGCGACAAGTGTCACGATCTGGATTCCCGGCTCAACCTTGGCGGCTCCGGCACGGACAGCGTGTTCGGAAAACACCAGTTGCATGTGGTCGGCATGGGAGTCTCATGCTCGGTGTGCCATGCCGCACATGGCGTGCAATCCGGCACCGCGACCAACAACAAGCACCTGGTCAATTTTGATTCCCAGATTGTTGCGGCCATTGGCAGCAACATTGAACCCTATGTGGATACAACACGGCGGCAGTGCTTCCTGGTCTGCCATGGAGTGTCACACAACGGCACAGGCTACTAAGTAGCGTGAATGGCGCGGGTGGTGACCCTCATCACTGTCGGGTGTGCCCGCGGTCTGAGTCACTTTGCCACGGCGTGTGCTAGATTTCGATAATCCCCAAGGAGACCGGAATGGAAACGAACGAAGTAAGCGCTGCACAGGGTTGGAGCGCATCGGGGGCCTGCACGCTGGCCGTCATCTGCCTGCTGCTGGGAACCCTATGCGGGTATCTGTTTCGCGGCTCCGCCCAGCCAGCGCCACCCAGCACCGTAGCGGCACAGTCCGTATCCGCGCCGATGACAATGCCGCCTTCGGCAGCCACTGCGCCGGGCGCTCCGGCCGCCAACCCCGGGCAGGCCCAGCAGGTTTCCCCGGAGCAGATGAAGGCCGCGACCGACCGCACTGTGCAGGTTCTTCTCGAGCGCCTGAAGCAGAATCCGAATGATGCCGACTTGCTGTCCCAGCTCGGCAACGTGTATGCAGTGGGACACCAGTTCGTGCCCGCGGAGCAGTACTTCGAACGCGCCGCAAAGATCCGTCCCAGCGCCCGTGCATACACAGATCTGGCCGGCGCCTATCATTTCGGCGGCTCCGATGAAAAGTCCATGCAAAGCCTGGAGCACGCCCTCCGGGTGGAACCGAACTTCCCCGAGGCCCTGTTCAACCTGGGCATGTTGAAGTTGCAGGTCAAAGGCGACAGCCGGGGTGCCATCGAACTATGGGAAAAGCTGCTCAAAACCAGCCCGCATGATCCCCACCGGGCCGACGTCGAGCAGGCAATCGCGATGGCGAAGCAGCATCCGGGAACCGGCGCGGGAAAACCGTAATCACGGTAGGTCGCCGGTATCAATTCAGAATCAAAGTGCACCTGGCAAAATGCCGGGTGCACTGTTGTTCAGAACTGCCAGAGGTTTTGTTCTGCGAATCGCAGGGAGCCTGTTCATGAATATGAAACGCGCACTTTTATCTGCCGGAAATTTCCGTCGCCTCTCAGTGAAGGCGATCATCCTGCCACTTCTTCTAGCCTTGTCGGTCATGGTCGCTGCGCAAACGCCGGCGGTCACCCTCGCGCCGGCCATTCACGCCGTGGCGGGCAACTACACCCTGGGCCCGGGTTACAGCGGAGACAATGGCGCAGCCACCTCCGCAAGCCTCACTCTGCCCCAGGGGGTTGCCCTGGACGGCAGTGGCAACCTGTACATCGCCGACACGCAGAACAACGCCATTCGCAAGGTGAATGCCACAACGCAGATCATCACCACGGTGGCCGGCAATGGCACCTACGGTTATAGCGGAGACACCGGCCCCGCCACCCAGGCAACGCTCGCCAATCCTACCGGCGTGGCCGTGGATGCCGCGGGCGATCTCTACATCGCCGACGTTGGCAACGCGGTCATTCGCCGCGTGGATGCGATTACCGGCTACATCACCACGGTGGCCGGCGGCGGCAGCCCCGCCAGCGGCAACGGCGATGGCGGTCAGGCCAGCCTGGCGATCCTGAATGTTCCCATCGGCGTCGGGCTGGATTCTGCCGGTGACCTGTTCATTGCCGATGCGGGGGATAACGTCATTCGCCTGGTAACGTTCTCCACCCAGGTCATCACCACGGTGGCCGGCGGCGGCACGTTTAGCGGCACCATCGGCGATGGCGGCCTTGCCATCAACGCCGTTCTGCAGTCGCCCTCGGGGGTCGCGATTGACTCTGCCGGCGACATCTTCATCGCCGATACCGGCCACAACGTCGTCCGCGTGGTGAACGCCTCCACCCATGTCATCAACACCGTCGCAGGCAGCTTCAGCCTCGGCGCGGGATTCGGCGGCGATGGCAGCCTGGCCACCAGTGCGCAGTTGACGCAGCCCTCGGGCTTGGTGGTGGATGCGGCGGGCAATCTCTACATCTGCGACCAGGGCAATAACGTGGTCCGCCTGGTCAGCGCCCAGACCAAGAACATTTCGACTTTTGCCGGCGAGAATTCGCTGGGAGCCGGCTACAGTGGAGAATTCGGCCCCGCGGCTCAATCCCAGCTGCGCGGCCCCTTTGGCCTGGCTCAGGACTCTGCCGGCGACCTCTACATCGCGGATACCGGCAACAGCGTCGTCCGGGTGGTACAGGCTGTCACCGGCAGCACGATGTTCTCGCCGGTCGCCGTGGGCGGCAGCGGCTCTCCGGATCGCGTGCTGTTGCAGTTGAACTCTGCGCAATCCATCAGCAGCATCACGGCCACCGCTTCGCAGGCCTCCGCCGCGGAGTTTACCGTCGGCACCGTCAGCGGCTGCGTCGTGGATGGCTCCACGGTGAACGCGCTGGGCAGCTTCTGCGTTGTTCCGGTCACCTTTAGCCCGGCCTACACCGGCCGTCGTAATGTCGCGTTGAAGGTTGTGACCAGCGCCGGCACCTTCGCCTTCGGTCTCTCCGGCGTCGGCACCGGAGCCCAGGTGGTCCTGATTCCGGGCACCATCTCCTCCATCGCCGGAACGGCTCCGGAGGTCTCCACCGCCACGCGTGACCTGCGTGCGCTGAAGCATCCGGCGAAGAGCGCGATCCGGGCCAGCCGCGGCTCCGCACATTCCGCGGCGGCCACCAACACCATCAGTACGGCGCTCGACTTCCCGAACGCGGTAGCGGTGGACAACGCCGGCAACGTCTACATTGCCGACACCTACCACTATGTTGTGCGTAAGTTGACTGCCTCCGGCACGCTGACCATCGTTGCCGGCAACGGCACCTCCGGTTATTCCGGCGATGGCGCGGTGGCGACCAGTGCCGAGCTGCTGGGTCCGGAAGATGTGGCGCTCGATGGCGCCGGCAATCTATATATTGCCGATCAAGTGGCCATCCGCCGGGTGGATGCCGTGACCGGATCCATCAGCACGGTGGCCGGCGGCGGAACTCCCTCCAGCGGAAACGGCGATGGCGGTCCTGCAACCAGTGCGGAGCTGAATGGCGCATTTGGCCTGGCCGTGGATACGGCCGGCAACATCTACATTGCGGACTATTACAACGGCCTGATTCGCAAGGTGAGTGCCTCCACCGGCTACATCAACACCATCGTTGGCGCCGGCACAAATGGATACACCGTGAACGGCGTTCCGGCCTCCAGCGCGTCGCTCGGTTCGCCGTACGGCGTCAGCGTGGATGCCGGCAACAACCTCTACATCTCCGATCTGGGAGACCAGGTGGTTCGCAAGGTGGTTGCCAGCACCGGCTTGATCTACACCATCGCCGGCGACGGAACTGGCGGGTACAGCGGTGACGGCGGCCTGGCCACCAGCGCCGAACTCAACGACAACGGCCACACCACGGTGGATGGCGCCGGAAACCTCTACATCGCGGACTTCGGCAACAGCGTAATCCGCAAGGTGGATGCCGGCACCGGCGTGATCAACTCGATCGCGGGCACCAGCTCGTCTGGCTATAACGGTGATGGCGTAGCAGCCACCAGCGCCGCGCTCAATGGTCCGGATGGCGTTGCCGTGGATGGCGAGGGTAACCTCTACATCGCGGACTCCGGCAACAACCTTGTTCGCGAGGTGACGGCCTCGGCCGCCACGCTGACCTTCCCCAGCCAAACCTTGGTTTCCACCCTGGACACCACCGACGGCGCTATCACCGTGACGGTCTCCAACATTGGCAACCAGTCGTTGAACATCCTCCAGACCACGATCAGCCAGGTGCAGAACTCCTCGACCTGCTCCAGTCCACTCGCTTCTGGCGGCAGCTGCACCGAGAGCGTGGAGTTCTATCCCACGACGGCCGGCTCACCGCTGTCCGGCTACGTGACGCTGCAGGACAATGCCCTGAACGCGGCTGCTCCGAACTACACCACGCAGACCATTCCCGTGCAGGGCACGGCCGTGGCCCAATATACCCAGACCATCACCTTCCCCAACCCGGGAACGCAGATTGACGGTGTGGCCCCCATCACACTGACGGCGACGGCCTCCTCGGGCCTTGCGGTCAGCTACTCGGTCACCTCCGGTCCCGCCACGGTCAGTGGCAGCGTGTTGACCATCACCGGCGCCGGAACCGTGGTCGTCAAGGCCAGCCAGGCCGGCAACACGGATTACGCCGCCGCGACTGCGGTCAGTGACTCCTTCCTGGTTGTCATGCCGACCTACACCCTTACCGCTGCCAGCACGGCGATTACGATCTCCGACAGCAGCAGTGGGACCATCAACCTTTCGCTCGCCTCCTCGAACTACGCTGGTACGGTGAACCTTGCGGTCACCACCACGAGCAGCGCGATCTCCGGCAGTGCGCCTGCGGTCACGCTCACCTCCAACGGAACCGGGTCCTCCGTGCTCACCATCACCACGACGGCCAGTGCCTCAAACAAGCGGCCGGCGCGGCCCTGGAAGAGCGGCGGTGCGCTGCTGTTCTGCGCCGTGCTGGTGGGCTTGCCCTTCGGGGTTCGCCGCAGGCGCGCACTGTCCATTCTGCTGGTGGCGCTGGTCATCTGCATGGCTGGCGTCATGATGTCCTGCAGTGGCGGCGGCGGGGGCGGTAGCAGCACCCCAGCCTCCAGAACCTATACTGTGACGGTTACGCCGACCGGGGGCACCACGCCGCTTACGAACCCCTCGGCGGTCTCCATCATTGTGACGGTCCCGTAGTCGGGGACTGGCTAACCGGGCCGCGCCTGCCATGGCGCGGCCCTTTTCCATCCATGGGATGGCACACGAATGCCCGTGGCGGGCCGCTTACCATGCGGATGAATGTCCTGGGATGTCTTGCTGCGGGAAGGTATTGTCTTGAATTCGGCGTAAGTCGTTGAAGCGAATGGTGAGCGCGCTGGGACTCGAACCCAGGACCCACGCCTTAAAAGGGCGTTGCTCTACCAACTGAGCTACGCGCCCACACAACTCTAGCCTAACACAGCCGAGCGGCTGGCAGTGGCGTCAGCTTCATCGCTTTCTTCTAAGTCGGCAGGCAAGCCGGTGGAGCAAAAAAAAGGCGCCCCGTGTGAGGCGCCTCTCGTTCAGCATGTTCCATCAACCCGGTTTAGTAATCCCACCAGTCGAAGTAGATCTGCTCGTCGGCTGTGGTCAACTGGACCGATTGGCCACCCGTGGCGAGAACCAGGAAGAGCTGGCCATTGCCCGAGCCATCCGATGTGTTGACGTAGTCCGTATAGGCGATATAGCCGCCCAGGATGACAGCTTCCTCGGCGTCGTGATCGGTGGTGATGGCCGTGGCGGGTGCCGTGGTGGTCTCACCGGTGATGGGCACCACGTAAACGTCATCGCTATCTTCGTTCTCGCGGATGAAGGCAATCGTTGTTCCGTCAGGCGAGACCGTGGGGAACCAATCCCAGTAATCGCCGCTGGCGTTGGTCAGCTGGGTCAGCCCAGTGCCGTCAACCTTGACCGAGAAGATCGCGGCGTTTGCGTCCGATGTATCTCCCTCCAGGATGTAAGTCGAATTGTCCGGGGTCAGGCGTGGTGTCCAGAGGTCAGCCAGACCCGTGATGGTCATCAGGGTCGGAGTGCCGCCGGTGCTGGGCAGGGAGACGATGGATTCAAAGGATTCGGTAGAATCCTCGGAATCGTTGAAGTAAATCGCGGAGATCGTCTTTCCATCATGGGAGATGGAGGCGTCATGATATTCGCCCGTGGTGCCGGTGGTCAGCTGCGTGGGAGAGTTGAAGTCCGCCACCGATGCCGAGAACAGCTGGGTGTATCCGTTGCTGTCATAGGCCGTGAAGTACACCGTCTTGTAGTCCACGGAGAGGGCGACCGAGTCATAGTCGGCGCTGGTGGTGTTCAGCTTGGTGGTGGTATCGCTCGCCAGGTCGTACAGGTAGACGTCTTCGGTGCCGGTGCCAATGTCATAGCCCCTCACCGCCTGGGGCCGGGCGGTGTGCTTGTGGGCCTTGAACGCGGCTCTCGCGGCCAACTGCCGGGCGCGCGCCGAGGAGTGCGTTCCCATGACGCCGGATGACTCGCTGCTGGTATCCGCAAGGTAGACAAACTTGGTCAGGTTGCTGGTCGGCCAGGTCTTGCTGGAACCACCGCAACTGGCCAGAGAAAGGGCAACCAGAAGCACGACTGCTGTAACCACAAGGTTCTTCACATTGAAACGATTCATTAGGCGTCTCCCCACTTCGAGATGGTCCTGCACAGGCAGGAGTTAACAGGTGCGCTTTTCAAGCAAGTTGCAGCGGTTGCATGGGTTCTCCGGCGGTGCCGGAAGGAATTAGAGTCATCGTGTCCGGCTTGACTGATCTGGGAACATTAGACGATTCAATTCCAATTTTGCAAGGGAAAAAGGGCTGCCTGGGGCATCCGGCGCGAAGTTCCCTCGGCCACCGCCGCCGGCGGCCGTCCGCGCGGGGCGATCCCCATCGCCCGGCATGGATTGTCTAGCCTGGAGGCCTAACCCGCATTCCCAATCCCATGGCCGGCCGTGGCGCGCGCCGGAGCCGCCTGGTTTGGTACTATCTTGGCTCGGGGAAATTCACGAATGGAACAGTTTGACGTACTGGTCGTAGGAGCCGGTCCCACCGGATTGGCGTGCGCCATTGAGGTGCGCCGCGCCGGCTTTTCCGCCGTTGTGGTGGACAAGGGATGCCTGTGCAACTCCATCTTCCACTACCCGGCCAACATGACCTTTTTTACCACCCCGGAGCTGCTGGAGATCGGCGACATCCCCTTCAGCTGTGCCCAGCCCAAGCCCACCCGCATGGAGGCCCTGGAGTACTACCGCCGGGTCGCCGAATTCCATAAGCTCGACGTCCGCCAGTACACCTCGGTGGAGCGCGTCGAAGGCGCCGACGGAGCTTTTCTGGTTCATTGTGCCGACCGCCTCGCCCGCCCCGTTCAGTTCCTGGCGCGCAAGCTGGTGGTGGCCACCGGATACTACGACCGTCCCAATCGCCTCGACGTGCCGGGAGAAGAACTCGACAAGGTGGAGCACTACTATCGCGAGCCGCATCCTTACTACAACAGCGACGTGCTGGTGGTGGGAGCCAAGAACTCGGCGGCCATTGCCGCACTGGAGCTTTGGCGCCATGGCGCGCGCGTCACGCTCGTGCATCGCGGAGCCGGAATCAGCGGCAGCGTCAAGTATTGGATCAAGCCGGACATTGAGAACCGCATCACGCAGCATCAGATTGCCGCGCACTTCAACACCACCCTGGCGGAAATCGCTCCCGACAGCGTGCTGCTCAAAACTCCTGCGGGCGAGCTGCGCATCAAAAACGACTTTGTTTTGGCCATGACCGGCTATCACCCGGACTTCAGCTTCCTGCGCGCACTCGGCGTTGAAATCTCCAACGTGGCCAGCAAGCCGGTGGTGGATCCGCAAAGCCTGGAGAGCAACGTGGCCGGCATCTACCTGGCCGGAGTCGTGGTGGCCGGGCGCAACACCAGTGAGATTTTCATCGAGAATGGCCGCTTCCACGGCCGCCAGATCGCGCGCAACCTGCTGCTCAAGCTCGGCACACCGTCAGGCAGCCGCCTCAGCCACGAGCGCACTCCGGAGCCCACGCCCGGCGCGCCACTGCGCAACGCCGAGTAGCGGCGCCGAACTTCCACAAATTTGTTATTGATGAACCCGGCCTAGCCGAGTGCGACCGCGTTGTCCGTCTGCTCGCCGATGAGGCGCGACACCAGCGGCAGCAGGGTCTCTCCGCTGTGCGCCAGCACAAAGTCCGAGTAGGCCTCGCTCCAGTCCAATTTGAAGCTGGTGGAGAGCGCCGAAATCCAAATCTGTTTGGCCGAGGAGTTCGGCGAAAGCACAAACGTCCCGGGCGGCTCCTCAAACAGCAGATGCAAGGCCCCGCCGCGCTCTTCCACCTCAAAACCCGCGGCCTCTTCCACCGCATACAGAGCCTTGGTCAGCCGCGCCATCGCCTCTTCGGCATGCTTCCGGAATATCTCGTCGTCCATGGTCTGCAATCCTCTTCTGCCGCCAGGCTCAGGAGAAAGACGGCTTACGCCATCTCGCGTCGGCCTTCCAGCGCGCGCCGCAAGGTCACCTCGTCGGCGTATTCAATGTCGCTGCCCGCCGGAATCCCGGTGGCGATGCGCGTTACCTTGACGCCGGTGGGCCGCAGCTGCCGAGCCAGATACACGGCCGTCGCTTCGCCTTCCACCGTGGGATTGGTGGCCAGGATGACCTCGTCAATCTCTCCGGCCTGCGCCCGCGACATAAGATTACTGATGCGCAAATGCTCCGGCCCGATTCCATGAATCGGCGAGAGCGTGCCGTGCAGCACATGATAAGCGCCCTGGAAGTTCTGTCCCTTTTCCAGAGCGGCGATGTTCGTCGGCTCTTCCACCACGCACACCACCCGCAGATTGCGTGTGGTGCTGCTGCAATACACGCAGGGGTCCACGTCGGTGATGTTGTTGCACACCGAGCAGAGCCGCAGCGCCGCCTTGATGTCGCGAATGGCCCCGGCCAGCAGCTCGGCGTCTTCGTCCGAGCCGCGCAGAATGTGGAAGGCATAGCGCTGCGCGCTCTTGCCGCCCACTCCCGGCAGCTTCTTCAACTCGTCAATCAGTCGAGCCATGGGCTCGGCAAACTTGGCCATGATGAGTTTCGATTCCTCTTTGCTTAGAACGCGGGCTTAAAACATTCCCGGAGGCACGCCCATGTTGCCCAGCATGCCGCCCAACTGGTTCTTGGCCTCGGCGTCGGCCTTGCGTGCCGCTTCGTTGACGGCCGCCAGGATCAGGTCCTGGAGCATCTCCACATCGGCCGCGGCGTCCTTATCAATCTTCACCGATTGAATTACCTTTTCGCCGTTCATGCGCACCACCACGGCGCCGCCGCCCACGGAGCTTTCCACCTGCACGGCGCGCAACTTCTGCTGCATCACCTGCTGCATCGCCGCCGCCTGCTCCATCATCTGCTGCATCTTATTCAATTCCATCGTTACTCCTGGGAGCGATCCACGATCATGCGGATCTCGGCTCCGAACTTTTCCTGCATCTGCTTTACCAGCGGCTCGTCGGCCGCCTTCGCCTTGAACGTTCCTTCGCCGCCCTTGCGCGGCGCGCGAGCCTTCGGCGTGGCGGCAACCGCCGCACCGCCCACCAGCTTCACCTTCACGGTGCGGCCTGCCGCATGCGTCGCCGCCTGGTTGGCCGCCCGCTCCTGCTCGCGCGTGTAGCTGATCTCAACCATCGCCGTGGACATCGTCACCTTCACAGACAGCAGGTTTCCTTCCACGCTCCACTCGGCTTCTTCCAGGGCATTCACCAGCATCTGCGAGCCGTTCTTTTCCATCGCATCCAGCACCGCCTCGCGCAGGGAATCCACGTTGAGCGGGGCGCCAGCGTTGCTGTGCTCGGCATGCGGAGCCACGGCCAGCGCCGAGCCGTTGTCAAAGCCAACGGTGCTGGCCTCGGCCTTACCCAACGGCATCGCCGGGGTTACATGATTGGGGCCCACATGATTCGGCGACGCATGATTCGGTGTCGCATGATTGGGCGACGCATGGAACGGAGAAGCACTCATCGGCGACGAACTGATCGGCGTGATGCTTGCACCCACGCTTCGCGCCTCGCCCGCCGGCTCCGCCGCAGAACTCAACTCCTCGCGACCCTTGCGAGCCTTGTCGGCCTCAAACGGCGATGCCTTGCCGCCAAACGGCGACGACCCGCCGCCCATGGGAGGCACTCCCGGAGGCCGCGTGGCCATCGGCGGAGGCGTGCGTGGCGCCGGTCTTGCTGATGTGTTTAACGGCGCTGCAGCGGCGCCAGAATGTGTACCACCGCGTGCGGGCAACTGCCCGGCTCCGCCAGTCGTCGCCGCTCCCTCGCTCAGCCGTACGCTGCTCAGCAGTTGCTCCAGGGGCAGCAGCCGCTGCGCGTGTACCAGCTTCAACAGCCCCAGCTCAAGATGGAAGCGCTGCTCCTGCTTGTAGCTCACGTCGCCAAAGGTGCGCAGCATGATCTGTAAAAAGCGCGCCAGGTCCTCTTCGCTGAACAGCTCTGCTATGGCCTGCACTCTTTGTTTTTCGTCCGAGCTGATCTGCAGCGCGGGGCTCTCGACTCCGGCCACCTTGGCCACCAGCGCGTTGCGCAAAAAGCGCACCAGTTGCCGCGCAAAGTGAGTCGCGCTCTGACCCTCCACGATCAGCTTGTCCACAATGCGCAGCACTTCGTCGGCGCTGTTCTGGTGCACGGCGTGCATTACGCGCTCCAGCAGCTCGCTGCTCACGTTGCCAATCAGGCCGCGCACGTCGTCGGCGTTCAGCGTGTCGCCACTGCAGGAGATGGCCTGGTCCAGAATGCTGAGCGCGTCGCGCATGCTGCCGTCGCCGGCCTCGGCCAAAAGCGCCAGGGCTTCTTTGTCCACCGTCAGCTTTTCCATCTGGCAAATGTGGCCCAGGTGGGTGACGATCTCCTCAAAGCGCACGGCGTGAAAGCTGAAGTGCTGGCAGCGCGAGCGGATGGTCTGCGGAATGTCCTCCGGCTGCGTGGTGGCCATCATGAACACCACCCACGGTGGAGGCTCTTCCAGGGTCTTCAGCAGGGCGTTAAACGCCGCGTCCGTCACCTGGTGCGCTTCGTCAAGGATGAAGATGCGGAAGCGGTCGCGGGCCGGCTCGGCCGTCGCCGTGGCAATCAGGCCGCGCACGTCTTCAATGCCGCGGTTGGTGGCGGCGTCAATTTCAATCACGTCCATGGCGCCCACCGAGCCGTCACGAATCTCCCGGCAGCTGTCGCACACGCCGCAGGGCTCGCTCACCGGACTGTCGCTCGACTTGCAGTTCAGGGCCATGGCCAGGATGCGGGCGATGGTCGTCTTGCCAATGCCGCGGTGGCCGCTGAAGATGTATCCGTGGGCGATGCGCTTCTGCTCCAGCGCATTCTTCAGCGTGCGCACGACGTGATCCTGCCCGATGACATCGGAGAACTTCTGGGGACGATATTTGCGCGCAAGGACCGTATAGCTCATGTGAGAATCTGATTATACCCGCCCGGCCAAAGGGGTGCAGAGCGGGCCGCCGGCCGGATGAAATCCCCTAGGGAGGCCCATGCAAACCCTCAGCTCGCGCATCGTCTACCGCAACCGCTGGATGAGCGTCCGTGAAGATCAGATCCGCCGTGAAGACGGCTCCGACGGCATGTACGGCGTGGTGGATAAGCCCGAAGCCACCATCGTCATTCCCGTGGAAGCGGGCCGCGTCCACATGGTCGAGCAGTTCAAGTACCCGGCCGGCGGGCGCTACTGGGAGTTTCCCCAGGGTGCGTGGGAAGGGAAGAGCGGCTACACGCCGGAAGATCTTGCGCGCGGCGAACTGCTCGAGGAGACCGGCCTGGTTGCCGCGCAGCTCATCCACCTCGCCCGCGTCTTCGTCGCCTATGGAGTCCTCAGCCAGCCCATCCGCGTCTGGGTGGCCACCGGGCTTACCCAGCACCAGGCGCAGCCCGAGCCCGAGGAGCAGGGAATCGTCCACGCCAGCTTTACCTGGGCGGAGTTCCACCAGATGGTCAACGATGGCCGCATCGCGGATTCCATGACCCTGGCCGCCTACGCCCTTCTGCGCATGCAGCATCCCGAACTTGCCGGAGAGCAGCAGGCCGGAGAGCAGCAGGCCGGAGAGTAGCAGGACGTGGAGTAGCAGGACGTGGAGGTCCGTTGCCCGGCCGACAGGTGCCGGAAACGCTCCGGCCATTCGGCCGATAAGTTTTCAGTAACTCAGAATTCTGGCTTCTTGTTACAATCTTCTTATTATGGCAAACCCAGCGATCGCGACTGCCGTACTTCAGTTGAAGCAGGAACACATCCGGCTTTGTAAAGAATTGGAACGCGTTGACCAGGCGCTGAGCGTGCTGGCTGGCCTGGAAGTTTCGGCTCCCGGTAAGAAGGGCAAAGCCGTTCTCGCTCTTAAGGGAGCTCTTAAGGCTACCCGCAAGCGCCGCAAGGTTTCGGCCGCCGCACGCAAAAAGATGGCCGAGGCCGCCAAGGCACGTTGGGCCGCCATCCGCGCCAAGAAGGAAAAGGCCTCGGCCAAGTAACGCTCGTCCGCGGAAACCTCTCCGCGGCAAGCAAGGGTTATCTGTCGTCCCGCCAGGGTGCAACGCCGCAGAGGGCGTCACTTTGGAGCGGAGGGTGGGGTATTTTCTGCCGGATGGGAAGTGCTTCGGCCGCCACCGGGCGAAGCTTATTTCGACAGTTCCGTTCGGCAGTTCCGTTCGCCAGTTCCGTTCGCCAGTTACAGAACCAGTTACGGAACCGGGATCGTTAACCAGCCGCCTTACCGGGCGGCTTTCTTTTCTGCCGCGGCCGATTTCTTCGCCGCCTTCTTCTTGTTCTCCGCCGTCAGCCGCCGCTTGCGCTTCTTCAACTCCGTGGGACTGTACATGGTGCCGCGGCAGTGGCGCACTCCGCAGTGGCAGTCGGCGTCGCCCTCGCCGTCATACAGAAAGTAGTCGTACACCAGCTCCTCGCCGGCCTCAATGTCGCGGATGGCACGGATCCACACGTGCTCGTCCTCGTCCTCTTCGGTCTCGCAGTTGGGCTCGCAGCTGTGGTTCAGGTACATGCTCATGCCGTAGCCGTCAATCACCGTGGTGCCGTCGCCCACTCCGAACAGATAGGTGTAAGGCCGGTCGGCGTACAGGTCGTCGGCGTCGTCGTGCTTCATCCGGGTGCCGGTGTACTCCAATACAAGGGTGCCTTTGGCAATGGGTTCGAGCGTAAAGACACCGGCGGCGTGGATGGCGGAGGAGCGGATAATGATGCGCATGATCTTCCGATTGTAAATGCAGAAGGGCGCGTGTGCGGAATACGAACCCGCCACCCCCGCCATGTTGATTCGGCGAAGGTGGCGGGTAGCCTCGGGTTGGGAGATCGCTCGGGGTGCGGGAATCCACATCTACAAAAGAAAACTCACGCTGGCCTGCCGGTGCGCGTCTACAGCTGGATCAGTTCATCCGCCTTGGCCGAAGTATCCGCCGCCTCCGAAGCCCCGCCCATCCGCGCCGCGGCCATCGCCTCCGCCGTGCCAATGCCAAAGTGCACATACACGTCGGACACTTCCTTCAGCGGCATCCAGTAGCCAATGACGCGTCGTCCGCCCATCTCTTCTTCCGTGCACACGGTCTCGCCGGTCTGCAATGCCAGGTTGGCCTTGCAGCGTCCGCAGTGGTCGTCTGCCGGGCCAACCTCGGGATTCAGCCCATAGCACTTGGCTCCCACGGGAATGCCCATATGCCGGCCGTAGTCATTCACGGCCAGGATGGTGCGGCTCTTGTGAATCAGCATGACGGGCTCCGGAAACGGACCCCACATCAGTTGGAATGCGTTGATGACGTGCAGATCAATGGCTTGCGCTTGTGACATGACTCACTTCTCCCATAAGAATTTCAACCGGTAAGTAACAGCGGGACTATCGAATATCAATGCCCGCCATCGGCAGCCAGCGGACGGCCATGGCCGGCAGCAGGCAGAAGAGAATCGTCCCCAGCGAGAGGGTGAGTACAAAGCCCCGCAGCAATACCCGCCACACTGAGTTCACCGAACTGCTCTCTATGAAAAAAGACATTGCCCCTCCCGTGCAGTACTGTTTGGTAAGACGTGCGCCGCGGGAGTTTATTGCCCATCCGGCAATAAAAATCCGCCCAGGGACACAAGCCCCGGGCGGAGTCTTCCGCACAGCTTACTTTTCTTCCGGCCGCACCGCCGTGGGGGCCGAGCCCGGACGCGCCGCCGAGTATTCGCGATAGGAATCCTGCCCCACCTCGCGCCACCACTCCTCATACTGCTGCCAGCTGGAGCGGCGATGTCCCCAGCGCCGGTGTCCGTGGCCGCCGTGGTGGAAGCCGCCCACCAGGATGCGCGCCAGCAGCAGCACTCCAATGGCCTGCCAGAAGCGCAAGTGGCCCACTCCCAGCACGGCCGGCAGAATCGCATTCCACAGGTATTGGACGATGGTGCCAAAGAGCAGCACCAGGGCGCCGCCCAGCACAATCGCCATCAGGATGTGCAGCACGAAGCGCATGGGACTGCGCCGGCGGCAAGGGTGGGTCGGGTTGGATGGGTCGTAATCGTGCATCATGGTCAACTCCTATCGAAAGTCTTTGTAATCGGAGAGCATCACGCGCAGCTTCTCCGTGGCCCGGCTCTTACGGCTCAGCAGGGTGCCGATGGGTTCGTCAAAATCCTCGGCCAGCTCGCGGAAGCTGCGGCCGTCCACCTCGGTGGCAATCCAGACGGCGCGCTCCGCGGGGCTCAGCCGGTCAATGGCCTCAAACAGCCGCCGTCGCAACTCATCCTGCTGCACTCGCTCATCAGGACGCGGCCGCGGATCGGGTGGCAGCACTCTTTGCGAGGGCCAGTCCGGGTCGGCCTCCTCAATGGCCGGCTCCTCCGGCACGCTGCGCCGCTGATAATCGGTGACGCGGTTGGCCAGCGAGCGGTAGACGTAGGCGCTCAGGTTTTCCACCTCGCCCACCACGTCGGCGCGGCGCAGCAGGCTGAAGGTCACCTCGCTCAGAATGTCCTCGGCGTCCATGCCGCTTACATCAAACAGCCGCCGCCGCACGAAGGCCAGGAAGCGCGACTTCTCCCGGGCAAACAACTCTCCGACCTTTTGCCTGCTTTCGGTCATCGGCTCGGGCTTTCTGGCTCTCCTGCCGGGTAAGACGGCAAAGTGCGGGAATTATTGCAGCGATCCGCAAAGATTGCCGGAATCGCGCGCCAGCCTGCGCTCCGCCCTCCGGCGAATCCAATCGCCACCCCGGCGAATCCAACCCTCATCAGTGCAAATAAGATTTCCCAGGAGCCCATACTTTGAACGAGACCACGCGCATTCTTCAGTCCCATCGCAGTGAGCGCAGTTACAAATCCGATCCCATCCCCGACGCCATCCTCGACGACATCATCCGCTCCGCTCAACTGGCGCCGACTTCCATCAACACCCAGCAGGTCAGCATCGTCGTGGTGCGTGACCCCGAGCGCCGCAAGAAGATCGCCGAGCTGGCCGGCAACCAGCCTTACATCGCACAGGCGCCGGTCTTTCTGGCCCTGGTGGCCGACCTCCACAAGACGCGCGTCGGCCTCGATAAGGTTGGCATCGGGCAGCAGACGCAGAAGAGCGTCGAGGCCATCGTCAGCGTCAGTCTGGATGCCGGCATCGCCCTCGGCACCCTGATCGCCGCCGCGCACTCCCACGGACTGGGCATCGTTCCCATCGGCGGCGTGCGCCGCAGCCCCCGGGAGATGATCGAACTCCTCGGCCTGCCCAGGGAGAGCTTCTGCATCAACGGCCTTGTGCTGGGCTACGTGGATCAGCCCGCCATTCAAAAGCCGCGCATGTCCATCGAAGCCTTCCGCCACGAGGAACGTTACGACGCCAGCAAGCTCCGCCCGGCCATTGACGCCTACGACCAGACGCTCACCGAGTTCTGGAAGTCCACCGGACGCCCCGAGGGCCTGCCCTGGTCGCAGAATGTCGCCGGAGCTTACAGCAAAGTTTATTACCCCTCGGTCAAACCGGTGCTCGCCGCGCAGGGTTTCACCTGCGAGGAGTAGCTCCCCGGCTCGTTCCATTCGCGGCCTGAGGGTCGCGCCGTTCACCATTTCGCCTCTCCCTCGTGCCATTTTCTTTTGGCCGGGGGAGCTTTTTTCGCCTGCGTTATCCACAGCCTCCATGGACTGAGCAAGCCGGGATTCGGTTGTCTGCTACTTTCGATACATGCCCGCGTGTTTCGCACTCGCCGGAAAATCTCACGGCGCAAACCCCGCCAAATTCGCGGCAGTGCGCGGCAAAGCCACGGCGGAGCCGCACGCCACCCGGGCGCCCATGGGGCGGCATCCCCCGGAGTGATGATGGTCACAGACGCTGGTGACAAGAATCAGTGCGCACCCCCCGCGCTAGCGAGTATCACAGTTGGTAGTGATTAAAATCACTGCCCGGTGAGGCGTAATGACAGATAAACGAAGCGCTGTATTCACGCCACAATTACGGGTGGAGTGTATTCAGCCGGGCCTCCCCGACGAAGTGGACCAGACTCTTCCGGTTTCCACTGCGTTCGGCCGCCAGTTCAGGGATGCAGGCATAATGTCTCCGCACAGGATATGACATGGCAAAAGACGCTAATGCACAGGAAACAATCGCCCAGAGCTTGAAGAACGCGGGCTACTCACGTCGAGATTTCTTACAACTTTGTACGACCCTCGTGGCAACCGCTCCCATGGGTCTGGCCCTGACTGACAAGGCCACCCCGGCGGAAGTCGCGAAGGCTGTTGGCAAGGCCAAGAAACCCTCGGTCGTATGGCTTCACTTCCAAGACTGCACCGGCTGTTCCGAGACGCTTCTGCGTACCTCGAAACCCGACGTGGCAGACCTCATCATCAACCTCATCTCCCTCGACTATCACGAAACGCTGATGGTTGCCTGCGGACAGCAGGCCGAAGACGCTCTGAACTCCGCCGTCAAGGATAACGATGGCAAGTTCGTGCTCGTCGTCGAGGGCTCGATTCCCCGCAAGGACCAGGGCGTCTACATGAAGCTCGGCGGCAAGCCGGCGATTGACGTTCTGAAGGAAATTGGTTCCAAGGCCGCGGCGATCATCGCCATGGGCTCCTGCGCAAGCTGGGGCGGCGTGCCTTCGGCCGATCCCAACCCGACCGACGCTGTCGGCGTGGATTCGATCATCACCAACAAGCCCATCGTCAACCTTCCGGGCTGCCCCCCGAACCCGTACACGCTGCTCGGCGTCGTGCTGGAATTTGCCGTCTTCGGCAAGCTCCCCGCCTGCGACGACCTGAAGCGTCCGAAGTTCGCCTATGATCGCGTGATTCACGATCATTGCCCGCGCCGCGCTCACTTCGATGCCGGCCGCTTTGTCGAAGGCTTCAGCACCCCGAGCCACCGCGAAGGCTGGTGCCTGTTCAAGATGGGCTGCAAGGGCCCGGTCACGCATGCCGGCTGCTCGACCCGCCACTTCAATGAGATTCCGGATTGCTGGCCGATCGGCAATGGTTCGCCCTGCTTCGGCTGCACCGAGAAGTCCGTTGGTTTCCGCGTGCCGCTGTTTGACCGCGTGGATGCTCATGGCTTCACGGCGACTCCGCCCGACACCTACGCTCCCATCAACAGCTCCATAGGCAAGTTCGGCGCTGGCGCGGCTCTGCTTGTGGGCCTGGCCGGTGGCGCAATCGGCGGCGCATCCTGGGCGGCTTCGCAGAAGCTGGCCAGCAGCGAAGAGACGATTGCGGACGAGGCAAAGTCGAATCCCGGAGGTAAATAACCATGGCAATGACACGCCGAGAGGCATTTAAGAATCTCGCCAAGGGCACTCTGCCGATTTTAGCGGCGGGTTGCGTGTCCGCCGTCCTCCCGCAGGTCGCCCATGCGGAGGAGGAAGATCGGTTGGAAGCAAATCCCAAGTATCACAAAACCGATCCGGCCAAGGCACTCGGGTTGTTGTATGACGCGACCCGTTGCGTAGGCTGCAAATCCTGTATGGTCGCCTGTTCGCAGTACAACGAACTCACCCCTGACACCCGTCAGGATGGCCTCCACCAGGCTCCTCCCGCGCTCAACTCCTACACCAAGAACATCATCAAGTTGTGGCGCAGCGAAGACGGTTCCGATCACTCGTACTTCAAGCAGCAGTGCATGCACTGCATTGATCCCGGCTGCATGAACGCCTGCATGTTCGGCGGCCTGCAGAAGGACGAGGCGACCGGTGTGGTGTGGTGGTACGGCGCCAAGTGCGTCGGCTGCCGCTACTGTGAAATCGCCTGCCCGTTCCACATCCCGGCTTTCCAGTGGGATGGTTTCAATCCGAAGATCGTCAAGTGTGAGCTTTGCCGCACGCCGATGGCGAAGGACCCCACCAAGAAGCAGCCTGGCTGCACCAAGGTGTGTCCCACCAACGCCGTGATCTACGGCACGCGTCCAGAGCTGCTGAAGGAAGCCAAAAAGCGCATCGCCGACAACCCTGGAAAGTATTACCAGAGCAAGGTGTTCGGCGAGCACGATGCGGGCGGCACCCAGGTGCTGTACCTGTCGCGCGTCGCCTTCGACAAGATCGGGTTGCCCGATGTTGGCGAAGAATCGATTCCTTCCGGCTTGAAGTACTCCCACATGGCCTACAAGTGGCTGGCGCTGCCCATCGCGCTCTACGCTGGCATGGTCTATTTCGCGGGCAGGAACTTCAAGGATCACTCGCATCACTTGGCCGAGGAACAGAAAGAAACCGGATTGAGGGCACAACTATGACACGGTGGGAGAGAAGTGTTCCTGTATATGGCATCCCCGTGCTCACTCGCGGATTCTGGGGGCTTTGCCTCTTTATCGCCTTCGGCCTTGTGCTGACGGGATACCGCGAGGTCGTCGGTCTCGGAGCGAGTGTTTCCGGCATGTCCGACCCCTACGCCTGGGGACTTTGGAAAACCTTTAACGTGATGGTCCTGACGGGTCTCGGCTCCGGCGGTTTCGCCGTGGGCATCGCCGCCTGGGTCTTCAATAACAAGAAGCTGCATTCGGTCATGCGCGTGGCTCTGTTGACCAGCGCCCTCGCGTACTGGACCGGTCTGGCCATGTTGGGTGTCGATGTGGGCCGCCCGTGGAACTTCTACTGGGTGATCATGCCTTGGCAATGGAACGTGAGTTCTCCGCTGCTGGAGATCGCGGTCTGCATGTCCTTGTATGCCAGTGTCCCGTTGCTGTTGGAGAACCTGCCGCCAATCTTCGAGTACATCATTTATGAGTTCCCGAAGTGGCGCGGCGTGGCCGAGCTTTGCGAAAAGCTGATGGCCAAGGTTTATCCCTTCATCATCGGATTGGCCTACATTCTTCCGATGATGCACCAGTCCTCGCTGGGCGCCCTGATGGTGCTCGGCGGCAAACGCGTGAATGTGCTCTGGCAGACTCCCTGCCTCCCCATCATTTACGTGTGGGCCGCGGCATTCCTCGGCTACAACTGCGTCACCCTTTGCCTGCTGCTGGCCAAGCTCGCGTGGAAGCGCGATCTTGATCCCGTGGTCATGGCCGAGCTGAACAAAATCACGGTTTACCTCATCTATGCATGGACCGCCTTCCGCTTCCTGGACATCCTGGTACGCGGACAGATCCTGCATATCTTCACCGACGGTTACTTCTCCTTCCTGTTCTGGGTAGAAACGGCGCTGATCCTTGGCTCCGCCTACGTGCTCTCCACGGAGAAGGGCAAAAAGCTTTCGACCATGTTCAACGCACACCTGCTTTGCGCGGTGGGCGGCATGATCTATCGCTTCAGCCCGACGACGCTGGCCTTCTCGGCCAAGGGTAGCTCGTTCTACTTCCCGGCCATGGCCGAGATCATCGTCTGCGTGACCTTCATCGCCATCGCGGTGTTGGGTTACCTGGTTGCCGTCAAGTGCCTGGCCATCCTGCCCGGCACCAACGCCGACTGGAACAAGATGGCGAAGTACGAAGAGAAGGTTAAGCCTGGAATTCAGCTTACTGGTTACGCACCGGCAGATCACTAATCCACGATATCGACGAGAAGGTTTCATACAATGGCGAAACGCATAACGATTGACCCCATCAGCAGGATTGAAGGACACCTCCGCATTGACATTGAAGTCGAGAACGGAGCGGTTGCCAATTCCTGGTCCTCCTGCACCATGTGGCGCGGCATTGAGACGATCCTCAAGGGCCGCGATCCTCGCGAGGCATGGGTATTCACCCAGCGCTTCTGCGGCGTGTGCACCACGGTGCACGCTATGGCTAGCGTCCGTTCGGTGGAAGATGCTCTGAAGCTGGAGATCCCCCTGAACGCGCAGTACATCCGCAACCTGATCCTTATCAACCATGGATTGCATGATCACATCGTGCACTTCTATCACCTGTCGGCCCTGGATTATGTGGACATCCTCAAGATCCCGCAGGCCGACCCGGCCAAGGTCAGCACCCTCATCGAGGGCCTGAGCCCCTGGACCGGCAACTCCAAGAAGGAATTCCTCGCAGCCCAGAACAAGGTGAAGGCCGTCGCCGCCAGCGGCCAGCTCGGCATCTTCACCAACGGCTATTGGGGACATCCGGCCATGAAGCTGAGCCCGGAGGTCAACCTGTTGGCCTTCGCGCACTACATTCAGGCCCTGGAGTATCAGCGCAAGAGCGTGCAGGCCGTGGCCATCCTCGGTTCCAAGAGCCCGCACATCCAGAACCTCACCGTCGGTGGCGTCAGCAACGCCATCAACCTGGACAGCCTGGGTACCCTGAACATGGACAAGCTGTTCATGATCAAGGAGCTCATGGCTGAGGTGAAGACGTTTGTGGATCAGGTGTACCTGCCCGATGTTTGCGCCATCGCCGCTCTCTACGCGGACTGGTTCAACTACGGCGCCGGCGTCACCAACTACCTGGCTTCGCCCGATCTGCCTCTGGACACGAAGAACACCAAGTTCGACCTGGTCGGCGGCTACATCATGGACGGCAACCTGAGCAGCGTGCACAAGTTCAACGGCTTCCGCGACGACGTCTTCACCAAGGGCGTCACCGAAGAGACCAAGCACGCCTGGTACAAGGGCGAAAAGCCGCTCCAGCCGTGGGAAGGCGAAACCGATCCCGAATACACGGAGTGGGCTGCCGAAGGCAAGTACTCCTGGGTCAAGGCGCCCCGCTTCCAGGGCCGCCCGATGCAGGTCGGTCCGCTCGCCCAGATACTGGTCGGCTATGCCGCCGGCGATCCTCTCACCCGCAAGCACACGGACAAAGCCCTGGGCCTCATCTCGACCATCGCCGGAAAGAAGATCGGCATCGAGAAGTTGCAGTCCACCCTGGGCCGTCATGTGGCTCGCGCCATCCGCGCCAGCATGCTGGCCGAACTCGGTGAGAAGCATTGGGAACTGCTGGCCAACAACATCGGCAGCGGCGACGTGGCCACCCACAACGAGCCCAGCTTCCCCAGCGGTGAGATTCAGGGCGTCGGCGTGCACGAAGCGCCGCGCGGCCTGCTGTCGCACTGGTGTGTCATCAAGGGCGGCAAGCTCGCCAACTACCAGGCGGTCGTGCCTTCCACTTGGAATGCCTCTCCGCGTGATGCCAAGGGTCAGCATGGTCCTTACGAAGCTTCGCTTCTGAAGAACCCGATCGCCGATCCCACGCGTCCGCTCGAGGCGATTCGCACCATTCACTCGTTTGATCCTTGCATGGCCTGCGCCTGCCACACCTTCGATCCCGAAGGCAAGCCGGTCGCAACGGTAAAGGTGCTGTAAGAATGAAGAAGATCAAGGTCTGCGGTGTCGGCAGTGTGTTGCTCGGCGATGATGCGGTGGGTCCGTACACGGTCCGCTGGATCGAAGCCAACTACGAGTTCGGTGAGGGTGTCGCGGTCGAAGACCTCGGCACCCCCGGCCTCGACCTCATTGCCTACATGACCGGTATGAATGTTCTGATCTTGATTGACTCGGTGGATAATCGCGAGCCGGCTGGCACGGTGACTGTCTATGACAGGGCAGCCATCACCCGCCACCGGCCCGCAGTCCGCCTGGATCCCCACTCCCCGGCTATCACGGAATCCATCTTCGTCGCCGAACTGGCCGGAGATGGCCCCGAGGAGATCTACCTCATCGGTGTCACTGGCGAGGCTTTCGAAGTCGGCGCGCCCCTCAGCGAGCCGGTGCAGAAGGCCATCGAAAAGGCCGCCGAGGTCGCATTGGAATGCGTTGTGAAGCACGGTGGAACCTTCCGCCGCCGCCAGCAGCCGCTGCCCATGGACATCTGGTGGGAGAACGCCATCCAGACGGAAGTCAGCGCCTAGCGTCTGCGCGCTGTCCGCATCACTTTCCTTTGACCGCGGCCTCAACGCCGCGGTCTTTTTTTGTCCGCAGGTTGACCGAACAAATTTGTCTCAGACGGTTTGTTTGCCTTTACACCGGGAAGAGCTTTATTGCGCGTCCGTCAGGTCCTGCTCGGCCACCGGCACCACGTTAGCCGCCCGCAGTGACTCCGGAGTCAGCCGGTCCACCCGCCGCAGGGCAGGGAAGAGCATGCTCCACAATCCCACCACAACGAGAGTTCCCACGCCGCCCACAATCACGGCCGGCACCGCTCCCCACCACTGCGCGGTGATGCCGCTCTCAAACTGTCCGAACTCGTTCGACGTGCCGATGAAGAGCATGTTCACGGCGCTCACCCGTCCGCGCATCTCGTCCGGCGTGGCCAACTGCACCAGCGTGGAGCGCACAATCACCGAGACCATGTCGCTGGCCCCCACCAGGAACAGCGCGGCCATCGAAAGGTACAGGTTGCGGCTCACTCCAAAGACGATGGTGAAGACTCCAAAGCCCGCCACGCAGGCCATCATCTTTGCGCCCGCGTGGCGCCGCAGCGGACGGTTGGCCAGCACCAGCGCCATCAGTCCCGCGCCCATTCCCGGCGAGGCCCGCAGCAATCCCAGCCCGCGCGGCCCGGCCATCAATATCTCCCGGGCGTACACCGGCAGCAGCGCCACGGCTCCGCCCAGCAGCACGGCAAACAGGTCCAGTGAGATGCTGCCCAGGATCAGCCGGTTCTTCAGCACGTAGCGGAAGCCGGCCAGCAACTCGGTGGCTCCGCGCTTGCCCTTCTGCAGTCCGCGCACGCGCAGCCGGCTCATCAGCCCGCAGGCCACCAGCAGCGCGCTGGCCGTCGTCAGGTACACCGGCACCGGAGACCCTGCGGCCGCGTACAGCAACCCGCCGACCAAGGGTCCCGTGATGGTGGCCGCGTTAAACACTCCGCTGCCCCACGCCGCCGCCGAGGGAAAGATCTCCGCTGGCACCAGCAGGGGAGCGAAGGCCTGTCCCGCCGGCCCGTTGAAGACGCGGATCAGTCCCATCCCCACCAGCACGCAGTAAATCGGCCCCACGCCGTGGATGCCCCGCAGCGTAATCCCCAGCAGCGCCAGCGAGCAGAGGGCGAATCCCGCCTGGCAGCACAGCAGCACGTTGCGGCGCTCAAAGCGGTCGGCCACATGGCCGCCCAGCCAGAACAGCATCAGCCCGGGCAAAAACTGCGCCAGCCCCACCAGTCCCAGGTCCAGCGGACGCCGCGTGATGGAGTAAATCTGCCAGCCCACGGCCAGCGACTGCATCTCAATGCCGCAGATGACGAGAAAGCGCGCGGCGGTAAACAGCCGGAAGTTGCGATGCCGGAAGGCCGCCAGCGCGTCGTGCTTGCCGCCCTGGGCTAAACCTTCCTGCGCCGAACTTTCCCGCGCCGAACCTTCCCGCGCCGAAGTCCCCTGGGCCGAACGCCCCTCGGCCGAATCTTCTGAAGTCAGCCTATCTGGAGTCGAATTGTCTGGATGATCCGTGGAGTCCATGTTCCCCTGTGACGTCTTCCTACTACTTTGCCACATCTGCGGCGATGAACGCCCTTTGCGAGCCCATCTGCGGCCGCTCGATGGCCCTTGCCGGGGCGGTAAAGGCCTCCACAGCCCCTCGGGATGCCATAATGACCCTCATGAGCCAATTGCCCGTACGGCCCGCTGAGCGGCCCTCCACAGAGCGTTCCGGACTGGATTCTCCGGAAGCCGCAGCGTCACCGGCAGCCCAGCCATCGTCCCACATCTTGCCGCCCACCCTTGTGGTCGCCCCTCCGCCGTCGCTCGCCCGCATCATCGCCCGCTGGCTGCGCGACTCCCTCCGCGCCCGGGGCCTCGCCGGCTCCCTGCGCTATCTGCGCGAGCAGTTCGTCGAGTGCTTCAAGGACAGTCTGCCTGAGCGTCGCCGCAGCCGCTTCGGAGACATTGACTACGACTGTGACCATTCGGTGGACACTACCTGGGCGCGCCTGCCCATCAGCGTGCGCCTCCGCGAGGTCTTCAGCGAGCGCCTCTACCAACCCACCGTCGAAGCCGAATTCTCGGAGATCATGCAACAGCTGGCCGCGGTGGACTTCGAGCGTTTCACCTTCATTGACATGGGCAGCGGCAAGGGCCGCGTGCTGCTGATGGCCGCCATGTATCCCTTTGCCCGCGTCCTCGGCGTGGAGGTGCAGCCCGAGCTCGACGCCATTGCCCAGCGCAACATCCTCGCCTTCGCCGAAGCCGGACGCCAGTGCCGGCAGCTCGAAAGCCTCTGCGCCGATGCCCGCGACTTCGACTTTCCCCCCGGCGACCTGGTCGTCTACCTCTTCAACCCTTTTCCGGATTACGTCCTGCGCGATGTGCTGGCAAAGCTCATCGCCAGCGCCCGCCGCGACCCCCGCCGGATCTACGTTCTCTACAACGCTCCCTTTGAGCGGCAGGAGTTCGAGCGGCTGCCCGAACTGCGGAAATTCCATGCGACTCCGCAATACGAGCTCTACCAGGTGGAGTTGAAGTAATTCCTGCAAGTAATTGTAAACAAGTCAAATAACGACCAAACGTCTGACCGTGCCGCCGTCGCCGGAAATAACCTTCGGCCTGTGCCGCCGGTCACGCGGGCGTGTGTTCGTCACACGACTTTGTGACGTCCGCACTTCCTTTTGGGTTGGCTTAAACCTTACAAGCTATGACGAGCCTGTGTGTCTGCCGCCCGGCCGGTGAGAGTTTTTCGCTTTCCGGGGTATGCCTGTCAACGGGCTTTCTGCGGTGCTGGTTTCGCGGTACTGGTGTTGCGGTATCTGTGTCGTTCTGCCGGCTGCGGTCCGGCGTTCTTAACTAAGGTGGCCGCGCGGCGTTGGAGGTTTGCCCCCGTGCTTTCACCCTATGGACTGGATATCATCGAGAGCTGTCTGACGTGCAAGATGCGTGCCGACGCCATCTTCTGCGATCTTCCCGACACCGCTCTGCAATCATTCGAACAGATTAAATACGCCACCGCTTACCCCAAGGGCGCCATCCTCTTTGTCGAGGGCCAGGCGCCGCGCGGCATCTTCGTGCTCTGCAAGGGAAGGGTCAAGCTCAGCATCTGCTCCACCGACGGCAAAACGCTGATCCTCAAGATTGCCGAAGCCGGCGAAGTTCTCGGGCTCAGCGCCTCGGTCAGCGGCAAGCCCTACGAGCTGACGGCCGAGACCATTGATCCCTGCCAGGTCAACTTCGTCAAGCGCGAGGACTTCCAGCGCTTCCTCAAGGAACACAGTGACGCCTGCCTCCGCGTGGCCGAGCAGTTGAGTGAGAAGTACAACTCGGCTTGCCGTGAGATTCGCTCCCTGGGCCTCTCGCATTCTGCGGCGGAAAAGCTCGCCAAGCTGCTGCTGGAGTGGACGGTGAAGAACGGCGAATCCGCCAAGTCCGAGCCGCGCATCAAGCTGGCGCTCACCCATGAGGAGATCGCGCAGATGATCGGCACCTCGCGTGAAACCGTCACCCGCCTCTTCGCAGAAATGAAGAAACGGCAAATTGTGCAGGCCAAGGGTTCCACTTTGGTCATTCGCAACAAGACCGCTCTCAAGGCCCTGGCAACCTCATAACACGGGCCGGTTTTCGCAGTCATTCCAAAAGGTCCGGCCATGGCCGGGCCTTTTCATTTCCGGCCACTTACAGGGGTGCGCGCGCCAGGGGCCGGGCTCTGGTTTTTGCTTCACCCGCCGCCAGGGAATTGTGAGCCGTGCGCCTAAACCTGTGGCAACACTCACGATGGGGGGTGACTGTAATCACAGCCTCGGCATGGCGCAATGTTTAAGAGTGTCCCATGGAGAACGCTATGCAGCCGAGTTGTGGTCACTGCGCATTCCGCTCCGACCGTCCCTTCTGCGACATGTCGCCGGAGGCGACCCGCGGATTCGATAGCATCAAGGAGCAGGAGGTCCTGGCAAAGGGCACCCTGCTGTTTGCCGAAGGACGCCCCGCGCGGGGCGTGTATGTGCTGTGCGAAGGCCGCGCCAAGCTCTCCCTTTGTTCGGAGAGCGGCAAGCGGTTGATGCTGCGCGTGGCCGGCCCCGGTGAGGTTCTGGGCCTTGGCGCCACCCTGAGCGGCGACGCCTACGAGGTAACGGCCGAGTTGCTGGATACCGCCCAGGTGGTCTTCGTCAAACGCAAGGAGCTGCTGAAGTTCCTGCGCGACAACCCGCTCATCTGCATGGAGGTGGTGCGCCGCCTCAGCGATGATCTGCATGGCGCCTACGAGCGCGTGCGTTCCATCGGCCTCAGCCGTGCCCGCCGCTCGCGTTTGCAGCGTCCCCGCTCGCTGGCTTCGTAACCCATTCATTTTTCTGGTAGTTTTCGGTGGGCCGCCCGGGTGCGGCCCACTTCTTTTGCCCGGAATAGTGGTGCCGCTAAGTTGCTGACCGCACAACGCTTGCGCGAAAGATGTGACACATGTCACAGGAATTCGTGTTTTCTCTCACTGCCCCCGGTGCTAAGTGAATGGGAAAACAGTAGTGTCCTGTAAAAGTGGGGGGATGTGTGTCTGTTGGTCTCTGCTTTCAGGAATTGCTGGAAACACAGGAGAATCGATGAAGAGATTCTTTGCATTTGCACTCGTTGCCGCCATGGCAACGCCGCTGTTTGCCGCCGATGGCGCGGCTGTTTACAAGGCCAAGTGTGCCGGCTGCCACGGTGCGGACGGTTCCAAGTCCATCCCCGCGATGGGCGTGAAGCCCTTGAACACCGCCGAAGTGAAGGGCAAGTCCGATGGCGCTCTGGCTGACATCGTTCTGAAGGGCCAGGGCAAGATGAAGGCCCAGGCCGTGAGCCCGGACGAAGCCAAGGCCGTTGCCACGTTCGTGAAGTCTCTCAAGTAGATTTGTTCGTTCCATGAATTGTGTTACTAGGCCGCTCGGATCAAGGTTCGGGCGGCCGATTACGGTGCTCATCCGATTCTTAAAGGTGAAGGGTTTGTGAAGAAATTAAAGCTGATTTATCTCCTGTCCCTGGTGCTTGCCTGCGCCGGGTTCGCGCACGCGGCGGGCAAGGCTGCAGCTCCGGCCAAACCCTCCAACGACGACTGTCTGGCCTGCCACAGTGACGCCAGCATGGTGAACGGCAAGGACGTGCATGGCGATGCCTTCAAGGCCTCCATTCACGGCTCCATGTTCACCTGCGTGGACTGCCACACCGACATCAAGGCCCTGCCCCACGAGATGGGTCTGGCCAAGCCCACCTGCGTCACCTGCCACGCCGACGAAAAAGCCAAGTACGATTCCGGCGTTCACGGCAAGGCTCTGGCTGCCGGCAACACCAAGGCTGCGTCCTGCGAAAGCTGCCACGGCAATATTCATGAAATCCTGCCGTCCAGCGATCCCAAATCCCGCACCGCCAAGATCAACATTCCCAAGACGTGCGCGCAGTGCCACTCGCAGTCCATTCCGGGCGTAAGCGGCAAGCCGGCGCTGGCCTATCAGGAGTCGGTGCACGGCAAGCTGGTTGCCGCCGGCAATGACAAGGCCGCCGTCTGCTCGGATTGCCACCAGTCGCATGACATTCTGGCGGCGGGCGACCCGAAGTCTCCGGTCTTTCACGCCAACATTCCCAAGACGTGCTCGCAGTGCCATGCCAAGCCGGCGGATGATTTCAACGCCAGCATTCACGGCAAGCTGCTGGCCGAAGGCAACATCCACGTGCCGGTCTGCACGGATTGCCACGGCGTGCACACCATCAAGCTGACCAGCGACAAGAACTCGCCGGTCAACGGCAAGAACCAGGGCGACGTGGCCTGCGCGCAGTGCCACAACAATGTCCGCATGACGAAGGAATTCGGCATCCCGGGCGGCCGCACCGACAGCTACAACGCCAGCTATCACGGCATGGCCAACGAGATGGGATCCACGCGCACCGCCAGCTGCTCCAGCTGCCACGGCACGCACAAGATCCTGCCCTCCAGCGACCCTGCCTCCACGGTGAACCCCAACAACCTGGTCAAGACCTGCGGACAGTGCCATCCCGGCGCCAACGCCAACTTTGCCAAGGGCAAGATTCACCTGGATCCGACGATTGCCGCGCAGATGGACTTCGGCAGCAAGGTGAACGACTACGTGCGCCAGATTTACATCATGTTGATCGTGGGAACCATCGGCTTCATGTTCCTGCACAACCTGATGATCTTTGTCCGCAAGCTGATTGACCGCAAAAAGAATCCGCCGGCACACGCCGCGGGTCCCCGCGTGGTCGTCCGCATGACGAAGAACCAGCGCATCCAGCACTTCCTGCTTCTGGTCAGCTTCTTCACCCTGGTGGTGACGGGCTTCGCCCTGAAGTATCCGGAAGCCGTGCACTACATCTTCGTCAACGAACTGGTGCGCAGCTACGTGCATCGCTTCGCCGGCGTGCTGATGATCGTGGTCAGCCTCTACCATGTCTTCTACCTGGCAACCACCATGGAAGGCCGCCAGATGTTCCTGGACATGCTGCCCCAGCTCAAGGACGCCTCCGACATTGTGGACGTCTTTGCCTACTACCTCGGATTCAGCTCCAAGAAGCCGCAGTTCAAGCGCTTCAACTACGCTGAGAAGATGGAGTACTGGGCGCTGGTGTGGGGAACCTTCGTCATGGCCCTTACCGGCCTGGTGATCTGGTTCAAGGTGCAGTCGGCCAGCGCCATCCCGCGCTGGTGGGTGGATGTGGCCACCACGGTCCACTTCTACGAGGCGATCCTGGCCACGTTGGCCATCATCGTCTGGCATCTCTACCAGGTGATCGCCGACCCCGACACCTATCCGCTCAACTTCGCTTTCATTGACGGCAAAATGTCAGTGGAGCATTACCAGGATGAGCACGGTCTGGATTCCGCGACGCTGGCAAAATATGCCGGCGAAGCGGGAGACGAAAAGAAGCGGCATCACTAAACCCTAACGGGGTGCGCGGAGTTCCGCTTCGCGCACCCCATGCAATTCGCCACCGTACTTCCAAGCAATCTGGCACGGCCTTTAGAGCACGATCTGAAAGGACATACTCACGTGGCCATCAGGTGTACAAGTGGCTGGCGGACCGAACCATCCCAACCAGCCGCCAGCGAACTACCCCGGCGTTCTTCCATCCTTCCGTCTTCCATTCTGCGTTCCATTTTTCCCGCATTGCTTCTGGCCTTCGTGGTGCTGCTGACCTCCGCGCCCGCACTGGCCAAACATGCATCGGATTCCAGTGACACCTGCCTGGCCTGCCACGGCGACAAGGGCATGACCACCAAGCGCGGCGGCAAGACCGTCTCGCTGCATGTGGACGGGAAGAAGTTCGGCGGCTCCGTGCATGGCGCCGTGGGCTGCACCGGCTGCCACGCCGATCTCGAAGGCAAGGACATTCCGCATCCCAAGCCGGCCCGCGTGGCCTGCGGCAGCTGCCACTCCACGGAGCAGGATCTCTACGCCAAGTCTCTGCATGGCAAGGCCGTCGCCCGGGGTGACCAGCTGGCGCCGCGCTGCGTCAACTGCCACGGCAATCACGACATTCTCCCGGTCAAGGACAAGCATTCGGCCGTCGCTCCGCTCTCCATTCCGTTTGTCTGCGGCAAGTGCCATCAGGAAGGCACGGCAGTCGCGAAGTCCCGCGACATCCCCCAGCATGACATTCTGGCCAACTACACCGAGAGCATCCACGGCGAGGCCGTGCTCAAGAAGGGCCTGACCGTTGCGGCCACCTGCGCCAGCTGCCACACCGCGCACAGCATCCTGCCGCACACCGATCCCAACTCCTCCATCGCGCGGCGTAACATCGCCGCCACCTGCACCAAGTGCCACGGCCAAATCGAGAGCGTTCACCGCAAGATCATTCGCGGCGAACTCTGGGAAAAGGAAGCCAACGTGCTGCCGGCCTGCGTGGACTGCCACCAGCCGCACAAGGTTCGCAAGGCTTTCTATGACATGGGCATGGCCAACGCCGACTGCATGCGCTGCCACGCCAATCCCAATCTCAAGGCGCACGACGGCCGCTCCATGCTGGTCAACGAGAACGAGGTTGCCGGCTCGCGGCACAACAAGATCGCCTGCAGCCAGTGCCACTCGGAGGTCAATGCCTCCCGCAACCGCCCGTGTGAGACGATCACCAAGAAGGTGGATTGCTCCAAGTGCCACGAGGCCGTGGGAGAAGACTACGCGCGCAGCATCCACGGAACGCTGACCGCCAAGAACGATCCCGTCGCGCCGGGTTGCCGTGAATGCCACGGCACGCACGGCATTCTGGGCAAGGCCGATCCGCGCTCGCCAACCTTCTCCACCAACGTGCCCAAGTTGTGCAGCCAGTGCCACTCGGAGGGCAAGAAGGCGGCCCTGCGCTACACCGGAGCCCAGCACAACATCATCACCAACTACACGGAGAGCATCCACGGCAAGGGATTGCTGGAGAGCGGATTGACTGTGACGGCCACCTGCACGGGCTGCCACACGGCGCACCGCATCCTGCCCGCCAAGGATCCCGAGTCCACGGTGAATGAGAAGAACATTCCCGCCACCTGCGGACGCTGCCACAACGGCATTCAGGAGCAGTTCGTCAACAGCGTGCACTCGCCCACCGTGACCCACACCGGCAAGGAGCTGCCCGTTTGCAGCACCTGCCACACGGCGCACACCATCAGCCGCACCGATGAGACCGGCTTCCAGTTGGGCATCATGAACACCTGCGGCCGCTGCCATGACGAGATCGCCAAGAGCTACTTTGAGACGTACCACGGCAAGGTCTCGCGCCTGGGTTACACCAACGCGGCCAAGTGCTTTGACTGCCATGGCTCGCATGACATTGCCCGCATCGCCGATCCGCGTTCGCACCTGAGCCGTGACAACGTGGTGAAGACCTGCCAGAAGTGCCATGCCAACGCGACCCGGCGTTTTGCCGGATACCTGACCCATGCCACGCACCACGATCCCAAGAAGTATCCCATCCTCTTCTACGCCTTCTGGGGCATGACCGGACTGCTGGTGGGAACCTTCGTCATCGGCGGCGTGCATACCCTTCTGTGGCTGCCGCGCGCCTTTGAAATGCGCCGCGAGCTGAAGAAGGCCGAGGCCGAGGAGGAAGCCGCGCTGCTGGCCGAAGCCGAAGCCGCAGAGAACGCTTCCGGGAAGGAAAAGGAACAATAATGTCGAGCCCACTGAATCAGCATCCGAACGTGCCCGAAGGTTCCTCCGCAGGTGGAGCACAGCGCCATCCGGAGAAGGAGTTTGTGCGCTTCCGGCCCCTGGAGCGGGCGCTGCATGCCACCATGGTGGTCTCGTTCCTCAGCCTGGCCGCCACCGGCATGACGTTGAAGTTCAGCTACACGCCCTGGGCGCGCGCCCTGTCGCACATCCTCGGCGGATTCCAGAACGCGGGTTACATCCACCGCTTTGCCGCCGTCTGCATGTTCGGCGTCTTCATCACCCACCTGGTCTCCCTCAAGAACCTGCGCAAGCGCAAGTACTCTTCGTGGACGAACATGATCCTCGGTCCCAACTCCATGCTGCCCACGCTCAAGGACGGCCGTGAGTTCGTGGCCACCATGAAGTGGTTCCTCGGCAAGGGGCCGCGCCCCCAGTATTCGCGCTGGACCTACTGGGAGAAGTTCGATTACTTCGCCGTGTTCTGGGGCATCTTCATCATCGGTTCCACTGGGCTGACCCTGTGGTTCCCCATCACCTTCACCCGCATCCTGCCGGGCTGGTTCATCAACCTCGCCACCATCATCCACAGTGATGAGGCGTTGCTGGCCACCGGCTTCATCTTCACCGTGCACTTCTTCAACACCCACCTACGTCCGGAAAAGTTTCCCATGGACACGGTGGTCTTCACCGGGCAAATGCCTTTGGCGGAATTGAAGCGCGACAAGCCGATGGAGTATGAGAACCTGCTGCACTCCGGCGAACTGAAGGAGAAGCTGGCCGAACCGCATCCCGAGGTCGTGGTCAAAATGATCCGCGCCTTTGCCTGGTGTGCGCTGGCTGCCGGTTTCAGTATCGTGCTTGGCATCATCTACGCGATGATCTTCGCGTACAGATAAGTTGCGCCTCTCCTGCCGTTTTGCGGCAGGGAAGTGCACGCAGCGATAAGATGTTTCACTGGTTATTTGAGGAGAGACAATGAGTGATCCCGGGCCGAACACGCCCAGCACGCCGCAGGACGATGGCTTTTCGTACCGCTCCCTGCTGAAGAATTACATCAGCCTGACGGGACTGGCCCTGGCTGCTGTTGCCCTGGCCAACATCATCGTTCTGTTCATCATTGACATCACCGCGGCCGAGCCCAGCCCGTACACCGGCATCCTGGCCTACATGATCCTGCCGGGCTTCCTGCTGGCCGGTCTTGCCCTGGCCGCTCTTGGCGCCTGGCGCGAGCGCCGTCGCCGCCTGGAGGCCGTACCCGGCACGCCGCTGATGCCGCGCATTGACCTCAACCAGCCCGGCCAGCGCAGCCGCCTGGCCTTCTTCGTCAGCTTCGTGGTCATCTTTGTGCTGTTGAGCGCCGTGGGCAGCTATCGCGCCTACGAGTTCACGGACTCCACCACATTCTGCGGAGAGCTCTGCCACACCGTCATGCATCCGGAGGCCGTCGCCCACGATCACTCCGCGCACGCCCGCGTCAGTTGCGTGGAGTGCCACGTCGGCAGCGGTGCCGGATGGTACGTCAAGAGCAAGCTCAGCGGCGCCCGCCAGGTCTTCAAGACCATCCTGAACACCTATCCGCGTCCCATTGAGTCGCCCGTGGCCAACCTTCGCCCGGCGGCGCAGACCTGCGAGCAGTGCCACTGGCCCCGCCGCTTCTGGGGAGCCCAGCTCAAGGTGTTCAACCACTTTGGCAGCGACGAGCAGAACACGCCGCGCCAGCTTCGCATGCTCATCAAGGTCGGCGGCGGAGATCCCACCACCGGCGGACAGGCCGGCATCCACTGGCACATGAACATCGCCAACAAGATCGAATACAAGAGCGATGCCAAGCGCCAGACGATTCCCTGGGTGCGCATCACCGACCGCAACGGCAACGTGACCGAGTACCAGAGCACCGGCGCGGACGCCAACGCCACGGCCAAGATGGAACAGCGCCGCATGGACTGCGTGGACTGCCACAACCGTCCCACGCACGTCTACACGCCGCCGGACCGCGCCGTGGATCAGGCCATGGCCGCCGGGCGCATCAGCCCCACCCTGCCCTTTGCCAAGCAGCAGAGCGTGGCCCTGCTCTCCGCGGAGTACAAGACCACTCCGCAGGCCGTCGCGGCCATCCAGCAGGGCGTCAAGGCCTTCTACCAGGAGAAGTATCCGCAACTGGTCACCAGCCGCAGCGGAGACATCAAGAGCATGAGCGACGCGCTGGCCTCCATCTACCAGGAGAACATCTTCCCGGAGATGAAGGTGGACTGGCGCACGCATCCTGATAACGTCGGCCACTACTACTTCAACGGCTGCTTCCGCTGCCACGACGGCAACCACGTCAGCAGCACGGGCAAGGTCATCAGCAAGGACTGCAACAGCTGCCACACCGTGCTGGGCCAGGAAGAAGGCATCCTGCCGAGCGCCGTGGCCAACGTGGCGCCGATCTTCAAGCACCCGATTGACCTCGGCGACTTGACCTCGGTGAACTGCTCTGATTGCCACAACGGCGGAGTGGGTCCGTAAACCGCAGGCACAAAGAGTGGGCCAGTAACATCGGCCGCATCAAAAACAAATCAGCCCCGGGAGCGCATCCCCGGGGCTGAATTTTGCAAACCCACATATGCGGGTGGGTGCCCCATTCAAGCCCTCTGTTGGCTTGAGTGGGGATTTTGATTTTGATCTTGTTCTGAAGTGTCATCCTGAGCGAAGCGAAGGACCCCCGTCCAGTTCGTTCCGCAGATGCCGATCAAGGTCACCTGGCAATAGTCTTCGGACGCCCCCATTCGTTATCTGGAGTAATTGACCTGCCCGCCGCGCGGCAGCCAAGAACCCCAAAAGATCACGCCCCGAACCCGCCCGAAAACTGCCTCCGCATCGCCCGCCGACCTCCCTCACCGCGCCCGAAACCCCTCCCCAAAATCGCCTGCAAATTTCCTTGTCAAGAGCCGTTTTCCGCCCCATCCCGCCAAGTCGCTGACCTGTCGGCAAATAGAGTTCCGCTCCCGGTGATGGAATCCCCCTCCGAAGTTGCTATTCTGGTAGTAGAGCAATCGGGCAGGGAAGGCCTCGCCATACTGGCGGCATCCTCCGGCCCATTTAACTCCCCTGCTTTCAAATTTTTAGCAGGAAATATAGAGGGGGAGGGGGTATGGTTGCCTGCCCCCGCAGAGTGACGCCCGTCACAGCAGTGCTGTGATAAGAATCATGGTCGCTCCGCTATCCTGCCCCGTATCTTTAATTTGCAGCTCGCAGCTCGCGGCCGGTACTTGCGGCCACAGCCTGCGGCCCTGGAGTCCACATGAGCACAAGTTCTTCGATCGGCGCTGGCCAGCACAAGCCGCGCCTGGTTTTTTGGGAAGTCACTAAGGGTTGTAACCTGCGCTGCGTCCATTGTCGCGCCACGGCCACCGAACTGGCCTCGCCCAGCGATCTTCCCACCGCGCAGGCCCTCAACATCATTGACCAGATTGCCGCCTTCGCCAACCCCATCCTGGTCCTCAGCGGCGGCGAACCGCTCTACCGCCCGGACATCTTCCACCTGGCCAAGTACGCCACGGACAAGGGTCTGCGCGTGGCTCTGGCGACCAACGGCACGCTGGTCACCAAGGAAGTCGCCCGCAAGGTTGTGGATGCCGGAGTGAAGCGCGTCAGCATCAGCCTGGACGGCGCCAACGCCGAGACCCACGACAGCTTCCGCGGCATCCCCGGAGCCTTCGACGCGGCCATCGCCGGCTTCCGCAACCTGAAGGAACTCGGCATGCCGGTGCAGATCAACATGACCATCGCCAAGCACAACGCGGTGGAGCTGCCCAAGGTATTGGAGATGGTGAGAGGCCTGGGCGCCGACGCCCTGCACACCTTCCTGCTGGTTCCGGTGGGCTGCGGAGTGGATATTGCCGAGTCGCAGATGGTGGCGCCGGATGAGTATGAGCGCATCCTGAACTGGTTCTACGACCAGGCCGCCACGGGTGACATCGAGTTGAAGGCCACCTGCGCGCCGCACTACTTCCGCGTGGTTCGCCAGCGCCGGGCCGCCGAGCGCAAGGACGAGCGGTTGGGCATCGCGCCGGCCAAGCCCGCGGCTGCCGAGGCCACAGGGCATCTTAGTGGACACCCCAGCGGCCATCCCGGCGGCATTGGACCGACGGAGATGACCATGCCCGGCACCACGGGACTGGCCTTCAAGACCGACTACGAGAAGTTCGGCAAGAGCGGACTGCGCCACGACGGCATGCCGCATCCGCACGGCCATCCCGGCGGCGACCCGAACGCCATGAACGCCATGACCAAGGGCTGCCTGGCAGGCACGGGTGTCTGCTTCATCAGCTTCGACGGCGAGGTCTTCCCCTGCGGCTACCTGCCGGCGATTGCCGGAGACTTGAAGAAGCAGCCCTTTGCGGAGATCTGGAACGACAGCAAGGTCTTCAACGATCTGCGCGACACCGACAAGCTGGAAGGCAAGTGCGGCTGCTGCGAGTTCCGCAACGTCTGCATGGGCTGCCGCGCCCGGGCCTATGCGGCCAACGGCAACTACATGGCGGAAGAGCCCTTCTGCGTGTACGAGCCCAAGGCCGTGCAGAAGTCGTAAGCAGAGGTTTCAGCAAGAACAAACGGCGCGGAGAAAATCCGCGCCGTTTCCTTTTGCAGCCGGTTGAGGTTTAGTAGATCTTGAGCTGTGCCGGCTGCGTGGTGGAGGTATTCACCGTCACGTTGCCGCCCGCGGGCTTGGTGCCACCTACGACCCAGCCGACCAGTCCGGAGAAGGCGTTGAAGATCTCCTCACCCTCAAAGGCGCAGTGTCCCCAGCGGTTGACCACCTGCTGCACCAGGTTTCCGGTGCGGTGCTTGCTCTCGGCATAGCTGAGGTAGAAGCCCTCATGCCAGTAGGGAACCAGCGGATCGCGCGAGGTGTGCAGGGTGACCATCGGGATTTGGATGTTGCCCGAGGGCTGGTAGTAGGCGTCCATGTATTCCACGCCCGCGTACCCGCTCTTGACGCGCTCCACGCCCTTGTTGAGCGCCGTGTTGTTGGTGGTGCCGACGTAGATGGTGGAGGAGTTGTTGTAGGGGCTGGAGCCACCGGTGCGGCTCAGCAAGTCGTTCATGTAGCGGATGTCGAAGCCCATGGCGTAGATCAGGCCTTCGACCAGTTCGGTTCCGGATTCAGCCTCAATCTGCAGCGCGGTGCCCAGCTCGACGGTGGGAGTGCCTGTGCTGGTGGCGCCGACTTCAAGGTCGTAGGCCACAAGCTGTCCAATGTTGGCCGGATCGCCCGGCGTGGGATCGTAGGGCAGCAGAGGAGTCTTCAGCAGAGTGCCCGGAACGACGCCGGGGAAGTAGTAGTCAAACAGAACGCGGGCGTTGCCCACGTAGTTGACTTCCAGTGCGCTGCCGCCGATGAGTCCGCACATGGGCAGCACGCCGGAGTAGTTCTTGGGATTGTTCTCCGCCAGCTCCGTGACGATGGCGCTGCCCAGGCTGACGCCGATCAGGTAGGTGTAGGCGGGCTTGCCGACGATGGAGTTGAAACTCACGCGGACCTGGTCCGTATCGTAGATGCCATCCTTGACGGCGAATCCGTTGGTGGCGTAGCTGGAGTATCCTACCGCGAATCCTTCCTCCAGAAGGACGGGCAGAATTCCTTCCAGCACCGCGTCATTGGTGCTGGGCAGCGCGACGGGCGCCTGCGGGTCCACGATGCCGTGGGCATAGATGACCAGCTGGTTGTTCCAGTTTGAGGGTAGGTCAATCTCCCACATCGAGCCATCACTGAGTGTGCCGGTGTAGCTGGCGCCGGTGACGGCCGGTTTGGCCGTGCCTTTGACGGCAAAGGCCGCTCCGCTGACGGCCAGCATCAGCACGACGATAGAGACAAGCTTGGCAAATCGAAGCAAGTGTTCCTCCTTAGAAACGCAATAACCAATCCAGATGAAATCTTGGGTATTCCCCACAACGCTCAATCGGCCCCACGCCGACGGATGCGGCAGAATATCACAAAAAAAGCGCGCGTCCCATAGAAGAACGCGCGCCGTGTTTTTGGATTTCCCGGGACGGAATAAGCCCGGGACTGTTGGTTACCGCGAGGCTACTTCGCCGGGGCCGACGGTGATGCCGCGGCTTGCGGCGCCGGAGGCTCAGGGATGGTGATGTCGAGGGTGGTGACCGGACCGAGCTCCGCCAGTTGCTTGCTGAATTCGCTGGCGTTGCCCACCACCAGCACGCGCATCTGGTCGCGGTGCAGGTACTGGTTGGCCACCCTGGCCACATCAGCCGTGGTCACCTTCTCGACGCCGGCGCGGTAGGCTTCCAGGAAGTCCGCCGGGTAGCCGTAGAAGGCGTAGGTCTGCTGCTCACGCAGAACCTTGCCGGGGGTGTCGAAGTTGAAGATGAAGCTGTTGAGGATGGCGTCCTTGGCGCGCTTCAGTTCTTCGTCCGTGGGCGGCTGCTGTTTCATCAGGTCAATCTGCCCCCACAGTCCGCGGATGGCGTCAATCGTGGTCTCGGTCTTGGTGCCAATCTCGAGCACGGTGAGCCCGGGGTGCTCCCACTCCGCGCCCACTCCGCCGCCGACGCTGTAGGCCAGTGCGGCCTTGGTGCGCAGGTTGCTGAAGAGGCGCGAGCTGAAACCTCCGCCGAGAATCTCGTTCATCACCTTCAGCGCAAAGTAGTCGGGATTGCGGCGCACGATGCCGGGGGCGATCATGCGCACCTCGCTCTGGTTGACGTCGTTCTTGTCCACCAGGTAGAGGCCGGGTTTTTCCGGCGCGATGAGGGGCTTCGCCTCGGCGAGCTTCGCTCCGCGCGGCCATTCGCCGAAGGCCTTGCGCAGCGTGAGTTCCATCGCATGGCTGTCAAAGTCTCCCACGATGCCGAGGATGATGTTGTTGGGCGCGACGTGATCCTTGTGCCAGTCGAGCAGGTCCTGGCGCTTGATGGCCTCGACCGTTGCGTATTCCGGCTGGCGGGCGAGAACGCTGTTGCGCCCGTAGCCGAGAATGTCCTGCTGCACGCTGGCGATCTCTTCGGTCTCGTCATTGCGGCGGCTGATGCCGCTCTCCAGTTGCCGCTTGGCGAGCAGGAGTTTCTCCTCGCGGAAGGCAGGGTGGCGGAGCAGCTCCACGAAGACGCCGAAGACGTCGTCAAAGTCGCCCTTCAGGCAGTTGAAGTTGATCGTCGTGTCGGCCTCGGCGGCGGAGGTTTCCACCTTGGCGGCGCGGGCTTCCAGCAGATCGTCCAACTGGTCTCCGGTGAGCTTTTCCGTGCCGCCGGTGCGCCAAGTCTCACCGTAGATTTCGACGAGGCCGGTCTTTGCTGCGGGCTCACTGTCGGCGCCGCCGCGGATCATGGCGTTGCCGCTGATGAATGGCAGCTCGTGGTTCTCCGTCAGGAAGACCACCAGTCCGTTGGCCAGCACAATGCGCTTGGGCGCTTGCGGCTTAAAGGGTGGAAGCGGCGGAATCGCCACCTGCTTCCAACTGCTGGCGGGAGGCTGGGGTGCGGCTGCGCTCTGCGCCAACAGCGGCGCGCAAGTGATGGCCAGCAGGATGGCGGAAACGGAGATGCTGCGTCGCTTGATTAATTGACCCATCAATTGACCCATCATTTGACCCATCATTTTCCCCATCACTTGCCTCCCTTGGTTGCGTTCTTTGCCGGGCGCTGGGTCTCCATGACGCCCACCGTGCGGTTGGTGTCCACAAAAATCTCATTGGCCACGCGCTTCACATCGTCGTTGGTGACGGCGTCAATGCGGTCGAGGTGGCGGAACATCTCCCGCCAGTCGCCGTATTTCAGTTGGTTGGTGGCCAGGCTGCTGGCCAATCCCTGGTTGTTGGCCAACCCGCGCAGCATGCTGGCGCGGGAGCGCGTCTTGACCATCTTCAATTCCTCGGGCGTCAGGCCGTCGGTCTTCAGCTTCTGGATAATCTCGTGAATGGCCGAGGCCATCTCCGCGCCCGTGTGTCCACGCGAGGGCACGGCGTAAATGGCGTACAGGTTGCGATACTTGTCTCCGGGGAAGCCGCTGAATCCGGCGGCGGCCACCGCGATCTTCTTGTCGCGCACCAGGGTGCGGAAGAGCCGCGAGGTGCGGCCATCGCTGAGCACGCTGCTGATGACCGAGTAGACCTCGTTATCCTTGTCGCGATAGTTCGGCCGCTGGTAGCCCTCAATGTAAAACGGCTGCGAGGGGTCGTGGAGCACCACCGTGCGCTCGGCCGACTGCGGCGTCTGCTCGGTGATGTACTCCTCGGGCTTGGGGCCACCAGGGGTGCGTCCGAAGTAACGCTCGACGGTGGCGAACGTCGCGTCGGGATCGAGATCGCCGACCAGGGCTACGACCATGTTGCTGGGCACGTAATAGGTATGGAAGAAGTTGCCCGCGTCGGTGGCCGAGAAGTGGCGCAGGTCGCTGGCGTATCCAATGCTGGGACGATGGTACGGGCTGCCGTCGTAGGCCACGCTGAGGAACTGCTCCACCAGCCGGCCGATGGACGAGCTGTCGGTGCGCATGCGGCGCTCCTCCATCACCACGTCGCGCTCCTTGTAGAACTCGCGCAACACAGGATCGAGAAAGCGCTCGCTTTCGAGAAAGGCCCACAGCTCAAGCCGGTTGGCCGGAAGGCTGTAGTAATACTCCGTGCTGTCGTCGCCGGTGCTGGCGTTCAGTCCTACGCCGCCGTTGCGCTCCACAATCTCGCCAAACTCATTCTTGATGACAAACTCTTCGGCCTCGGCAATGGACTTCTTCCACGCGGCCTCCAGCTCGGCCACCTTGGCCTGGTCGCGGCCCACCCGGCGCTGGTTCTCGCGGTCGTAGGCGGCATAGGCCGTCTCGACCCGGGCGAGCGCGGCTTTTTCGGCCGCGGCGTCGGTGGTGCCAATGTTCGCGGTCCCTTTGAAGGCCATGTGCTCCATCATGTGGGCCAGTCCGGTCTTGCCGACGGGATCCTGCGCGTCTCCGGCATCCACCAGGGTGAAGAAGCTGAAGACGGGCGCCTGAGCTCGTTGCAGCAGCAGCACGGTCAGTCCGTTGGGCAGCGTCTTGACATGCACGCGCTGTTCGAATGAAGCCAGGTCCTGCGCCGCCGCCGTCTGCCACAGGCAGAACAGCAGGGCAAGCACGGATAAGTAGGCCTTGCTACGGGTCATTTTGCCTCCGTGGAAGCCCGTTGCGGCTTCCAATCAGTCGAGTGTACCGCCCGGCCTCGCGCGGTGTCGAACCTTGGCGAGGTGCGGGATGGGCTAAGGGAATTCGCGGCTTGCGGAAGTGTTTTACGGCGGTGCTTTGCGGCGGGGAATGCCGCGTTTAGTACAGCAGCGGCTCGCCCGGCGGACGAGTCTTCCAGCGGCGATGCACCCAGAGCCACTGTCCGGGATTCCGCCGGATGGCCATTTCGATGGCGGCCGTGTAGTTCTGCGTGTTGTTGACGGCGTCGGCCTCGGCGTCGTCGGTGATGACCAGCGGGATCGCCGGCTCAAAGCGGATGCGGTACTTGCCCAGCTTGTCGTCCCACAGGGTGAAGGCCGGAACCACGGCGGCCCCGGTGTGGCGGGCCACGCGGGCAAGCCCCGCGGCGGTGCAGGCGGGAGTGCCGAAGAAGTTCACAAACACGCCCTGCGGCGGAGTCATGTTGGTGTCCATCAGCGCGCCCACGGTTTCGCCGCGCTTCATGGCCTGCAGCATCCCGCGCGCGAATTCATTCTTGTCGTGAGTCTTATTGCCATGCATCTCGCGCATCTGCCGCACCCAGCGGTCCAGCAAAGGGTTATCCAGGTTGCGCACGATGATGTTGATCCAGCTTCCGTGCAGGCTGTGCACGAAGCTGCCAATCTCCCATCCGCCCAGGTGAGCCGTCATCAACAGCACGCCCTTGCCGCGGGCGGCGGCCGCCGTGTAGTTCTCCAGGCCGTCGTAGATGGCGATCTTCTCGACGTTCTCTGCCGTGTAGGTGGGGAACTTGGGAACCTCGGCCAGCAGCCTGCCCAGCGAGAGATATTCGGCCTTCAGGATGCGCTCACGCTCTGCGGCGGACTTCTCCGGGAAGGCAATTTCCAGATTGCGCAGCCCCACCGAGCGCAGCCGGGGCACCGCCCAGTAGGCGAGGATGGCAATGGCCCCTCCACAGGCGCGGGCCACGGGACGTGGCAGCCAACGCAGGGTGAAGGCGATCAACCGGACCGGCAGGTACTCCAACCAATAGCGCATGGGCGAAAGTTGACCGTAACAAAATGGGCGAGCACGGTCAAACCATTAGACGCGCACTGGCCTTCCGGGTTGACACGAAAAAGCCCGCCCCGGAGCGTGCAGGGCGGGCCGATGTTCGATGCCGAAAGGCTACTTGCCGGCGTACTTCACCAGCGTGTCATGCCACAGCGCTGCCTCTGCCGGGCTGGCCACGTTGCCGCGCAGGATGGTATTGAAGGGCACCATGCGGCCGTAGAAGTCGCGCGTGTCTTCCTTGTTCTGGTTGATGACGGCGCCGTTCAGCGAGATTCCGGCAAAGACGCCGCGGGCGCGGCTGTAGGTCAGCACCTGGGCGCGCATCTTCCAGTCCGTGCTGGCGTCGGCATGGCGGCCCACGGGACCGGCGGCCACGCTGGCATCGGCGCCCAGCTTGAACTTGGCCTCCAGCAGGTTGTTCATGCCCTCGTCGTTCATGATGAGCATGACGATGTCGGCCGACTGTCCGCCGATCTGCAATCCCCAGCTTCCGCCCTTCAGGCTGAAGAAGGCCGGAGCGCTCCATCCGCGCTCGGTGCGGCAACTGGCCACGCCCTTGCCGTAGGCTCCGCCAAAGACGAATGCGGCCTTCAGCATGTTGGGAATGACCGCGATGCACTTGGTGTTGCTGATGACCTCTTCCGGCACGCCCTTGTCCGGCGCGTCCATGATCTCCTTGATGACCAAAGCGCCATTACGTAAACGCTCCATGTCGTCGGCGCGGTCGCCGGCGAAGGCCGTGGTGGCGGCAAAGAGCAGGACAAGCGAGGCAACAATCTTCTTCATTAGGTCTCCTTCCGGCCCTGCGGGGGCCGTCCAGTGGAATAATAACCCGGTGGCGCGGAACTGTCAGTCCAGTGGGCGAGGATTCACAAACTCGAAACCGTTGGATGGCTTGAATGGGCTACCCGCCTCCTCCCACCCTGTCGCATAAGCCGCGACAAGGGTGGGGCATCCCCGGTGAGGTAAGTTGGAAAGGATGGGCCAGCCCGCCAACCCTAACGCAGTTCTGGACTTAGCCTGCCGATTTTTCCTGGTGCAAGCGTGCTTTTTTGGTCGCGAACCCCAGACGCGAGTTTTCGCTTAGCCCAACATCAAATCAGTTTTCAAAGAACTGCCTCCCGCTCGCAAGGGTCGTGGCGAACATCGCGTCTTCAAAGCGCGCGACCCTGCCTACCGACCTGAATGTTACGCCCTAGGTGGGCAAAGAACAGTAAAAACACTGCGGCCGTCACAAACCAGAAGAGCGCCTCGCCCAACTTCGGCGGCCACCACCACAGAAGCACGTGGGGAAAAAAGAAACTGTACAAGACCTCCGAACAAGTAATCGCCGAAGCAAGAATTATTGCGGCGGCGTTCAGCTTTCGAGTGGTCCACCTGTAACCAGCATAGCCGCTCACAAACCCCAAGATGCCACTGGGAATGAAGATGTCAATGAGCATCGTTATGCTGTTCCTTTTGTCGTCCGAAAGATAGAACAACCGAGCCGTCGGACACAGACCGCTGCTTAGCAACCAATGCACAAGAAGTTCGACCGCGATGATCAGGACTAGACTGCCCACGACGAAGGTCTCTTCTTTTCGGTTCGTCATGCTCAATTCCCTCGGAAATCATATGGGTAGTCAAACCTAGGCCAGTCTTGCCAGAAGTAGGACCACGCCAGAGATGGCGCGCTCGAATTTCCATTGAAGGACGCTCCCGCTCCGAGCCCTATGGAAACTCCCCAAGAATGTGGTGAAGTGGGACCAACAAAGAAGTTGACGCTCCCGTTGTTCGTGAGAAGCTGTCCGAATGCAGTTCCAAGTGCCGCAAGAGCGCTTGTGGCTTCCGGCGGGAGGGACGACCCAATGCCTGACATAGCAACGCCAGCGTCCCCCAAGAGCGCGGAGGCGGCCGCAGGGTAATTGTTGCGAAGCCACAAAAATGGCACTGAAACAGTAATGAATTGGCCCTCGTAATCGGTGGAGTGGGGGCGGGTGGCCCACATCTGAAACCTCCAAGTTGACGGTGCCCCATGTCTGCCTTCAGTTGGCAGACGTGGGAGATCACGCTACCGGAAACCGGCTGCATGGTCAGGTGGCCCACCCAAGCCCTCTGTTGGCTTGAGTGTGGGACGCTCCTCGCAAACAGTGTAGGCACCTGCGCCGCGCGGCCTCAAGCGCAAACTCCGATGCACGGCAAAAACCTCCCATATGGGAGGCTCTTCATTCTGAAAATTTGCGGAAGGAAATGGTCGGCCTTAGCGGACGATTTTAGAACTTTCTGGCTGCTGGCGGGGTAGCGCGGGGCTCTCTGCGCACTTAACATCCCTCCTAAGGAAATGTCCTGCCTCCCACGTCTGGCCAACAGCAGGCCAGACATGGGGCACCAGTGTTTCTACTTACGAGAGACGTGGGCCACCAGCCGGCGGAACCAAGCCCAACGGTGCTTCAACAAAAATACTTGTGCGCGAAGTACGGAGCTTTCAGCAACTCGCCACTCTGGAGGAGGCTACTAGTCAAAGTGGGATCGTTAGCCATGTAAATCTCCCACCTATCCCCGTCTGTTGCAGGGACGTAGATCCACGAGGCCGAATGAAGCACCTGTAAACCGAATCGCAACGGGTCTCGGCTGACATACTCCGCAACTTGGGCAAACTCCTGTAGAGCAAACCACCTGAGCCGTTCGTCCAAGTCGGAGCCAGTAACCATGACCGTAAAAGGACTGCCCACATACTGGAGGAGCGCCGCTTCGTCGTGAACACGAATCCAGCTTCGGAGATGACCACGCTCGTGTCCACGGACCTCCGAGACGATTTCAGCGCCGGGGGGCAGACTTGAAGCCCTACTTTCTGAGGAGTACCTCAAGACCAGCGCCGATTCACACATTCCACGACCAAACGCCCATAGTCCCTGACCACGTAGCTCGGCTGAACGATGAAAGATAGCACCCCGGAATCGCTTCTCTGATAGCTCCTCTGCGGTGTAACCGGAGACAACTAAGTCGGCATTGGCCTGAGTTGCCTGGAGCCAGTTCATCACCTTTTCGAGGTGCGAGTCATCGGAAGAGACGAACGCCAGCATCTCTCCTGTGTAGTCAACCCCCCACGGAACCAGTGACCAGGGATACGCTTTCGCAAGTCTCTCAACATAGGCAAGCAAGTCAAGATACTGGACATCCTCCACAGCGGTCTTCAGGACCTTCGGGACGTCACTTCCTCTCGCAGTTCCATGAAGGTACCAGTCTCTTGAGTGCCGCTGCCAATGGACGGACTCTCTCAAGAGTTCGGAGAACCTCGCAATTGGTTTCTGCTCCTCGTCCTCCCTTACAGCAGCGTCAGTTAAAACTGTATAGTGCAAAGATTCGAGCAGTGGAAGCATCTGCTCGCGCAGTAAAAAGCAAACAACCCTCGTCGTCATGGTCATCAGTCCTTGGGGACCTGGTAATTAAGGCGGGTGGGCTGGTGGCCCACATCTGAAACCTCCAAGTTGATGGTGCCCCATGTCTGCCTTCAGTTGGCAGACGTGGGTGATCACGCTACCGGAAACCGGCTGCATGGTCAGGTGGCCCACCCAAGCCCTCTGTTGGCTTGAGTGGGGGACGTTCCTCGCAAACAGTGTAGGCACCATGCCGCGCGGCCTCAAGCGCAAACTCCGCTGCACGGCAAAAACCTCCCATATGGGAGGCTCTTCCTTCATCACTCTCGCCAAAGCTGCGCGAGTACGAGTAAAAGCTTCGCAAGTAAAAGCTGCGCAAGTAAAAAACGCGCAAACAAAAAAACGCGCAAACAAAAGCCGCCCCCGTTTGGCGGAGGCGGCGGTGTCACAAGAAAACTAGCGGTTGGCGACCAGCGAATGAGTGATGGCGTGCACGCTGAGGGCGATGCGGTTCTGCACACCGACCTTGCGCATCAGCTTGGCCACGTGAGCCTTCACCGTGCGCTCCTCAATGCCCAGGGCGGAGCCGATCTCCTTGTTGCTGCGCCCGGCCACCAGCAGCTCGAGCACCTCTTTTTCGCGGTCGGTAAACGTCACGCGGCCGGCGGGGAAGATCCTTCCCGGCGAGCTGGTGACGCGTTCAATAAACGTGGAGAGCACGCGACGCGGAGCCCACACCGATCCCTGGTGCACAATGCGGATGGCCATGGTGAACTCCGCCGGACTGGCGGCCTCGTCCACGTAGCCTTTGGCTCCGGCGGCCAGGGCCTTCAGGATCATCTCGTCGTCGGCGCCCGCGCCGGTGACCAGGATGCGCAGGTCGGGGCGTTGCGCCTTCAGGCCGGCCATCACGTCGAACAGGTTCTGATTGCCGCGGCTGCCCAGCAGGATGAGGTCGGCCGTGGCGTTGCTGGCAATGTCAGCCGCCGAGGCAGAGAACAGTTCCATGTCGGGCTCGTTATCGAACAGTGCGCGGAAGCCGATGAAGCGCAGCGGATCGCTTTCGACGACGGCGATCTTGATCTTCTCGTGCCGTGTGGACTTCAACGGCTCGGTCAGCTCGCTGGCCTTCTTCTTGCCAGGCGCCGGGGAGGGCGTGTTTTTTGTATGAGCTACCATGCACACAAGGATACTCGCGCCCACGGCAAATTCCCAAGAAACTTGCGATTAGACCATGTACGCAGGGACACGTCCTAAAGGACAGTGGTCAGATTGTCCGTGACGGTGGTTACCCTTGGCGCATCGAACGGGATCGAAAGCCCTCGACAATGCGGGAAAACCGCTCCGCGCGCCGAAAAAAGGCTGCCAGGGCTACTCGACGTATTCTTCTGCCGGGTGGGCGTAGGCGGCCACCGAGCGGCGCTCGGCCTCCTCGGCAAAGTTCTCGCTGAGCTTGCTGAGGGTTCCAAAGATGAGGGTGGCGCGGCTGATGTACTCCGGTGCCGACACCCAGATGCTCTCAAAGCGCTCGGGATATTCGCTGGCCAGAAGGGCCAGTCCGGCGCTGGCGGAAAGCACTCCCAGATTGCGGCGCCCGTTCAGGGCCAGAAAGGCTCCGGCGCCCACCGTGGTGCATACCAGCAGTTTTTTCCAGTTCTGCATAACGCTCCTTCGCCCCGGGGGATGGCCCACGGCTCTACTTGGCGGCCTTTATACTTCAGGCTCGGCTGTGGCAGCAAGTCTCATCAGCCAGGTTTCCACAATCAGCTCTGCGCGCTCTGGTGCTACATTGTAACCTGCAATGTCACAGTTGAAGGTACTGACAACGGAGATGGTCCGGGCCGAGGTCGCGCACTTCTGGAGCGCGTTTCTCGGCAAGCGTGGCGAGGAGCTTTCGGCTCTGTACGCCTCGGAAAGCAGCGTTTTTGGCTCCATAAGCCGGCGTCCCGAGCCGGGAAGATTAGCGGCCGCCCGCCGCATCCGGGAGTACTTCGGCCCCCGCTGCGTTCTGCGCGCGCTGTGCGGCCCGGTTGAGGTCGTGCTGCTGGGCGACTCCGCCGGGGTGGCCACCTACACCTTTGAGTTCCATGCCGAACACAGCGCCACCGTCGCCGGTGAGTCGGAGCACATCCTGCACGGCCGCTGCACCCAGGTCTTCGGCTTTGACACGGACGGCCAGTTCAAGATCTTCCACGAGCACATGTCGCTGCCGGAGTAGATGGGCGCTTCAAGTTTGTGGTCTTCCTACGTTAACTGGCACGGCGGAACCGGTGAAGGCTCCGGCTGGGTGAAGTTATAATTGCCGGATGCTGGACACCCACGTTCTTGCGCTCTTTCTTGCTGCGGCAACCCTGCTCGCGGTGACTCCCGGCCCGGGCATCTTTTACGTGCTTGCGCGTACTTTGTCCGGAGGCAGGCAGGATGGCATGTTCTCCTCGCTCGGCACCTTCGCCGGGGGGTTGATCCACGTCGTCGCCGCGGCCTTCGGATTGTCCGCCGTGCTGGCGGCATCGGCCGCGGCCTTTGCGGTGGTCAAGTACGCCGGAGCGCTCTACCTGGTTTGGCTGGGCTTCCGCATGATTCGAACGCGCAACGTCCCAATGGACGAACCCTCCGGGGAGGCCAAGTCCAGTCACGCATTCCGCCAGGGCGTTGTCACGGAGGTTCTGAATCCGAAGACGGCGCTGTTTTTCCTCTCGTTCCTGCCACAGTTTGTGAACCCCACCCGAGGACACATCGTGGTGCAGTTCCTGGTGCTTGGTGCCATCTCCGTCGCGCTCAACACCACGGCCGACCTGCTGGTCGTGTTCTTCGCCGCCCCCATCGGCGCCCGCCTGCGCTCCAGCGCCCGCTTCCGCCGCAATCAGCGGGTCGCCTCTGGCGTGGCCATGATGGGGCTGGGAGCCTTCGTCGCCTTCGGGGACAGCCGTTAGATTCGGCGCCCGGCTCGCAACTTTTCTCCGCCAGTGGTACAAACATAGGCCATGAAGATCAGTGAACTGGCGGCGCGCATCGGTGCCCGCCTTGAATTCGGGGCTTCCAGCGGTGACGGCGAGGTCAGCGAGGTGACCAGCTTCGCCCAGGCCCGCCGGCAGAGCGTCGTCTTCGTCGAGCAGCAGAGGTTTCTCGAGGCGGCTCTCATCAGCGATGCCGGTGCGGTCATCCTGCCTGAGACGCTGGCCATCGCCGTGGATCCGGCCGGCAAAGCCCTTCTGCGCTCGGCCAATCCGCGGCTGGCCTTTGCCCGCGCCGCCGACGAGTTGCGCCTCGCCCAGCCACATACTCCCGGCGTGCATCCATCCGCCGTCGTGGACCCCACCGCTGAACTGGATCCTACGGCCTCCATCGGCGAACTGGTGGTCATTGGAGCGGGCGTAAAGATTGGTCCGCGCACGCGCATCGGCCCCGGCTCGGTGCTGGCCGCCGGCGTCGTGATTGGCGCGGACTGCGACCTGGTCGCGCGCGTCACGGTCTACAGCGGCACCACCCTGGGAGAACGCGTCATCGTGCAGGCCGGCGCCGTGCTGGGTGGCGATGGCTTTGGCTTTGTGCCGGACCCCGCGACAGGGAAGTACCACAAGTTCCCGCAGATCGGCCGCCTGGAAATTGGCGACGACGTGGAGATTGGCGCCAACACCACGATTGACCGCGGAGCCCTGGAGGCCACCATCGTCGGCAGCGGCGTCAAGCTGGACAACCTGATACAGGTGGGCCACAACGTGCGCATCGGCCACAACGTGGTCGTCGCCTCACAATCGGGCATCAGCGGCAGCACGGTCATCGAAGATGGCGTCATCATCGGCGGGCAGGTGGGCATCGCCGATCATGTCGTCATCGGCAGCGGGGTCATCCTGGGCTCGCAGGCAGGAGTGCCGACCAAGAAGGTGATTCGCGGTAAGGGGCTGTTCTGGGGAACTCCGGCGCGGCCCATCGGCGAATATCTGCGCGAGCTGGCGACTCTGTCCCGGCTGGCAAAGAAAGAGAAAGAGTAAGCCGGGGGCGTAGCTACTAAGGGAAAAGGGAACGCGATGCGGGACTTCCAGGTGCTCTTCGATCACGGCGAACGTTCGGCCCTGCTGGAGCCGGAGATGGCGCGCTACGGCAAGCTGGGCTTTCCCGCCGCGCCGGAGGGCCGCCCGTGGATCTTCTCGAACTTCGCGGTCACCATGGATGGGCTGGTCAGTCTTCTGGGCGACGAGTCCAGCGGCGGAGACATCGCGCGCCTGCCCGAGGATCGCTGGCTGATGGACCTTCTGCGCGCCCACGCCGACGCCGTCATGCTCGGCATGGGCACCCTGCGCGAGGAGACGCGCCTTGGCCGGCCTCGTCCGCGCGGCCCCATCTTCCGCGTGGTGGACCCCGCCATGCAGCAGCTTCGCACGCGCCTCCGCCGCGGACGCGAACGCAACATCCTGGTCAGCGCCCGCGGAGACTTCCAGATGAGCGATTACGCCATCTTTGACGCCGCCACCTCTGAAATCTACGCCGTGGACGTGACCATCCTGACGACGCACGCCGGCGCCGAGCGCCTCTTGAGCCAGGCGGGCCGCAACCCGAAGGTGGACATCCTCGCCGTGGACTCAACTGGCGATGGCGTGGACCTTGCCCGGGCCGTGAGCCTGCTGCGTGAGCGCTACGGAGTCGAACACCTTCTCTGTGAGGGCGGACCGTCGCTCTACAGCCAGCTTCTGCTGGCCGGGCTGATGGATGAAAAGTTCGTCACCGTCGCGCCTATCGAGGCTGGGCAGAGCACTCCCGAGGGTCTTCGGCCCACCGTCTTGCCGCACGTCGGCCTGCGCCGCGACGAGGCCATCCGCTGGCGCTGGATGAGCTGCCGCAAGCTGGAGGATTATCAGTTCCACCGTTACCGCCGCCTCAACGACGGCATTTGTTAGACTCGACACTGTGAAGTCCATTTGCAAGAGCGCATGGCTGCTGGCGGCCCTCAGCGGGTTGCTGCAGGTGCTCATCTTTCCCCGGCCCAATCTGGTGTGGCTCTGCTGGGTGGCACTGGCGCCGCTGCTGATGGCCCTGCTGCGCGCCCGCCGCGCCGACGCCGCCGAACTGCTGCAGGCCGACTCGGCTTCACCGCTCGCTCCGGCGCGCCTGTGGCAGGGCTTCTGGCTGGGATGGCTGAGCGGCACCATTTTCTATCTCGGCAGTTGCTACTGGGTCTATCCCGTCATGCATCTGTTCGGAGGCCTGCCCAAAGCGGTCAGCCTGCTTCTTCTGCTGCTCTTTTCGCTCTACATCGGGCTGCACCACGCGCTCTTCGGAATGTTGATGGCCGTGGCCGCGCGCCGTGGTTCCAGCCTGCGCCGCGCTCTTCTGCTGGCGCCATTCCTCTGGGTCTCCGTGGAGCTTCTGCGCGCCTACCTGGTCAGCTTTCCCTGGGACCTGCTGGGCAACACGCAGATTGATAATCTCCCGCTCGCCCGGTTGGCTAGTTTCACGGGCGTCTACGGCATCAGCTTTGAGATTGCGGTGGTCAACACGGTCTTTGCCGCCGCCGCGCTCATGCCGCAGCGCCAGCGCCGGCCCCTGCTCACGGCCGCGCTCACGGCGGCCATCGCCCTGCAATCCACGGCACTCGTCCGCTTTGAGCCCGCCACCGCCGAGGGCCATGCCACGCTGGTGCAGCAGAACGTCCCCATCGTGCGCGAGTGGAGCTACGAGGACTACAGCAAGCTGGCTGCTGAGTTGGCCGCCATCAGCCATGCGCCGCCTTCTGGACGAGACCCGTCGCTGGCGCCGCTCATCATCTGGCCGGAATCGCCCGCGCCCTTTGTCGCCGACGACCGCGTCTTCGTCTCCACCACGCGCGAGCTGGTGCGCCAGCAGCACGCCTGGCTGCTGGCAGGAGCCACCGCCATGGACGCCGCTCCGCACCCCGGCGAGGATCAACTGGTCTTCAACTCCGCCGTGCTGGTGAACCCCTGGGCGTGGGGGTGCAGCGCTATGACAAGGTCCACCTCGTCCCCTGGGGCGAGTACGTGCCCTTCAGTTGGGCCTTCGGCTTTGCCAAGGCTCTGACGCACGAGGTCGGCGTCTTCACCAGCGGCGGACGCGAGCGCCAGCCCCTGGACATCGGCGCGCACCGCTACGGCGTCTTCATCTGCTATGAGAGCGTCTTTCCCCACGAGGTCCGCCAGTTTGCCGCGCACGGCGCCGAGGTCTTCATTAACATCAGCGACGACGGCTGGTATGGCGAGAGCGGCGCCGCCTGGCAGCATCTGAATATGCTGCGCATGCGGGCCGTGGAAAACCATCGCTGGGTCCTGCGCTCCACCAACACCGGCATCACGGGCAGCATTGACCCTCTTGGCCGCGTGGTGGCCAGCCTGCCGCGCAACCAGCGGATGGCGCTGGACGCGCCCTACGGACTGGAAGGCGATCAGACCTTCTACACCCGCTACGGAGACTGGTTTCCCTTGCTCTGTGCCATAATTGCAATCACCGGATTGCTGTGGCGCGAGCGCGCCAGCGAGCGCCTGACGCAGGCCGTGCCCGTATAACTGTTATTTAAGGGTTCTAAAACAAAAAGATTTTAGTTTTCAGGTATGGCTATTCAAAGGTTCTAAAACAGATAGCTTTTCGATTTTAGGGCTTCACCGTAAAGGATTGCCGATGTTGGATCAGCAGCTCGAACAGAACTTCTCCGCACTACGCGGCAAAGCCCGCGAGCTTCAGGAGTATCTTTGACGCCCCCACGCTCAAGGCGGGGCTAGAGAAGGTCGAGGCTGCGGCCGCCGACCCGAATTTCTGGAACGACTCCGAAAATTCACAGAAGACGATGCGCGAGCGCAAGCGCCTGGAAGAGGGCCTGGCCACCGACGCCGAGCTTGGCCGCCGCGTGGACGACATTGCCGCCTACTTCGAGCTGGCCGCCGAAGGCGAAGCCATTGACGGGGCCGAGGTCACCGGCGAGATGGCCGCCCTGCGCGAGCTGATCGAGCGCCTGGAGACCCAGACCCTGCTCAGCGGAGAGATGGATCGCAGCAATGCCATCGTCACCATTCACCCCGGCGCCGGCGGAACCGAAAGCCAGGACTGGGCGGAGATGCTGCTGCGCATGTTCCTGCGCTGGTGCGAGCGCAAAGGCTTCGCCACCGAGGTCAACGACCTGCAGCCGGGCGACGAGGCCGGCATCAAGAACGCAACCTTCAGCGCCACCGGCGAATTCGCCTACGGCCTGCTGACCAGCGAGATTGGCGTGCATCGCCTGGTCCGCATCTCGCCCTTTGACCAGCAGGCGCGCCGCCACACCAGCTTTGCCAGCGTCTACGTGGCTCCGGAAATTGACGACAGCATCGAGGTCAACATCAAGCCGGAGGACATTCGCATTGACACCTACCGCTCGGGCGGCAAGGGCGGGCAGCACGTCAATACAACGGATTCCGCCGTGCGCATCACCCACTTTCCCACCGGCCTGGTGGTGGCCTGCCAGAACGAGCGCAGCCAGCACAAGAACCGCGAGCGGGCCTTCAAGATGTTGCGCTCCCGCATCTACGAGTACGAGCTGGAAAAGAAGCGCGCCATCAGCCGCAAGGTGGAGGATTCCAAGCTGGACATTGATTTCGGCTCGCAGATTCGCTCCTACGTGTTGCAGCCCTATCGCATGGTCAAGGACCACCGCACCAAGTTCGAGGTGGGCGACGTGGACCGGGTGCTCGATGGCGATCTGGACCCGTTCATCCGGGCTTATTTGCACATGCGCCGCGAAGAGCAGAAGTAGCTTGCGCAAACGGTAGCCAAAGGTAAAGATTTGGCCGTATCCTTTTTGGAAGGGAGACAGCCCGTGCCGCAGACGAGTGACGGCCATCCAGCCCCGCAGCCAGCAACGCCGCACTCCGGCGCACAGCTTTCCGGCGCGCAGCTTTCCGGCGCACAGCTTTCCGGAGCACAGCTGGGCGAGCGCTTTGAGCATGCGCTCGACCTGGCCTGCCGCCTGCACGGCAAGCAGCGCCGCAAGGCCAGCGGCGTGCCTTACGTGGCGCACCTGCTGGGCGTGGCCTCGCTCGCGCTCGAGGAGGGTGCCGCCGAGGACGTTGCCATCGCCGCCCTTCTGCATGACGCCGCCGAGGACCAGGGCGGGGAAGAGACGCTCAACGGCATTCGCCACGCCTTTGGAGACGATGTCGCCCGCTGGGTGCTCCAGGCCAGTGACACGCTGGTCAAGCCCAAGCCACCCTGGGAGGATCGCAAGCGCCATCACCTGGCGGCCATCCCCATGGCAGACCGCGAAGCGCAGCTCATCATGCTGGCCGACAAGGTTTACAACGCGCGCTCCATCCTCGCCGACTATCGCCGCATCGGTCCCGCCATCTGGGAGCGCTTCAGCGTGCCGCGCGATCGCACCCTCTGGTATTACCAGTCGCTGCTGGAGGTCTTTGACCGCAGCCTCTCGCCCATCCTCTACGACGAGCTGGAGCGCTCGGTGCGCCGCATGAAGGAGCTGGCCTAAGGTGGAGCGTCTGGCCGAGATGATCCTTCGCGGCGACGTTCCGCCCTCCATGATGCGCCGCGCGGCCGCCGGAGAGATTGAGCTGCCCGCGGCCGAGGCGGTGGAGATTCTCGTCCACCTCAGCCGCAGCTACGAGTACGGCTCCACGGCCTCTGAGACCCTGGCCCGCTTCGATCTGTCTGCCCTCTGCGCCGTGGCGGCCGACCCGGCAACGCCCATTGAAGTCCTCGTCCACCTGCTGCATCATCCGTCGGCGCGTCCGGCGCTGGTGGCCGCCCTGTGCGAGAATCCCTCGCTGCCGCTCTCCGAGGTGGAAGCCTGCGCCCGCCAGGCCTCGCCGCCCATGCTGGAGGCCATGCGGCAGAGCGCCCGTCTGCGCGCCTCCATCCACCTGGGTGACTTGCTCTCCGCTCCGTCCCGCACAGCCTCCGCCAGTCAAGTCGCGGCCAGCGAAGTTACGTCCGGTGAAGCCGCGGTCAGCCGAATGCGCCACGGCACTCTCTCCACCGGCGAGGACGATGAGGCCGACGAGGCCGCCTTGCAATACATCGCCAGCCATGCCGAGGAGGTTGCGAAAGAAGAGGGCAGTGCCTTCGAACTGGTCGCCAGCGCGCCGGGCGAGGACGATGTGCTGGACAAGCTGATGCTGAAGGTTCAAAAGGGCGACGCCACGGCGGAGAGCGAGGATGAGAGCAAGCATCTCTCGCTCCTCCAGCGCGTCGGCACCCTTCGCATCGGCGAGCGCATCAAGCTGGCCATGCGCGGCAACCGCGAGGAGCGCATGGTGCTCATCCGCGACCGCTCCAAGCTCGTCTCTCTCGCCGTGCTCGACTCGCCCAAAGTCAACGACGCCGAAATGGAGACCTTTGCCGCCATGAAGAACGTGCAGGAGAGCGTACTCCGCGCCATCGCCGGCAAGCGCCAGTGCATGAAGAACTATGGCGTCCTGCGTACCCTGGTCAACAATCCCAAGACGCCCATTGACGTCTCCCTGCCACTCATCCAGCATCTGCTCATCAAGGACCAGCGCGCGATTGCCGTCAACAAGAACGTGAACGAAACGGTGCGCAAAACCGCCTTGCGCCTGTGGCGCCTGAAGAGCGAACGCAAAAGGGACTAAGCCGCCACCCTTCGCCCGCCGCTGCATCGCCGCCGCCCCGTCCAGCATCCCATCCCCAGAGGACTTACCGTGAACTTCGAAAACCGCGAAGCCGACATCCGCCACATTCTTGAGCACGCAAAGACCATCGCCGTCCTCGGACTTTCGGCCGGTCCCGCGCGCCCCAGCCACGGCGTTGCGGCCTACCTCCAGCGCGCCGGATACCGCATCGTCCCGGTCAATCCCACGCTGACCGAGGTTCTCGGCGAGCCTTGCTACCCCACGCTCACCGAGGCCGCGGCCCACGAAAAGATTGACCTGGTGGACGTCTTCCGCCACTCCGAGGCCGTGCCGGAGATCGTGGATGAGGCCATTGCCCTCGCTCTCCATGCTCTCTGGCTCCAGGAGGGCGTGGTGCACGAGATGGCGGCCGAAAAGGCCCGCCGCGCCGGACTCCGCGTGGTGATGGACCGCTGCATCCTCAAGGAGCACCGCAGGCTGATGTTCTAGCGCCCAACCCCATGCGGCTCGATTCCTGGCCCCGGCCCGCGATTCCCACCCTGAAACAGCGCTTCCGCAGTAAGCAATCAGGCTCTCCTGATCCTCACAAACGTTGCCGCACGCGCATGGGGCGATTACATTAGGTATTCGCGGCCCGCTTGCGAGGCCACACAGGAACCCGATGCCACTCGCCCGGCCAACCCGCAAATGGATTTCGCGCAGAACCTCGCGTCCATTCCTCAACTGCCTCCCCGTGGCGGCCATGCTCTGCCTGCTCGCCTGCACCACGGCCTTTGCGCAGGCGCCCGCTGCACAGCCCGCGGCCGCCGCCGAGCCCTTTGCACAACCTGCCGCTCAGGAATCTTCCGCGCAGCCCGCGGCGCAACCCGCGGCGCAGCCCCCTACCACCACGCCCGCTCCGCAACAAAGCAACGAGCCCGAGAAGAACGCGCAGGGCGTCTTCACCTTCCGCACCGATGTGCAGGAGGTCACGCTGGCGGCTACCGTGGTGGACGAGCATCGCCGCCTGGTCAGCACCCTCGGCCGCGAGGCCTTTCAGGTTTTTGAGGACGGCAAGCCGCAGCGCATCTCGGCCTTCCGCCGCGACGATGTTCCCGTCGCCCTCGGCATCGTCATAGACAACTCCGGCAGCATGCGCAGCAAGCGTCCCAGCGTCAACGCGGCGGCCATCAACCTGGTCAAGGCCAGCAATCCGCAGGACGAAGTCTGCATCGTCAACTTCAACGACCAGTACTATCTCGATCAGGACTTCACCGGTAACGTGGACCTTCTCGCCCGCGCCCTTGAGCACATTGAAGCTCGCGGCGGCACCGGACTGTACGATGCGCTGGTCGCCACCAGCGATCACCTGATGCAGTCTGCCCACCTCAAAAAGCGCATCATCCTCGTCGTCACCGATGGCGAGGACAACATCAGCAGCTATAACCTGGAGCTGGCCGTACGTGCGCTCTCCGTCAACGGCGGTCCCACGGTCTATGCCATCGCCATCCTCGGCGCGGGAGAGCGCAGGGCCCGCAAGTCGCTCGAGCAGATTACCCGGCAGACCGGCGGCGTGGCGTATTTCCCCTCCGACCTCAGCCAGGTCGAGGAGATCTCGCAGCAGATCGCCAGGGATATTCGCAACCAGTACACCATCAGCTACAAGCCTCCGGAGGCTGGCCCCGCCAA